>RZZM01000294.1 GCA_009929845.1 Spartobacteria bacterium
GGCAGCCAGGCGTCGGGCACATCCAAGGAGATGGAGATTAAGCTCACGAATGTGGCGCGCGCCAGTCTGGAGGAGCTGCTCGAAGATTACCGCGATTGGCTACGCAACCACGATGAGCCGCTCTGGGACAAGAATAGCAAAGAGGCGCTTTATGTGCGCAATCTGGCCAGCGGGCGGATTGCGCCGCCAAAGCAAGAGTATGGGACAGATGGGACCAAGGGGACGAATAGAAGCTGTGAAGATTCGGTGACCCAGGGGCATGCGTCCCATGAGTCTCATGCGTCCCATCAAACCACGGATCCCATCTTTGCGGCCTTTCGCACTTTCTTTGATACCCGGCCACCGGAGGTTGTGGCCAACATTCTGGTTTGTCTGATCCATCAGACCAACTATCTACTCGACCAGCAGCTCAGACAACTTGAGCGGGCCTTTCTCGAAGCAGGCGGCTTGCGCGAGAGCATGACCCGCGCCCGGCTCAACCGCCGCGACCAACAGCGGAGAACCGCCCAATGACCGTCCGAAAGAAACGTCCACAAAAGAAAAGCGCCGCCAAAGCGAACCATGTGTCCCCTTCGTCCCATAAGTCTCAGCCTGCCATCACCCGTGCCATGCTGCGCCAGGCCACCAACTCGCGGTATTTTGAACGCGGCGAAGGCTACTTCGACGCCGGGCTGGTGCACGCGCTCAAGCAGAAAGATGGCAAGGTCTACGCCACTGTTGACGGTTCGCATCCGTATTGCACGACTTTGTGGGTAGCGGACGGCACGGTCGAGGGCACCTGCACCTGCCCGTTGGGGCAGGATCACGAGTTCTGCAAGCATCTGGTGGCTACCGGCCTGACATGGATTGAGTCGCAGGTTGCGGCGGTTGGCGCTGTCCGCCAAAAGCGAATCGAGCCGGACGATATCGAAGCCTGGCTCCGGAAACAGTCGCCCGATCACCTGGTGGAAACCATTATGTCACAGGCGATGACTGACAATGAGTTCTACAATGTGCTCAAATTTCGCGTGGCCGCCGAGCAGCCCGCCGCAAACATCACCGAAATGCGGTCCGTGCTCCGGCAGGCCATGGTGATCGATGACTTTGTCTCGTGGCGCGAGGCATCGGACTACGCACGCGGCGTGGACCTCGTTATTGATCGACTCAAGGCCATGGCAGATAAGTATCCGACGGAAGTTCTAGAGCTGGTCGAATACGCACTGGTATTGTGGGAAGAGGCGATCGAGTGCATCGACTCCGACGGAGAAATGGGCATGATCATGGACGATCTGCTTGAATTGCATCTTGATACCTGCCAACGCGCCAAGCCGATTCCCGAGGAATTGGCTGTCCGTTTGTTTTACAAATACATCAACTCGGGCTGGGACATCTTCCGTGGCGCCTACGAGACATACGGGCGACTTTTCGGAAAGGCAGGTAAGGCGAAATACCGCGAGCTGGTCGAGGAAGAATGGAGCAAACTGCCGCGCATCAAACCGGGCGAGAAGAATGATGAGCAGTATGGGCGGGCCGGCAAACTAAAGGGCCTGATGCAGATGTTTGCCGAGCAGGACGGCGATCTGGATGCGCTTGTCGGCATCATGAGTCGCGACCTCTCAGAACCGTATTCCTACCTCAATATCGCAGAACGATACCGCAAGGCACACAAGCACAAAGAGGCCATTGAGTATCTCGACAAGACTCACAAGCTGATGTATAGCATGGGCCAAGAAACCGAATTCAAGCAGGATCTGCTGGCAATCAAGACCGAGTGGAAACGGCTGCGGAATTTTATCAAATACGTCGAACGCAGAAAGTAGGGCAAATGAGTAAGGTCAAGCACAAGTGGACATTTGCCGCCCGGTTCAGGCGCAATGCATTCGGCTGGAAATCTCTGCCGGCTATCAAGCGCATCAATGAGGCCGTGAGCGAGATCAAAAAGGTGGCGAAGAAGGATCCGGTATTGGGCGCGGAAGGTGCGGTGCTCTTGTTGGAGAAGGTTTCGCCTGCTATTCAGAATGTTGACAGCTCATCGGGTGCTATTGGCAACACCGTGAACTATGCAGTTGAGGAACTTGCCGCCATTATCGCGGCCGCGCCGGCTGATGATGTTATGCGCGAGAAGTGGCTCAATCGCTTGTGGCAAGCCATTGAAGACGATAACATGCCATATCTTGAGCTGCTGGCTGAGCACTGGGGAGAAATGTGTTCGACGAAGATGCATGCGAACAAGTGGGCAGATAAATTCATTGGTACGCTTCGCCTTGCGTGGAGCCCCGACAGATCACGCGGCGGCTGGTTTATAGGTACCTATGCATGTTTGAGTGCACTCTATACGGCGGAACGCTACGACGAACTATTTGAACTGATCGAATTGGATCCGCACAACTGGTGGAGTTCGCGGTATTGGGGAGTCAAAGCCCTCGCTGCTCAGGGGAAGCCGGATGAAGCCATACGGTACGCCGAGGCCACAAGCGATCCATACGCGAATACCAGTCATGTCGCACGGATGTGCGAGGAGATTCTGCTGTCTGAGGGGAAGACCGAAGAAGCCTACTCCAAGCACGCCTTTGTCGCCAATCGTCTGGGTACCCATCTGGCCACCTTCAAAGCAATTGCCAAGAAGTATCCAGACAAGGACAGGTCATCCATTCTCAAGGACTTGGTTGAGAAGAGCCCCGGCGAAGAAGGCAAGTGGTTTGCAGCAGCAAAGTCAGTGGGCCTGTATGAGGTTGCGATCAAGCTTGCGAACGCGACCCCCTGCGACCCGAAGACGTTGACTCGTGCGGCGCGTGATTTCGCAGACAAAGAGCCGCAGTTTGCGATGGAGGCCGGTTTGGCCGCGCTGCGTTGGCTGTTGGCCGGATATGGATATGACATCATGGCGATGGATGTATTGTCTGCTTATCGGCACACCATGAATGCAGCTACCCATGCGGACAGTTGTGACGCCGCGCGGTCTCGGATTGCGCAGTTACTGGATGGCGCCTCGACCGAAGGTGTTTTCTCGGTCGAAATCATACGGCGTTTACTGGCCAACGGGTCCGCCCTGGAAAGCAATTGAACATGAACAGATTTCAGATAGGCAATGTCAAGGCCTTCAGTGATCTACAGACCATACCGCTGAAGCCTATCACGATTATTTTTGGACCAAACAGTTCAGGGAAATCGTCAGTGCTTCATAGTCTCCTCCTGGGGCGGCATGAAAAAGCGGCAGAGTCGAGCTTCCCGGTTAAAAAAGAAATGCCTGTCTTACGACACGCCTTTAGAAAAAGTTGAAGCTGTTATTGTCATCTTCTTCCCAGTTAATTGTAACCGGGCTAATCATGCCGCTTTGAAAGTTAACGCTAAGCCGGGCGGCATCACTGTTGTCGAGTTCAGCATTATCGATCTTGATCTCGTGGGTGCCTGTGGGAACATCCCATTGATAATAACTGTCTGAATCAACCATGCCAATGTACACGCCATCAAAATAGACGGTTGAGTCATAATCAGATTCATTGATGACTTTCAATGCCGCATCTCCACTGATTTCTGCTGCACTGGAGTCGGGATCGTCTCCGCCGCCACTGCTGCTGTCACTTTCGCACGCGGTTAACATGGTTGCTGTTGCAATTACGGTTAATAGCACACCCAGATATTTAAAAAAGTTCATGACACATCCTTGATTCCTCGATTGGTTAAAAGTGGCGGAGAGAGTGGGATTTGAACCCACGGGACGCTATTAACGCCCACACGAACTCCAATCGTGCGCTTTAGTCCACTCAGCCATCTCTCCGCACTATTGAGTGAGTGGGGCATCGTGGGGATTTTGTGATGAGTCGTCAAGCCTTGTTATGAGAGCATATGCCGAAAAAGTGAGGGGGAGAAGCGACCGAGGGGGTCGAGGAGGCGACTTTCACTCATATTTATGCGTTGGAGGGCGTAGAGGTCGGTTTGGGGATTGTTTTTTCCGGGGCGGGTGGAGACGGCGCCGCGATAGCCGGTTTCGGCGACAATGCGTTGAATTTCCGGGGTAAAATCACCGTTGGGATAGGCAAAAAAGGAGGGCGGGATGCCGGTTTCGTTTGTCAGGGTGTCTCGGGATTGGCGGCATTCGTGGCGGACTTCTTCTTCGGTACACTGGGTGAGCAGGCGGTGGGTGACGCCGTGGGCGCCGAAGTGTATTCCGGCTTGCTGCATTTCTTTGACCTGCATCCAGCTCAGGAAGGCGTGCTGCGGTTGGGGGAAAGAGGGGTGATGGGTGTGTGCGCGCAGGGCTTCGATGAATGCGGTGCGCCGGGCGTCGTCGATGGATTTGAGGCGCTCGATAAAGGACCACCCGTCGCGGGTTTCTTCGGCCTCGATCCAGCTATTGGCATCTATGCCGGCCTGGGCGGTCAGCGTGCGCAGGGCGGGATCGCGCACGTAGGGCAGATGATGGAGCAGGAAGTGAATTTCTTCCGGCCAGAATATGTGTTGTGTGCCGATACAGCCGGTGGTGAGGAAGATCGTGGCGGGCAGGCCTGCCGTTCTCAGTACGGGAAGGGCGTAGCGGTAATTGTCTTCCCAGCCGTCATCGAAGGTAATGATCACGCTGTTGCGAGGGAGGGGCGACCGGGTCTCGCGCGCGGTGACGTAGTCTTCCAGTGAAAGGGGGTGGTAATGGTTGCGGAGGATGTCCATTTGTCGGCGAAATGATTCCTGGGTGACGATGATATGGGGCGAGGAGTAGACGCCTTGCAGGTGGGTGCGGGGAATGATGCGGTGGTAGGTCAGGATGATGGTTTGGCTGGGCGATGTCGGCATGGGGGAGGGGAGCAGGGCGGCGCCCCATCGGGCCCAGCGCTTCCATGAACGGCAGTTGCCTTCCATCGAGGGGAGGTATTCATCACTCGTTGTGGATGGGGTCGGCATGGGGCTACCGGAGGGTTATTCGGGCCATTGGCCGGCCCGTTCGATTTCGTGTTGGTGATTGACAAGCGCATCCACGACGTGGGGGTCGAACTGTCGGCCCCGCTGGGCGATGATTTCGCGCAGTACGGTGGTCGCCGGCATGGATTTCTTGTAGACGCGCGCCGAGCGCATCGTATCGTAGGTGTCGACCACCATAAAGATACGCGCCCCCAGGCTGATTTCTTCCCCTTTGAGGCCTTTGGGATAGCCGGTGCCGTTGTAGGCCTCGTGATGTTGCAGGACCATCTCCGCGGCCGTCCGCAGAAACGAGCAATTGCGCAAAAACTGGTATCCGATGTCCGGATGGGTGCGCATAATTTTCCACTCTTCTTCATTCAGGGGGCCGGGCTTGTTGAGGATGTTGTCGGGGATGCCGATTTTGCCGATATCGTGCACCAGGGCGCCGCGGCCCATTTCGTCGAGTTCGCGGTCGTGGACCCCCATATGATAGGCGAGCAGGCGGGTGAGGTCGCTGACCCGGCGGCTGTGCTGGCTGGTTTCCCGTTCGCGCGCATCGAGCATAGCCACCATGGTAAGGATTGTGAACTCGTAGGAGGTTTTGATGTCCTCAAGGGCTCGGGAGGCCTCGCGGCTTTTGGCCTCGACCATTTCTTCGAGGTGCTGGCCGTATTGCAGGTTTTCGGAGAGCAACCGTCGGTATTCCATGGCGCGGCCGACCACCGCCCGGAGCTGTTCGGGCATGAACGGTTTGGGGATAAAGTCATAGGCCCCGTGACGCATGGCCAGAATGGCGTTGTCGGCGGTGGCATATCCGGAGATCACGATCCGGACGATGGTCTTGTCCAGCGCGTGAATCTTGTCGAGCAGCTCGAAGCCGTCGGCATCGGGCATGGTCAGATCGGTTAACACAATTCCAAACCGGTTGGGATTTTTGTGCAGCAGGCCCAGGGCCTCCTGGACCGTATGCGCGCAGGTGATTTCGCAGGGGAGTTCCTGGAGGAACTGGGCGATCAGCCTGGTCATGGCGGGTTTGTCGTCCACAACCATGATGTGCAGTGGTTTGGTGGCGGGGTGCTCCTCGTTCAGTGCGCCGGGGGGGGGGCTGGCGGGCGTCGGCGCATCATGGTCCTGCCAGATGATATAGCGGTCCCGTCCGTTGCCCTTGGCGCGGTAGAGGGCCTGGTCCGCGCGTTTGAGGATATCCTGTGTTTCAATGTAATCGCGGTGCGGGCGTATTGTGGCGATGCCCACGGACAGTGAGAGGTCGAAGCTGCGTCC
>RZZM01000728.1 GCA_009929845.1 Spartobacteria bacterium
GCGCGCCTCCTCCATGTCCACATCGTCCCTGGGCGCGGCGATGGCCAGGTCGGTGATCCCGCAGTTCATCATGCAACGGCACACGGCGCCGATGTTGCCTCCGTAAAGGGGGGAAATCAGTACAACGCGAATATTGTCGAGTGGATTAACCGCCATACATCGTACCCGCTATCCTTCCGTACGTTGCAGCATTCGGTCCAGGGCCGGCTGCATCTCAATGGTCATGTACTGCCGCCACGCCTCCTGCAAGACCGGCCAGGGGGTGAGCATCTGTTCGGCCTCGCGGCAGTGGACACGGATTTCTTCTCGTGGATTGCGCTGACATTGCGCGGCCAGTGACGCCCCGGTATTTTTGCCGTGTGCATGGTCCTGTCCCAATGTCTTTCCCGCGGCCTCTTCACTGCCTTGGGCATCCATCACGTCATCCGCCAGTTGGTAGGCAATGCCCAGGTGGTACCCCGTCTCGCGCAGGGCCTCGAACTGCGTTGTCGTGTGGTCGGCGACCGCGCCCGCGGCGAAGGCGAAGAGGGCGCCGGTCTTCATGCGGGCCATCTCGATATAGCGTTCCCAGTTCACCTGCGTGTCTTCCCATATCATGTCCTGCAGGGCCTCGCCCTGGCAGACCTGTCCGGCCATTTCCAGCAGGGTAGAGAGCAGGAATGGGGAGGCCTCGTGATCAATGGACTTCATGGCCAGGATGAAGAGCATGTCGCCCAGCAGGATGGCGGCGGACGGACCCGCCTCTTTCCAATAGGCGGACTGGCCGCGCCGGATCAGGGCCTGGTCAATAATATCGTCATGGAAGAGGCTGCCCGCATGCAGCATTTCGACCGCCGCGGCCGTGCTGACGAGTTTATCCTCCGGCAGGCGCCGGGCAAGGCCCAGGTAAAGCAGCAGCCTGCCGCGCAGCATCTTTCCCATGCGCAGCACATGCGGATAGCGCACAACCACCTGCGCGAATTCCGTCTGCTCCAGGGCGTGGGCGATATGCTCCGTTACCCGGCGCGTCAGCGCGTCCATCCGGATGGTCATTTCCTGCTGTGATTCATCAGTCATTCGGGCAGCATAGGCGCAGATGCGGGGTTTCGTCAATGCGCTTTGTCCCGGGCATCGTTCGCGGGCGACGATTGGCGGTCGAGCATATTCTGGGCATGCTTGCGGCCGGTGACACTATTGACATGCTATTAAGCGGTTATCCGTGGTTGGAGCGCGATGATATCCTTGCATGTATCGCTTATGCTCATC
>RZZM01000295.1 GCA_009929845.1 Spartobacteria bacterium
GTTCGTGAGGAACAGGTTCCACAGTCCGGTTTCGCAGTCGGACGTTCCGGGTTGACTAATCCCTATGGAGACGCTATCTGTCCCGCTCAATTCTTATTTGCGCCAACCACTCAATCTGAATGATGAATACAAACGAACTATTGACAT
This sequence comes from Spartobacteria bacterium, assembly GCA_009929845.1. GTDB lineage: Bacteria > Verrucomicrobiota > Kiritimatiellia > RZYC01 > RZYC01 > RZZM01. The sequence continues at coordinate 148 of RZZM01000295.1, forward strand.
TTTGTCCCGGCCAGCGCTGGGTCAGCGAGGCCGAGCCGGAACTGGGGCTGGGCGTGATCCTGCAGGTCGAAGGCCGCCGCGTCACGCTGAATTTCCCCGCGACCGGCGAGGTGCGCACCTATATGGCGGCCTCTGCGCCGCTGAACCGGGCGCGCTACGCGCCGGGCGATACGGTCACCGACGGCGCATCAGTTTCATTCACGGTGGAGACAGTGGAAGAGCAAAACGGATTGCTGATCTATCACGGCGATGGACAGGCGTTGCATGAAGGCGGCTTGTGTGAATCGCTGGTCTTCAACCGTCCGCAGGACCGCATACTCAACGGTGTTGTGAACGACGGCCCCATGTATACACTGCGACGGCGCACATTGAACGCGATGCACCGCTATGCCGCATCGCCCCCGCGGGGCCTCCAGGGCGGGCGCGTATCCCTGATCCCGCACCAGCTTTATGTGGTTGAATCCGTCGTCAACCGCATCTCCCCGCGCGTCCTGCTGTCCGACGAAATCGGCCTGGGCAAGACCATCGAGGCCTGCATGATCCTGCACCGGAAATTACGTCTGGGCCAGATCACGCGCGCATTGATTCTCGTGCCCCCGGCGCTGGTGCACCAGTGGTTCATCGAACTGTTGCGCCGCTTTTCATTGAAGGCGGCCATCTATGATGAAGAGCGGTGCGCCGCGCTCGCGCACACCGACGAAAATCCGTTCCTGGATGAACAGATCATCCTGTGCGACATCGAGTGGCTCGCGGGCTCGCCGCGCCAGGCCGTGCAGGCGGTTGACGCCGGCTGGGATATGCTGATTGTGGACGAGGCCCACCACCTGGAATGGGCCCCCGGACAGCCCGGGCAACGCTATGCCCTGGTCGAGGCGCTGGCGCAGAAGAGCGACGGCGTGCTGCTGCTGACGGCCACCCCCGAGGAAATGGGGGAAGCCGGACATTTCGCCCGGTTGCGCCTGCTTGACCCCGACCGCTACACCACCCTGGAGGCCTTTCTCGAAGAGCAGAAAAAATTTGACGGGCTTGTCCCGTTGGCGGAAGCCCTGCAAGGGAAAAAACCTTTTACCAAGGCGCAGAAGGGTCGCCTCGCCGAACACGGCCTGAATCCCGACGCGCCGCGCGAGACCCTGCTCCGTGAACTGGTCGACTGCTACGGCCCCGGACGCGTTATTTTCCGGAACACCCGCCGCATCATCAAAGGCTTTCCCGAGCGCAAGGTCCACCTGTCCGCTCTGCCCGACGCCCCGGACGCCCTGGCGCAATGGTTCGTGCAGTTGCTGAAAAAAACCGCCCCGGCAAAGATTTTTGCCATCGTCCACACGCGGGAAGCCGTGATGGCGCTCTACAACCAGTTGAAGGAGCGCACCGGCATCCCCATGGGGTTTTTCCATGAAGAAATGAACCTGATCCAACGCGACCGCCAGGCCGCGTGGTTTGCCGACCCGGAGGGGGCGCGTGTGCTGCTGAGTTCAGAGATCGGCGGCGAAGGCCGTAACTTCCAGTTTGCCCATCACCTGGTCATGCTGGATGTGCCCCTGAACCCGGAGGTGATCGAACAACGCATAGGACGTTTGGACCGCATCGGGCAGGCCCACGCCATCCATGTGCATGTCCCCTACACCCCCGGCGCAGAGAGTGAACGAAACGCCCTGTGGCTGCACGAGGGACTGAATATTTTTTCCCGTCCGCTGCCCGGCGCGCACGAGGTATACACCCGCTTCCGCGCCGCCCTGGAAAGCGAGGCGACCCGCCCCGGCGATTCCTCCTGGCCAGGCTTCATCCGGGATGTGCAACGCGAATGCGCGGACGTCACCCGGCGCATGCTGCACGGGCGCGACCGCCTGCTGGAGCTGCAATCCTATCGCGCGGAAGATGCCCGGCACTGGGTCGAGGTCATTCAGGCGCTGGATGCCGATACGGCACTGGAAACCTTTTTGCTGGACCTCTTCGAGGGGTACGGCATTCATCCCGAGATTACCGACGCGCGCTGCTGGGTGCTGCGGCCGGACCCTATCTTCACGGACAGCATCCCCGGCTTCCCCCGCGAAGGCATGACCATCACCTTCGATCGCGCGCACGCGCTGACACGCGACGACATCGGCTTCATGACCTGGGACCATCCGCTGGTCCAGGGCGCCATGGAACGGATGCTCACCTCCGCCGACGGCAATGCGGCCATCACCCTCTGGCCCGGCACGGACCAGCGCCAACTGCTCGTGGAAGCGACTTTCATCCTCCAGTTGGCCGACATCCAGAGCACGGCCGCGCGCTATCTACCCCCCACCCCTATCCACATTACACTGGATGACCGGGGCGCGCCCTGGGCCGGCCCCCTGCCAACCGATAAAGAGCTGACCTGGCTCGCCTCAATGACCCCTGCCGAACAAACCGCGCTGCGCGATATCCTGCCGCCCCTGCTCCGGCAGGCCGAATCCCTGGCCCAGGAGGAGGCCGACACCATGCGCGCCACAGCGCGCGCGCAACTAACCGCTTCTGAACAAGCGGAACTGCGCCGACTCAACACCCTCAAAGAACGCAACACCCACATCACGCCCCGGGAAATCGAAGAACGTGAACACGCCCTGACGTCCGCGCTGCGCGACCTGGAAACCGCCGCCGTGCGCCTGGATGCGCTGCGCTTGATTTTCTGCAAGTAACGGTTAGCGGGGGGGGTGACCTTACTGACCGGATTGACCCCGTGGCCGGCGAGGCCATGCTGTCAATACGGTCAGAACTCCTTACCTCGACCGTTGGCCGCAGCATGATATTTTTCATTGATTCGCCAGTAATCGCGGTGATTTTTTTAATACATTCGACTCCGAAGCGATACTGCGTTTGGAAAATGAAATCGAACAGCCCCTATCCCGTAGGGGGACCTGCCTTCTTTTACGGCATGCCAAGGGACAACCCGCCCAGGGCAATACCCTGGTGTCACGTAACCTTCCACGGGATAAGGCGTTCAGAATTTATTCCGATGGGTCCATCTTGCGCAGCAGGATGGTTTGTTCGCGTTTGTGCGCCAGGTCCCGGTCAAGCGCAAGCAGGTCCGGGTAGTCGCCTGTCGGCAGGATGGCGGGCGAAATATCCACCGCGCCAGTCACCACAATGTGCGCTTCGCCATTTACATTTTCGACCCGCGCGCTGTAATCAATCAGCATACGTACAGCCCCTACCTGCCGACGGACAATCGATGAGGGCAGCAATACCGCGGAATAATCGGCGGGCGCCTGTATGTCTATTGTGATGCCGAATTTTTTGGGTTGCGAGATGTAGAGCGGATTGACCCGCGTATCCGCGCGCAACCGGAACAGTCCACCAAGCGACGCCGGCACGTTAAAATACAGGAAGTCGCCGTCAATCACCGCATAATCCGGCACCCCCACCGTAAAGGCCTCCGTGCCCGGATAGACGGTAAAATCGGTTTCCAGTTCGCTTTCCGCAACCGCCGACTGGGAAATACCGGCAATCATCTCCTGAAAGAAACGACGCCGTTCCTCAGGCGTCATCTCCGCATAACTCTTTTTTCGCGGGCCGAAATCATTTCCCCAGAAACGGGTCTGACGGGCCATGGTGGCTTTCCCTTCCGTGTCGATACTGACGGCATAATGCGTTTCCGAATAATCAGACCGGGCCGGAATAATCACAAAGGGACGCCCCGCCGGCAGGGTGAGGCCCATTTTGTTTTCGTGCGCGGAGGCGCCCAGGGCCGCGTACTGGTCGGTATCGTTCAGATAAATCGCGGTTCCCGGTTCAAGGTTCAGGATATCATCCTCCAACCGCACCAGCACGTTATGGAAGATGCGCGCATCCGGCACGGCCAGCAATGGCGCGTTCAGCATGTCCACATCCGGCAACCCGGAGGCCAGGACGAATGTCGGCGCCAGGCCGATGGCCCGGAGCATGGTGTACAGCAGGATGGCCCGGTCGGTGGTGTTGCCATAGGCATCCTGCAAGGTGGTGTCGGCGGGCGTGATGGCCGAGAGGGGCATGGAGATCAGGGAGGGCCCGGTACGTCGAACCGAAATGGCCACATAATCACGTATGGCCTCGACACGCTTCCAGTGGTCATCAATGCCGTCCACCAGGGCCCGGGCCTTGGCTTCCGCCAACGGCTGATTCCCCGCCGCGTCAGTCAACAACGTATGCAGACGCTCCGCATAGGGCACCCAATCGCCGCCGGAAAGCAGGACTGTCGGATTCAACCACCACCAGGGGGGCAGCATGTCTTCTTTCTTAAGCGCGGCAACGTCTTGCGCCGACCACACATGCGTCAAGCTTCCCGATTCGTTCGTGTATAAAGAAACGGCGACACGCCCATCGGCATCCAGCAGTTTTGCCTGAAGGTCAACTTCTTCAGGCGCGGAGACCTTCAAGGACATCCTGTCAATCGCGTCATATCCACGGAAGGACTCACGCACGGAAAGGAAAGGTCGCTCCTTCTGCCATCGGACAACACTGTAATCAATCACGCTGCCGATTTCCACGGCTGGCAGGGAGGCCACCAGGGTACGGGTTGGCGGATAACGCCGGGCGGCGCCGACCCACGGGGCATCCATGATATTGACCTCTTTGTCGCTGATCACATTTGTTTTGCCGTCGGGCGAAATGACCATCGCATGGATCAGCTCCACATCCTCCCACCCGGTATTGTAGCTGATCTTCAGTTCCGCATTATCCTTTTTCCCGGCGTAGGTCAGCACTTTCTTCCGGACCGATTCAACGACTTTCCAACTGTCCGGGCCGGCCACGTCGTACACCGTGTCCTGGTTCAGGATGATGGCGTCAGGATCGCCGGCCTCGCTTTCTTCAGGGCATGCGGCAACGCGGTAAATGGGCATCTTCCGCAAGTCGACCTCGCACTGTTTGAGGGTCTCCTTGAGCACAAGGTATTCTTCCGGACTGAATTCCACTTCATGAAGCAAGAACCGGCCTGTGGCGTATACCGTCGTTCCGGTCTGCCCGACATGGAGCGACCACGCGAGCGCGGGCAACTCCACCGGCTCACAGGTGGGCAGCGCCATGATATTGGTAAAAGCCGGGGCGAGGTCGAGTTGAATCTGTTCCTCGACCCCGCAAGCCATTTCGGTGAGCAACGGATATTTTCGTTCACGGAGCCCGGTGTGCCCGATAATGAAATTGACCAGTCCGACGCGAGCGCCCAACAACGGCAAAGGCAACATCGCGGTATCGTTGCCCTGGATGAGCGCATCCTCCACTTCAAAGGTGATCCGCACGGTCAAAGTGGTCGAGGTGTCGGTCATATCCTCCGGGTGATAAAAGATAGAGGTGACACGGGCGCCCGCGGAGGCGCGCTTCATCAGGCCGTCAAAAAAGCGATCGCGGTCCTCGGGCTTGACACGGGCAAACCAGCCGCGATAGGCATTGTCGTTGATGCCTTCAAAATGCAGTACCGTCTCGCCGGACAGACGGCCGTTTTCATCCACCTCACCAAAGGTCCGGATACGCATCAGGTTCTTGTCCGCGGGCATGATCGGGGATGTCAGCAATGTTTCGCCTTCAGGTGTCGCCACCAGGTAACTCTTGTCATTGAGATAGGCGGGCAGCAGCTCGGTTGTATTTTCATCGGTCGGGTCCATCAGGAGAAACGCGTCATCCATGCGCACGGCCACAATGGCATGGTTGAAATAGGGCTGGGGCACTTCCTCATCTTTTTTCGGGCCGTTGTGGATGAGCGTGGGATAGGCCTCGAACCCGGCCAGCCTGAGCATGGCCACCAGCAGAGCAGCCTTGTCCCGGCACACCCCGTGGCGCGCCTCGAAGGTGTCCTTGACATCATGCGGTTCATAGCCCGGCGCGGTGGATTCGGCAACGATGCCCATATACCGGATTTCCTTGGAAACAAACTGGAAGATCGCCTTGATCCGGTCCATGGGATCATCCAGCCCTTCGATGATCTCCGCGCAGGTCGCCTCCATCTCCGGGGTCACCTCTTCCAGGTGGGGTTCCGAGAGATTCCAGTACCA
>RZZM01000296.1 GCA_009929845.1 Spartobacteria bacterium
GTGCGCGCCGCGGGCTAAAGCCCGTACAACGAACGGCACAATGGTCTTTTCGCACAGCGAAAAACGGCTCGTTGTCCAGCCTTTAGGCTGCGGCGTCCGCAGGGTTGCGCGCGCAAAGGAAAAGTTGTCGGCAAGCGCCGGATTCTCAATAACAGTTTCTTACCGGGGGACCGGGGTTTCCAGTTCGCTGATCAATTCTTCCAGGCTGGTGTCCGCCTGGCCGGATGGGGCGGGTTCCGGGCGATGGCCGTTGCCGGGCAGGACCGGATCGGTGCGGCGGAGCATTTGCGGCTGGGCCGGTTGCGCCGGGGCCATGGGGGAGACGACCGGCCTGTCCAGCACGGGGCCGGGGGCCTCGGACTGCTCCATGTTGATATCGTTCATAAGGTCGGAGAGCGATTCGCTTTCGTCCGGGGTTCCCATGATATCGGAATGCGGGGCCTCGGTGGGCGGGGTTTGGATAACGCCCTCCGGGAGGGGATTCTCATTTTCCATCGCCTCGACTTCGGACACGCCTTCATCCTGCTCATTCATTTCCTCGACCATGGCATCGGTGCGGTAGACCGCCTGTTCCTGAGTGCCGTAGAGATTCTCCGTCATGGTGTCCATGGTCTCGACCGCGGTGGCGGGGACATCACCGATAACCGCTTCGCCAAACAAGGCTTTGCGGCGCGCCTCTTCCTTTTCGTTGGCGCTTTTTTCAAGTTGGCGGGCGCGTTTTGCGCGGCGGGCGTCACGGGCCTGCTTTTTCTGTTCGGCGCGTTCAGCGCGTTTGCGCTCTTTTGTTTCTTCGATGGTCGGCGTGGCGATGGGGCTGTCCGACCAGCCTTTGGGCCAGGGGGTGTCGCCCGCGCGGGAGGCGTTTTTCAAGCGGAGGGTCTCTTCGCGCGCTTCTTCCGGCGTGGTCATCACGTAGGGAGTCAGCATCACCATCAGTTCGGTACGGGACTTGTCCTTCGAGTCCGAACGAAAGAGGGCGCCCAGTATCGGGATATCACCGAGAATAGGCACTTTGCTGCGTCCGAAACGGTCCCCCGTTTGCACCAGGCCGCCCAGGATGATGGTGGAGCGGCTTTCGATGGAAATTTGAGCGGACATCTCCCGCTTGGTGATCACTGGCACATCGTTTCCATCGATCCGCACAAAATCCCCGACATTGTCCACGGTCTGGCTGATTTCCATCACCACAAACCGGGCGGGATTGATGCGCGGGGTCACGGTGAGATTCACGCCGATATTTTTATATTCATAATGCGAGGTCTGGTTATCTGTCGAGGAGCTGGTGGTGGTTGAGGTGACAATCGGGCGTTCTTCGCCTACCACGATTTTCGCCTCGGTGTTATCGGTGGTCAGAATGACCGGGGTTTGCAGGATACGGGCATTGGAAGAAGAGGCCAGCATGCGGATGATGACATCCAGATTCAGATCAAAGAAGGTGCTGTAGTAGGTCAAGGCGCCGGCGCTCAGGGGAATATCGCGACCGACCAGCCCGCTGGCATCCTGGAAACCGGTATTCTGACCGAACTGCTGTCCGCCGGCAAACGACATGACCGGTTGCCGCACCTGGACGCCGCCCCCCGGGCCCGCATTGTCCGTATCGTACACATTCACGGCGCGCTGCAACCATTCCATGCCATAGGCCATGTTGTCCGAAAGATTGACCTCGAGAATAATCGCCTCGATCAAGACCTGGGCCAGCATAATATCGAGTTGATCGATTACCTCTTCCAGGGCGGCGATATCCGATTTGCGCCCCATCAGCAACAGGGAATTGGTGCGTTTATCCGACAGGATTTTGGTATTGGGGGAAAGTTGTCCGATTGCGGTTTTTTCGCCTTCGGGGGCCGCGACCGTACGTTGCGCGGCCTGATTTTCGATATAGCGCTGCAGGGCCTTGCTGCCGCCGGTTTGTTCGCCGTCCGCATCCGCGGTCGCGCCGCCCACCTTGCTTTCCGCCGAGGCCGCGCCGATGAAGCTATTCAAGATGCCCGAGATTTCTTCTGAATCGGCATATTCGAGCGCGACGACACGGACAATGATTTCCGGCTCGACGGGTCGATCGAGTACGGCCACGATCTTGTCGAAAAAGATAAAATTGGGGGGTTCCGAGATCACGATCATGATATTGGTACGTTCATCGGAGACGATTTTTACATCGCCCTGAATGATGCCGCGTTCGGCCAGCTCAGCGGCCGTCATGGTGGGGCTCTCGGGCTGCGCTTCCGGCAGCCCGGGACGACGGGCGCGAATGACCCCGCGGATTGTGGACGGTTCCTGCGCGGGCGGGGCCACCTGGGGGCCCTGGTCCTTGGTCTGGTCCTTACTGGTTTGAATAAGTTCATTGAGTTTGGCGGCGATCTTGCCCGCCTCGGCGTAGCGCAATTCGTAGATGCGCGTCTCCACTTTGAGTTCCACGGGCTTGTCAATAAAATCGAGCACCTCAATCAGGCGTTGCAGGTTGCCGGAGGTGGCCGTAATCAGCATGCTGTTGATACGTTCGAGCGGCTGGATTTTACCGTACCCGTGCAACAGGGTCTGGATGATCGGCTGCGCGTCGGCAATCTGGATATGTTGAAGGGTGACCAGTTGACTGATGAGCTGGTCGGTTTCCGCAAAGGGCGCATCCGGCAACTGGGCCTGGATGGGCATGCCTTCCTGGCGGGCGGTGGCGGTCTGCACAACCTTGAAAAACTTATCGCCCATGGGTACGAGGGTAACGTTGTTCATCGCCAATATACTGGTGATCGCGTCCAGCGCGTCCTCCTGGGAGAGCCGGGTCTGTCCGCGCAGGGTGATGGTGGCATTAAGACCGGGGGCTTTGATCATGGTTCGCCCGGTCAGTTCACCGTAGAACCCCAACACCTGGTCGAGGGGCGCGTCACGGAAGTTCAGCGATATCAGACGCTGCCCGGACGGGGAGACGGATGTGGTCATGGTGCTTTCGCCCCCGGCGGAAGACGGATCGGGCGCCGCGGGATTGGGGCGGGGCCGGGTGGGCGGCGCGGGGCGTCCGGGCGCCGGCGGGCGCATTTGCGCCTGGGCAAGCGGCGCAAGGGCCAGCAAAAGGCTCAATATCCATGCGGCGGTTTTGCGTATCCAATTATTTTTATAACGTTTCATAATACATGGTCTGTGTTGCAGATGGGTTACTTGTTACTCTCCTTGCTGTCCGCATTCGGGTCACTGTCCCGCGTGTACGCGCAATCGATGGTAAAACTTCCTTTCAATCTGCCGGGGGCGCCCTTCATGGGGGCCACCGACAGCGACTGAATATCCATGACCGCGCCCTGCTGTTGAACCTCATAGAGGAAATGGGCCAGCGCGTCAAGTTCGCCGTCCCAGGTACAATGCACGGATGTTTCGAAGAGGTCACCGAGGTCTTCTTCCTTGTCCGGTTCGCGTCGCAAAAGCGTCAGGTTATTTCTACTGGCGGTCTCCGCGATATTACGCATGATCTCGCCGGTCACTTCCTTGTCGGCGGGGTGTTTGGGCAGGGCATCGCGCAAGGCGCTCAATTCCTGTTCCCATTCCCCGCGCTGTTCGAGCAGGTGGCGCGTGACCAGCATACGGTCCTGCAGCAATTCCATTTCTGCTTTCCGCTCCTGCCAGGCCTTGTATTTGGGCTCGGCGAACCAGTAGGTGGCGCCGCCGATGACGGCCACCAGTGTGATCCAGGCCAGCACCATTTCACGGGGCGCTAATTTCATGACTCCTCCCCTTCCCCGCCGGGCAGCGTCGCGACAATTTTAAACTCCGTAACCGGCTGTCCGCGGACCCGCCTGCTGGCGATGCCTTCGGTCTTCACCTCTGAAAAAAGTTCCGTTTTTTCCATGGCCTCGATAAAGTTAAAAATCGGGGTTTCACTCTCCGCGCTGCCGCGCAGCACGACCTGCTTGCCTTTTTTGTAGGTATAGGACGTCAGCTCCACACCTGGGGGCAGGATGATGGTGATTTCGCGAAGGGATTCGAGCGAGGAATGCGAACGGTTCGCGTATTGCTTGAGGGAGTTCACATTGGCCTGGATTTCCTTGACCCGTTTGGCCGCCGCGCTCAGGCCGGCATATTCGGCCTGCAGTTTCGTGTAGGCGCCGTCCTGCACCTTAAACAGGGCAACACCCACCCCGATGACACTCAGCCACAGCCCGAGGAACAAGGCGGTGAGCATGAGCAGTACCCGGGTAATGTGGCGCGAACGTTCCTTTTCAAGCCAGTTGGTCGGGGCCAGGTTCAGTTTGGCCGCGCCCTTCCGCAGGGACCGGCGGGCCATACCTTCGCTAAGCGTAGGCAGTTCATTCAGGTCATGCACCTCGACATCCATGCCGCACTCTTCGGACAGCGTGGTCACAAAATCGAGGGACGCCGGCTCATTACTCCAGACACTCATGCGGGAAGAGCCGCCCGCCCCCCATTCCGCTTCCAGGGAGGTCAGGATGAAACTGATTTCTTCAGCCAGTTCTTCGATCTCCTCGGGGTCGTTCAACCCGCGATGGGGCCCCAGCGAGCGGAAGATCACCGGCAATTCGTCCTGGACAACCACCAGTTCAGCGCTGTCCTCATCCATAATAAAGAATGTATGCCGTCCGGTATTCGGAATTTTCCCGTGCTCGCGCAGCAGGAACCACCAGGCCAGGATATCCACATCCATCCAATGGGGCAGCAGGCCGGCCCGGGTGAATGCCAGGCCCAATGTTTCGACAAGGTCGTTACGCACCGCCGCAATGAGTACACGCGACTCATTCTCATGCTGATCCAGCATCTCATGCGCGACGGCCATGTGCTCGATCGGAAACGGCGAAAACTTGTCCACCTGCAACTCGACCATCCCCTGGATTTCCTCCTCGTCATCCGTCGGCAGGATCGCCACGCGCAGGAGCACCTGGTCGGTCGGCAGCGACAAACAGATGAGTCCCTTGATCTGGTGGCACTGCTTCTTCAGGGTCAAACTGGTTTCCGGCGCTGAAAAATCAGGCTTTTCGGCCTCCATATCCAACACGACGCGCTGGCGCTCAAGTAATTCTACGCCGCCTTTTTTGCGACGGACACTTGTCCACTCGACATCCTTGTGATGAAGATGCACACCTGTTATGATTGGATTCGCCATTCCTGTTTTACCTGTACCTGTTTTTCATTGAGCACACTCTAGCCTCTTTCCGGTAAAAAGCGCACTCAGAAAACCTTCATTTTTCTTCAGAAAAGAACAGGCAGCATACCGGATGCCCCCGGAAATGCAAAACGAAAAGCAATGAATGACACCTTGGCGCAACGGGACCGGACAATCTCAATAGGCGATCGGCACAAAGATATCGTACCCTTCCAGTTTGTCGCGACCATGCAGGAACGGCAGTTCCACCAGGAACGCGATTTCGACGATCTCCCCGCCCAGTTGCTCAATAAGGGAAGCGGACGCGGCGGCGGTCCCGCCGGTGGCCAGCAAATCGTCAATCAGCAGGACCTTTTCGCCTTTGGCGACCGCGTCGACATGCATGGTCAGGATCGCCGTGCCATATTCGAGCGCATAGGATTCCTCGATAGCAGTATAGGGCAGCTTTCCTTTCTTGCGCACCGGCGCCACGCCAACGCCCATGGCGTAGGCCAGCGCCGCCCCGAAAATGAAGCCGCGGGCGTCAATGGCGGCAATCTTGTCGATGGAACGGCCTTTGTATCGATCCAGAAAAATATCAACCGTCTTTTTAAACAGGCCGGCATCGCCCAGCACGGGGGTAATATCCTTGAAAATAATCCCTTCCTGGGGGAAATCAGGCACATCGCGAATGGCGGCTTTGATCTGTTCAATACTCATGGGTGATTCCTTTCGATTAATCATCGGGAAGATTTAGTTGTTCATTAAATTCCATCAATTCACGGAGTTTGGCCACGGCGGTACTTTGAATTTGCCGGACGCGTTCGCGGGTGATATTGAACCGCAGGCCGACCTCTTCGAGGGTCTCCACCCTAGTTTCATTGAGCCCATAGCGATACCGCAAAATCTCGCGCTCACGTTCCGAGAGCTGGTCAAGCAGCCCTTCGACTTCTGTCTGAAGTTGGCTGTCGTTCAATTCATCATAGGGCGAGACGGCGTTGGCGTCAGGAATGATTTCGCCGAGTTCTCCGTTGTCGTCGCCGATGGG
>RZZM01000729.1 GCA_009929845.1 Spartobacteria bacterium
AGCGAACTTCAGGGCGGGGCCTTCAATCAGGGGTTCACATACGGCCCGGCGGTGCCCGGCGCGTTGCAGCAGTGCTGGACCTGGTCGGCCATAGCCCGCGGCGCCAAAGGCGTCATCTACTGGTGCTGGCGGGATGAGGTGTGGGGGGTCGAATCGGGCGGATATGGCCTCCTCGGACAGGACGGCATGAGCGAAGACCGCATCGAACACCTGCAACGTACCGGACATCTGCTCAACGAATTTGAGGACCTGCTGGACGCCTATCGGCCGGACCCGGCGCACGTCGGCATCCTCTATAACTCCAACGATGTGATCCTGGCGGCCACCAACCGCGAACAGGACAGCCGGACGGTCTCCCTGAGCATCAACGCGGTCATGCGGGTGTTCGAGCAGGAGCGTATTCCCTTTGATGTGCTGGATGGACGCCACCTGCGCATCCCGAACGATATCAAACTGCTGGTGCTGCCCGCCTGCTTCACACTCGACAAGCCGACAGCGGAAACGATACACGCCTTTCTGGAACAGGGGGGCTGGGTCTTTTCGGAAGCGGGCGCCGGGATGTTTACCGAGGCGGGATTCTTCCACGACCGCTGCGAAGAACGTCCGTTGGTCGGCGCGCTGGGCATCAAACAGCTCCGCCGCCACGGCGGGCAGGTCGCAACCAACGGGGTCATTCCCGCCGACACCTTCGGCAAGCACGAAGCCCTTACGCTGAAGGGCGCGATATGGTCCATCGGCATGGCTGTGCCCGACGAGCAGGTAGTGGCCACCAACGATTTCGGAGAAGCGATTCTCGTCGATATCCCCGCGGGAAAAGGCCGGTTCATCATGTCGGGTTCCTTCCCGGCCCACGCCTTTGGACTGGCCCCCTACCCTGATTTCCGCGTCTTCATGCGCGCCCTTGCCCGCGAAGCGGGGGCCCTGCCTGAATGGGCCCTTGCAGGCGACCCCACGTTGGAAGACCTTTTCGTCCGCACCGGATATGCCGGACGAACGCGCCTGTTCTTCATCATCAACATGGGCGAAGAACGTACCCTGCGCGTGCGGCCCGCCGAGCGGAACATCACCTCCGCGGAAGAATGGGTCGATGGCCATCATGTGGAAGCCGACGCCGACGGATGGCTGACACTATGCGTGCCGCCACAATCGCATCGCATCCTGTCCTGGCCCAAAAAACCAGCGCGTTGAAGTGTACCATAACGGCTACTCCGCCCCGAGGGTTGTGAATGAAATGGGCTCC
>RZZM01000730.1 GCA_009929845.1 Spartobacteria bacterium
GGGCGGCTCCTTCACGACGGCAGGCACCTGTTCGGCTGTACGCGTGGCCATGTGGAACGGCGAGACCTGGACGAACCTGGGCAGTGGCGTCAGCTCAACGGTTCGGGCCCTGGTCGTTGACACCAACGGGTGCCTGTATGCCGGAGGATACTTCACCACCGCCGGTGGCGTGTTGGCGCGCTATGTCGCCAAATGGGATGGCGAGGTCTGGTCGCCGATGGGCGAAGGCTTCAGTGACTATGTGCTCGACCTCGGGTTTGATGAGGAAGGTACCCTGTATGCCTGCGGTGAATTCTTCAAGTCCGGTTCACAGGATGCCCTTTGTATTGCGAAGTGGAACGGGGCGGCTTGGACCAATATGGGCAATGGCCTGTATCATCCTTCCTCAACCCCCAATTGCTATTCGGTTGTCGCGTTATCCAACGATGGAATCTATGCGGGCGGACAATTCCTGAATTCCGGCACAAATGCATGCGCCTATATGGCGAAGTGGGCCCCCGACTCGGTCACGGTTTTCCCGGGGGTGTATCCATCAAATGGCCCGGTCTCCGGGGGACACCTGGTAACGATAAGCGGCGCCAACCTTTGTGACGGAGCGGATGTGACCAATGTGACCCTCTGTGGCGCCCCGGTCAATGGCATTATCAGCCAGTGCGACACCCAGCTTGTCGTGGAAACCGGGCCCTCAACGCCGGCGCTGGGGGATGTGACAGTCTATTCAACGTCTTTCGGAAATACGGAGAAGGCCGACGCCTACCGCTATCAGAATGCATCCCAGATATACCTGCACGATCTCACCCAGGTCTTTGATGGTACGGCCAAATGGGTGACCGCCACAACCGATCCCGGCGGGCTTACTGTCAGTCTCACCTATGAGGGCGCGGCGATGCCCCCCGCTGATGCGGGCGTCTACACGGTGACGGCCGTTGTCGAAAACGTCGATTACTACGGATGGACTACGGATACCCTCGTCATTCAAAAGGCGACCCAGGGGCTTTCCTTTAGCGGGCCGGGTGATCAGGTGGTCACCAGTACGGTGCCATTGAGCGCAACGGCTGATTCCGGCTTCCCTATCGCCTTTTCCGTAGATTCAGGCCCGGCGGTGCTCAGTGCCGTAACCAACTTGTCATTTACTCAACGGGGCTATGTGCAGGTGGTGGCCTTGCAGGAAGGCAATGAAAACTGGCAGCCCGCCGCCCACGTCACCAATCGGTTCAGGGTCTACGGCATCTTTACCGT
>RZZM01000731.1 GCA_009929845.1 Spartobacteria bacterium
TGTGGCTGCGCCACGCGTAGCCCGGCCCCGCTTCGCCTAAGGGCTACGCAGGGCACGCTTCGCCCGGTGGTCTACTTGTGGCTGCGCCACGCGTAGCCCACCGGGCGAAGCGTGGTGGAGGCGGGGGGAATCGAACCCCCGTCCGCAGAGGAGTCACTACAGCTTCTACGTGCGTGTCCCGTCATTTAAATCTCGCCCCGTATGCCGCCGCCGGGCAGGCTGCGTCTGGGGCCAGCGTCCGCGTTTGGTTTCGCCTGTTTCCCCGGTCGCCCAGAAAACAGACTATCCTGCTAATGACGTCCTATCCGCCTAGCAGGCATCGGCGGTACGACGTCGCAACTAATTACGCTGCGAGTGCCATTTCATAGTTGGCAATTATTGTTTTTCCCGGATGATTTACGAGGCCAACCGGAGTCCTCGGCACGCCACTGGAGCTTCAACCAACACGTCGAAACCAGTCGCCCCCACACCTATTCTGCATGTGGAGCTTTTTTCAATGTAGATGACATGGTGGCATTATGCAACCTCAAGTTACGATTTTTTTGTGAGAAGGGCGCTTCGGGCTTGTCGGAGGGGTGGGGTGGGCTATAGTCGGTGGCTTGAACTGGTTGGCTACAAGGAAAGACTGGAGTGTTTGATGAGCCATTTTTTTGCGTATATGTCGAGAATGAAGTATATCCAGCGATGGGGCCTGATGCGTAACACGTTGACGGAGAACATCCAGGAGCACAGTTTGCAGGTGGCGATGGTGGCCCACATGCTGGCGGTGATCCGTAATAAGCTCTTTGACGGAGAGGTGGACCCGGCCCGCGTGGCGCTGCTGGCGATCTATCACGATTGCAGCGAGGTGATTACCGGCGACCTGGCGACCCCCATCAAGTGCTTTAATCCCGAAATCAACAAGGAATTCCACAAAATCGAGGACCTGGCGGCGGAACGCATTTTCAATATGCTGCCCGATGAAATCGCCGAGGAATACCGGGGCTTTTTCTTCCAGCAGGAGGACGACGAGGAGTTGCACCGGATCGTGAAGGCGGCGGATAAACTCTGCGCCTATCTCAAATGCCTCGAGGAATTGCAGGCAGGAAATAATGCGTTCCTCAAGGCGGAACGTTCGGTCATGGCCGGTCTGATGAAGATGAATATGCCCGAGGTGACCTATTTCGTCGAAAAGTTCACCCCGAGCTTTTCGCTGACCCTTGATGAGCTGAATTAACGGCGCGCTTTTCACTTGAGCTG
>RZZM01000732.1 GCA_009929845.1 Spartobacteria bacterium
CAACGTTTTGGGAATCCGGGGTGTTGCGTGCCGTTGAACCTTTTTGGATAATGGCGAGGTTAGGATTTCTGACGGCGCGCCTTATTCCGGCGGCATGGCGCGCTTCAAGGTCATCGGGTTAAACCGGTTTTTGGCAAAGACATACCAGGCCGTCGCGGAGGCAAAGCCCCGGTCCAAATCCACCCATGCATATTCGCCGCTCGTGTTGTCGACAAACGGTATCGCCTGCACGGTCTTGCCCTCCAACTCATATTCCACGATATAGCCGTCCATCTGGTTGGCATAGAAATTCCCCCGTTCAAAGTTGCCGACCGCGAAATACGCGCAGGCCATGTGGCCGATCCCGTCCAGCCAGACGTTCTGCACATCGGCGTTGGCAGAGTGATAGACGCCCGACACCTTCTTTCCGTTTCGACGAAGGGTCTTGCGGTAACGCAAATCATAATCCGGGATATCCAGGCAAGCCTCCGCTTCCTTCCCAAAGGCCAGCACCCGCCAGGTGTACAGGTCCAGCGGAAGGGTCTCGCCTTTCAGGTGCGGCGCCAACCAGGCCTTGATCTTTGCCGCCCGCTCCTCATCCCCCAACAGTTTGAACAGCGCGTAGCAGTCGATATTTCCCTCCACATGTCCAAAGGACTCGTGCAGCTTACTGTCGTCATCGATCCATCCGTGTTGCACATACCCGCCGTTGCCCGCCGGGTCGTCAATAAACCAGCCCTCGATCTGCCGACGCAGCAACGCCATGATGTCCTTGTACCGCTCCGCGTCATAATGCTCGGAATAGTAGAGGTAGACATAGAGCAGCCATACCATGTCCCCCATCCAGCGGTCGCTGCCCGGACCAGACCGTAATTCAACGGTCCCATTGGTCTCGACCTTGAACATCGCCTGGTAAAACCCGCGCCGCTCACCGTTGTAAAAGAAATTTTGCGAAGTGCGGTCCGTGTTGCCGGGGTCCGTGGCATTCGCGTAAAAATCCAGGATGCGTTCCGCGCGTTCACGCTCGCCTTCCAGCAGGAAGGCCTGCGCCACGAGCGCGTTGTTGAAGGTCTGGATCTCCAGGTTGTCCATGGAACTCACAAGCTGCTGCTGCGGGGTCGAGGTGTCCTGGTTCCGCTTCAGCCACTCCATGACCAACGGGTCCAACGGACGCAACTCGGCGTCACGGCGCTGCCGGAACCCGATCCCCGACATTTCCGCGTCCGGATCGATCAACGCGCCCACCGGGGCCAGCGA
>RZZM01000733.1 GCA_009929845.1 Spartobacteria bacterium
ATACGAATTCGCCCTTTATACCGTTTCTTGAATAATTGAAAAGTAGAATCCGGCAGGGAAACTTGACATGCTTTTCAACAGGCGTATGGTGTGCCGCATGCAAAACGACACCAACAGACCTGATTTTGATCATTTAACTCCGGATGTGGTGTTGAACCTGGTGGAAGAGACCCTGGGACGGCGCTGCTCGAACATCTGCCGCCCCCTGAACAGCTACATCAACCGCGTGTACGAAGTGCAAATGGAAGATGGCGACGCGGTTATCCCCAAGTTCTACCGTCCCGGACGCTGGAGCCGCGAGGCGTTGCAGGATGAACATGATTTCATGCTGGAGCTGCACCACGAAGAAATCCCGGTCATCCCACCCATACGCGGTGAAGACGGCGCCACCATTTTTGAACATGGGCACACCTACTTCACTATTTTTGAAAAAAAGGGCGGACGCATCTGTGATGAACCCAGCCACGAACAATGGCGCGAACTCGGACATCTTCTCGGGCGTGTCCACCTGGTCGGCGCGCAGCATCCTCCCCGCGACCGCGTGCAACTGACGCCCGAAGCATGCAGCATCGAGCAAATCGATTACATCCTTTCCTCAGGGTTTGTTACCCGCGACCACCGCAACGCCTATGAACAGGCCGCGAGGGAAACCATCAAACTGATTATCCCGTTGTTTGACGGGGTTGACCTGATCCGTATCCACGGCGACTGCCACCGGCAGAATATCATCCACCGACCGGAGGAATCGTTCTACATGATCGACTTCGACGACATGGCGCTGGGGCCCGCCATACAGGATGTCTGGATGCTTCTGCCCGGACGCCTTCAGGATTCCGTTGTCGAGATGGACCACTTCCTGGAAGGCTACGAGACCTTCACCGAACTGGACAAGACGCAGCTCCGCCTCATCGAGCCCTTACGCGCCATGCGCTTTATTCACTTTACCGCCTGGTGTGTCCGGCAGGCCGCCGACGGCGGCTTCACCCGCCTCTCCCCCGGCTGGGGCGAATCCTCCTACTGGCAACAGGAAACCCGCGAGCTGATCAAAGAGCAAACCGAAATCCGGGACGCCCTCGAAGCGCCCGCGCTTTTCTGACCCCGACGACGGGGCGATCAGAGCCCCATCGAGGCCAGGGCCTCATTCGCGGCGTCCGGGTTGGCGTCGATGACACAGGGCTCGCCCGCGACCTTACGGGCGGACGCGATATCCTTCAAACCGCTGCCGGTCAGCAGG
>RZZM01000734.1 GCA_009929845.1 Spartobacteria bacterium
CAAGTCCCCCGAAGCAGTCGCGGCGCTGCTGCCCCACAATCTGAAAATGGACGACCTGAAACGGGAAGGGGTAATCCGGTAGTTTGCCGGACGCTTACGTTCTATTGTGCGCGCGTAAGCAGACGATGCCAAGCTAGAACGCACTCCTTTGCCCTCGGCGCCATCGGATCTTACCCCGGCCCCATGGGAAAGGATCATATATGGGAAAGAGTGTGGTCTCACAATTAACATGATTCTCAGCGATACCTTTCAGGTTACACTCTTCGCTTTCGACTCCAGCAATGCACACGCCGGTATATCGGGCACAAGCGCGCGAGACCGCCTCCAGCCCCTTCACCAAGCACCACGATCGCAACTGCGCCAACCAGTTTCAGCATTCCCGCTCACTCACGTCGCGGAGTTTGTGCCATATTGCTACTCGCAACTAACGCACTGGCCTAACAATATTGCCCATCTCTGACAGTGTTCATTTGAAGGCCTGAACCAAGGTTCTTTAAACAGAGTTGTACCCCAGCTCAGGATACTAGACATGCCTGCACGCACAACAGGCATATCAAAGTGCCAGGCTAGTTCAAGGCTCCGGAATCAGCGTTTTGAGCCTTGCATCAATCATCGGGAGCCGAGCACGAACAAAACGATCCGTCAGGTGTTGGGAATCACGAAAGACCAGTAGTCCATCCTGACTGACCGCATTGCAGAGACCCTCTGGGCAAACTAGGTCGTTCAGATCAAGTACATGGACATTGGAAAACTGCGCGGCGCTTTTCTCCAGATAATGCCTGACTGGCTCGACATGTGATAAACGATTTGGTGCCTGACAGGCATCCAGTCGAATGCTGCCTTGTTCGGACAGATTGCGGGCCACACAACCGGGACCGTTGAAGCCAAGGCTTGGCGTTCCAGGAATAAGGATGACTGCGTCAGCTATTTGATTGAGCCGAGCAAGCACGCGGGTGCTCCCTTCGATCCACTGCCCTTCAGTGAAAGGATAGGTCGCCGCACTGCCGACGATCACAACATCCGGTGGATCACGAGCTAACTCGTCGAGCACCGCATTACGCCATTCGGTGCAAACCTGATAAGTCGTTGACATAAAATTTTCGGCATCAGTGACGGCAGGACTCGTTTGCGGTAAGTTGTCGGTTCGTACCGTCATCGAGAGTCGTGAAATGCCCCTGCGCGTGATGTTGGCCCTGAGTGCTGCAGACAAGGACGCCCTGCTGCAGGCCGAGA
>RZZM01000297.1 GCA_009929845.1 Spartobacteria bacterium
ATCGCCATGGCGGTGGACGCGCCCTTGATCCGGATGAGAGGCGACTGATCGGAGGTAACCGCCACCACAACCGACTTGGCCAAGCCGTCTTCACCCAGGGAGCCCTCGATAAAGTCGCGCACTTCGCGTCCGCGTTCTCCAACCAGCGCAATCACGTTCACCGTCGCGCTCGAATTGCGGGCCAGGCTCCCCATCAGCATGCTCTTGCCCACGCCGCTGCCTGAAAAAATGCCGATGCGCTGGCCGCGCGCGCAGGTAAGCAATCCATCAATGGCCCGGATACCCGTTTCAAACGGCTCGGTAATCCGCTCGCGCAACATCGGCGGCGGGGCCTCACGATCAATATCCACGGGGACCAGATCGCACAGTCCGGGCCCATTGTCAATGGGGCGTCCCAGGCCATCGACAATGCGTCCCAGTAAATTGTAGCCCGCTGATACCTGCATCCGTCCCCCGGGCACCACCCGCGCGCCGGGACGAACGCCGTCCAGCCGCTCAACCGGCATCAACAACACGTACCGGTCCCGGAATCCAACCACCTCGCAAGCCGTACGACGCCTCCCCTTCAGGCTCTCCGACTCGATCCAGACCAATTCACCGATGGAGACATGCGGTCCGATGGATTTTACCGTTAACCCGGTCACCTCGTAGACCCGCCCTTCCGGCTGCGCAACGCAATCGGTCTCCAGATCGGAAAACAGAAGCTCCGGATCAAGTGCCGGTGATGGTATGTTTATCATTTCGATACCGTTCCTTCATGCTCTTTTCGAGGAGGGCGAGACGTTGACTGATGCGGGAATCAAAAAATCCGTTGCAGCTTTCCAGGATCAGGTCTCCGGAAGAAAGGGTATCGTCAGGGATCAACTCGACACGGTCGGTCACAATCATGGGTACGGGGCTGTCCGCGCGGTTTTCCCGAAGCTGGACGATATCATCGGGATGCATGCGCATTTTCGCCCCCTGCAAATCCGAAATCGGGTCGAGCGTTTCGCGGATGATATCGGCCAGCATCTGCCGGTCGGGCAGTTGATGGCGCACAATGGTCTCGGCCACGCGAATGGACATATCCACGAGTTGCGCCCCGATCTCCTGTTTCATCGCAACCAGGAACGCATCGAACTTGTTGCCGCAGGTCCCGCAGCGCGTCTGCTGGTTGTGGCGCAGCGTGTCCAGTTTCTCCTGGTATTCGCGCGTGGCCTGCGCGTAGGCCTGGCGGCGGGCCTCTTCGATCCGCTCTTGCTCCAGCCGTTCCCGCTGCTTGCGGGCGCGCTCAATCACTCGTTGTTTTTCGGCCTCGCGTTCAAGGCGTGCCTGTTCCCGCTCCATGGACGAGGGCACCTGCTGTTCTTCAACGGCCACCGCCGTATTGAATCTGGATGGAACGAAACGCACCTGGCCCGCGGGTATGATGGTCGGTCTAGACGTACTCATCGTCCGCACCTGTTGTGAGCTGGCCATCGGACTCCAGGGCGCGAATCGTGTTGACGATCTCCCGCTGCTTGGCGTCCACTTCGGATGTGCGCACCTTCTGCGCGTATTCCATTTCCTCGCGCAGCCCTTCCGCCGCGCGCTTCGACATATTGTTGAGAAAGCGGTCCTGCACCTCGATCGGCGTGTTACGCAACGCGGTAGCCAGCACTTCCATATCGATTTCGGACATCAGGCGGCGCATCGCCACATCCGAAAGCCGGACGATATCCTCGAAGGTAAACAGCCGGTCACGCACTTGGTTGGCGATGGTTTCGGACTTCTCCTCAATCGCGCTCAACAGGTCCGCCTCGACCGAACGTTTGGTGTGCTGCACGATACCGCTGACCACATCCACATTGCTGCTGCCCTGTACCTTCCGCGACTTTTTGTGCGGCCCGAGCTGTGAGGTCAGCAGATTCTCCACACGGGTGACCACTTCATCCGAAGGCGGTTCACAGGTACACATAAAGACGATGACTTTCTTGCTGACTTCCGGCGGGAGGGTATTAAGGATTTCCGCGGCCATGTGATTGGGCAGATAGCGCAGGACCAGCGCGATAATCCCCGTCTGCTCGCGCACCAGGATACTGGCGACCTGTTCGGCATCCATCTCGGCCAGTTCCGGGAACGCGTTGCGCTTGCTCTCCGGCGTTTCGGTAAGCAGGCTGGCCGCGCGCTTTTCCCCCAGGGCCTGCGTCAACAACGCGTTGGCCATTTCTTCATCCCCCGATATGGCGCGCCCCATTTCTCGTATGCCCGTCAAGCAATCCTTAATGGCGACATCCCTGATCAACCCCGGCACCACCCCCAGTTCACGGATGGCGCGCGTTACCTGCAAGACCAGTTTAGGCTCCAAATGCTGCAGCACCTTCGCGGCGGTATCCGCCTCCATGCTGGCCAGCAGAATGGCCACTTTTTCCACCGGTGTGTATTCACGGGTAATCGCCACGGAACGGTCCATCATCCATCACTCCTACGCATTATTCTCATTGGCAATACTGGTAATCCAAGCCGCAATGGCCTTCGGATTCTGCTCGGCAATCAGCCGAATCTCTTCCAGGCTGTCCACCACAGGCTCGAGTTCCTCTTCCGCCTGCTTGGCGCGCGCCAGTGCTTCCTTTTTCGCTGCCATTCTCTGTTCTCCCGGGGTAAGCGCTTCAATGGGTACGCCCATATCTTCGCGTTGAACGATCAGTCCTGCCATTACTTTACGGCTGACCAGATAAACAATCAACAGCAACGTCGCGCCTAAAATACCGCGGATCAGCACGTCAATCGGGACCGGCAAACGGCCCCACCAAGGGATGGTCGGCCCCGTGCCCAGATCAGGAAACGGCATTTCAGCCACTTCAATCGAATCCTTGCGGGCGCCTTCGTCAACCAGCCCGACCGCCCCGGCAACCAGCATCTCAATCTTTTTAAGCTCCTCCGCGGTGCGCGGTTCCTCCTGCTGTGCCACACACACCGACGCGGTGATCTGCTTGATGCGCCCGCCCTGCATGATCACATGTTCCACATCCGACGGAATCGCGTATTCGGTGCGGACATTCTCTTTTTTGCGCTTGCTCATGCCGCCTGACGCCGTGCCGGCGGTAGGATCCCCGACCGGTATATTCGCCACCACGCCGGCCGGGCGGCCCGCTTCCCCGCCGGGGGCCGAGCTGCTTTCCGATTCAATGGTTTCCGCCCGCACGGTCTTATTGTCACCGTCAAAATTCTCAATGCGCTTTTCCACCTTGCTGAAGTCCATATCGACATTGATGCGCACGATCGAACGTCCCACGCCCAGGGCCCGGTCCAGGATGGCCTGCGCCTTGCCGCTCAGCATCGTTTCCACGCGCTCCTGCGCGCTCAAATGGTCGCTCGCCTGCACCGCCGCGCTGTCCGCCGAACCGGCCTGGCTCGAGAGCAGCCGCCCGGTCTGGTCCGAGACCGTGATCCCCGTCGGCTCCAGCCCGGGAACCGAACTGGCGATCAAATGGGTAATCGAAGCGACCTGCGCGGGCGAAACCCCCACCCCGCCGCTCACGGTCAGCATCACCGAGGCGCTGGCCTTCTTGTCCTCTTCCGACGCAAACAGCTTGTCCTTGGGCAGCACCAGCATGACCCGCGCGTTTTCAATCCCGTTCATGTCGGTGATCGTCCGCTCCAACTCCCCCTGCAACGCGCGCTGGTAATTCACCTTCTGGGCAAATTCGGTCAGCCCGAATTTGGGTTCTTCAAACAACTCAAACCCCGCGGTGTTGTCCCGGGGCAATCCCTCCGCGGCAAGCAGCATCCGGGCGCGGTACACCTCGGAGGCGGGAACAAAAATAGCCTTGCCGGCGTCCTTGATCTCCAGCGGGATCTTTTCGTCCTCGAGTTTTTCACGGATGGAGGAGGCGTCCTTGAGGGTCAGTCCGGAATACAGCAACCGGTAGTCGGGGCGGCTCGCCCAGTACAGCAAGCCCACAATGAACCCGATCGTGATGATCAGCGCCATGATGGTGCTGAACTTCTGGTTTACGCCGAAATGACGCCAGATTTCTCTGAGTTGCTGAAGGAGTACACTCAAGGAGTTTAACATGATCGCGCCTCACTGACCTTACGGTTGCATCTTCATGATTTCCTGGTAGGCATCTACCAGTTTATTACGGACTTCCATCATCAGGCTGAACGCCACTTCGGCCTCTTTCATCTTCACGGCCACATCGTGGATGTTGGTCGTCTCGCCAGTCACCAGCCCCTTGATGGAGGCGTCCGCATCCTTCTGGAGGGAATCCACCTTGTCCACCAGGCCGGTCAACACATCTTTGAACGACAGGTCATTGGGTTTCAACGCGTCATTGCGGCGGTCGGACGCATCCGTCATTCCCGCTTGTTCAAGCCCGATCCGTAAATTGTTATCCATGGGATTCATCGCTGCTTCTCTCACTTGTTATTTCATAATTTCCAAGGCCTGGCCCGCCATGTTCCGGGCGGTTTTAATAGCCGAAAGATTCGCCTCGTACGACCGGGAGGCGCTGATCATATCCACCATCTCTTCCATTACATTGATGTCGGGCATTTCGACATACCCCTCCGCGTCCGCATCCGGGTGTCCGGGACGGTAAATCCGCTTGGGCGGGCGCTGGTCTTCTATGATTTCCTGGAGTTCCACCCCCGCGCCCACCTTCTCGTTGTCCTTCATCCGCTCGGCCAAACGGGCGGCAAATATCACCTCCTGGCGACGGAAAACCTTGCCGTCGGGCCCCACCGAGGTGTTAGCATTGGCGACGTTGTTGGCGATCACCTCCATCCGGCGGGCCTCGGCGGACAACCCCGTCGCGCTGATTCCTATGGCTGGTATCAATGAGAATTCGGACATCATTCAGCTCCTGTATTATGCTTTTCCGCCTTTTATCGCCTTGATCAGCCCGTTGAACTTGGAGGCAATCAGCTTGGTCGAGAACTGGTAGAGAATCTCGTTCTGCATCATTTCCCCCATTTCCCGCTGCATGGAAACATTGTTTCCATCGGGGCGGCCGGGGCTTAATTCATCGTGGTAAATCTCGGGTTTTAAATCATCCGCGGCTATGCGACTGTTTGATTCCATCGCCTCGCTGAGCGCCTCGCGGAAGCGGACATCCTGCCGAACGAACCCCGGCGTGTCCACGTTGGCCAGGTTGTTGGCCAACACTTCCTGACGCAACGTCGTCGCGTCCAGCATTCTCCTCAACATCTCGATGGTATCGATTTCGTTCATCATAGCTTTACTTCCTGCACGCAGAAAGCAGCCCGGATGCCACCCGTTCAGGCGTCGGCAAAAACCAGCCCGCTGTCCTTGTATTGATTGAGTTTATTGCGCAATGTCCGGATGCTGATCCCGAGCAATTCCGCGCTCTGGCGGCGGTTTCCGCCGGTGTGGTTGAGGACCCGCATAATGGTCTTACGTTCGATGTCCGCCATATTGAATACCGGTTCAGAGGCATCCAGCACGGCCGTCATCGTGTTTGTTTCCGCGACGTCAGCCATCTCCATCGGCACCGCGCCCCGGATTTGCTCTGGAAGGACCTCGGGCCCGAACTGCGCGTTCTCTTCCATCACACACAGACGCTCGACCAGGTTCTCAAGTTCGCGAATATTGCCCGGCCAGGCATATCCCTGCATCAGGGCCATGGCTTCCGGGGTGAAGACCGGGGTGCCCTCGTGGCGGTCCCGGGAAAGGCTGTAGCGGTCAATGAAGGCCTGCGCCAGCAGCGGGATATCCTCGCGCCGCTCACGCAGGGCCGGCACCACGATCGGCACCACATTCAGGCGATAATAAAGGTCCTGCCGGAAATTCCCGGCATCGACTTCCTCCACCAGGTTCCGGTTGCTGGTGGCGATCAGCCGCACGTCCGTCTTGATGGTGTGACTGCCCCCCACCCGCTCGAATTCCTGTTCCTGGAGCACACGCAGCAGCTTGGACTGCACCCCCAGGTTCATCTCGCTGATTTCATCCAGCAGCAGGGTTCCCTTGTTGGATAACTCGAAGCGCCCGATGCGCCGGTTGACCGCGCTGGTAAAGGAACCCTTTTCGTGGCCGAACAGCTCGCTGTCCATCAGCGCGTCCGGCACCGCCGCGCAATTCATGCGGATAAAGGCCTCGGCGCTGCGCTC
>RZZM01000735.1 GCA_009929845.1 Spartobacteria bacterium
GAGATTCCCATCGAGCCGGCCTGTACCCGTGCCTCGTCTACCCCAAAGAGCCCGCGGTGCTCCCGGGCTCTACAGAGTAGCCGCCCTCCAGATTTACCGCGCAACAAGTAACCCCTGAAGGGCGAGATTCCCATCGAGCCGGCCTGTTCACGTGCCCTGTCTACCCCCAAAAGAACCCGCGGCGCCCCCGGGCTATGAAATTCAGCGCCTCCGGCGCTACGGTACGCCTCTATGAAAACATGAAATCGTCATACCCCTCACAAAATTTCCGAGTCATTTTGAGGATTGGCAATCACTTTTCCTCGCCCGAAGGCGATGTTTACAGTAAACGTTCACAAGGGGCAGTTTAGCGGCTTTGCGCGGTCGTTACGGGGCTGTTTTCGGGCGAAAAAACAGCCCCCCGGGCGCAAAAAACACCTCCAAAACACCAAAAAATGCCCCAAAAAGCCAGGAAATGCCCATTTTTCATGAATTTAGGGACCGGTCCACATTTACGAGGAGTTTTTTGCCGCCTTGGAAGGCTTTTTGGGGGCTTGAAATCATGTATAAAACAAAAAACGAAAAAATTTAGGGACCGGTCCACATTTTTTTGTTGACGCGGCGAATATTTCATGCATGATGGCGCCATCAAATGAATGATGTATGTTTAGTCGATGGTGAATTGAAACAAGGCAAAGGACGCCATGCGGCGTGTGCTGTGTAAACAAAAATGATCAGGAGGATTGGAACAATGGTTGCAGGTAAGCCGGAACCAAAATATTATATGGGCGAGAGCGGCGAGTTCGTGATCGAACAGTATAACTACGCTAAGCCCTTTGCGAGCTTTTTCCCCGGGATTGCCGGACCGCACGGCATCCCGATGTGGGCTTTTTATGTGAACCGCGGGCAGTGTGTTTGTTCGATGGGCATCGACAACAAGGAAAAACCGATCATGGAGTTTCTGTCCGCCAACCGGGCCTACCAGATTACCTCCAATCAGTGCTTCCGCACGTTTGTAAAGTGCACCCGCGGCGGGGAAACGGAATTCTACGAGCCGTTCCAGCAGCGCCTGGTGGACCTGGGCATGGACCGCGTGCAGAAGATGATCATTTATCCGGCGCAGTTGACCCTCGAAGAGACCAACAAGACCCTGGGCCTGAAGTTCACCGTCGACTATTTTAATGTCCCGGAGGACCACTATGCCGGGCTGATCCGCGTGCTGCGCATCGAAAATATCGGCAACAAAGACGCG
>RZZM01000031.1 GCA_009929845.1 Spartobacteria bacterium
AAAATCATTATGACCACGGCCCTGAGCGATAGTGACAATGTGATGACGGCGTTCCGTGAGCAGTGCGATGGATATGCGACCAAGCCGATCGAACGCGACAAACTGGTGCAAAAACTTGTTGAGCTTAAGCTTATTGCCCGGCCTTAGCGCCCACCCCTTACCGGGACCGATGGTATGCACATATTGATTGCAGAAGACGACGCCACCTCGAGGATTTTGCTGACCGACATGCTGGAGGGGGCCGGGCATGTGGTGGTGGCCACCACCAATGGCGAGGAGGCCTGGCGCGCCATGCAGGAGGAGGACGCCCCCCGCCTGGTGCTCCTGGACTGGATGATGCCCGGGTTGGCTGGGGTGGACGTTTGCCGGCGGATTCGCGGTCATGCCTTTGACCGGTATGTGTACGTGATCATGCAGACCGCGCGGGGGCAGGAGCATGACATTGCCGAGGGCTATGATGCCGGCGCGGATGACTATCTGATTAAACCGTTGAACTACAAGGAGCTGGTCTTCCGGATACGGGCCGCGGAGCGGATCCTGGATTATGATGAGCAGTTGGCGCGCTATGCCGGCGCCATGCAGTCACTGGCCGAAGAGCAGGCCCGGCAGTTGGTGCATGCGGACCGGATGGCCACCCTGGGCGTCCTTTCCGCCGGTGTCGCGCATGAGATCAACAATCCGACCGCCTTTATCGCGGGCAATATCCAGACCATGCGGCGGGTGTGGGATGTGGTGGTTGCCGCCTTGCGGGACTCGGTGCAGGTGGAAGCCAACCCCAAATTGTCCTTTGCCGTCGAAGAATTTCCCAAGATGATTGCCGGTATCCGCAACGGGGTTGACCGTATCACAAGGATTGTGGATGGGTTGAAGTGCTTCGCGGCCCGCGGCGGCAGGAACAAAGAGCCATTTTCCATACAGGATGCCATTACCGAGGCCCTTGAACTGTGCCGGAACCGCTTGAAGTATTCGATTGAAGTGAACATTTCGCTGGAAGAGTCCCTTGCGCCTGTGTATGGCGATAAACAGCAGGTTGAACAGGTGCTGGTCAACCTGCTGGTGAATGCGGCGGACGCCATGAAGGAGATGGAGCACGGGCAAATCTACATCGACGCCGAACGGTTCGACGGCATGATCCAGATCACTGTGCGCGATACCGGTCCGGGCCTCCCGCCGGACATCGCCGACAAGGTTTTCAATCCGTTTTTTTCCACCAAGAAGGTCGGGGAAGGAACCGGCCTGGGGTTGTCCATTTCCAAGGGGATCATCGAGGAGCATAATGGAACCCTTATGTTGTTGAAGACTGTGGAAGGCGCCGCTTTCCAATTCACCCTTCCCTGTGCGGAAGAGGCTCCCGCCCATGAATGACTGGCCGTATTATATAACAAAATTCCTGGGGCAGCCGCCGTTTCTGCTTTCCCGTAATCCGCTGGTTGTCGGTCGTGAGCAGTTGCCTGGGGAGGGCGCCTGCATCCTGGCGCCGAATCACAGCGCGTACTATGATATTGCCTTGTTGGTGGTCGAATACCCACGACTGATTGATTATGTGGCGAGTGCGGAGCTGTTTAACAAACCGCTTGCCCGTTGGTTCTATAGCATTTTCAAGCCGATACCGTATCGGCGAAGTCGGCGCGACCCCGGTGCGGTAAGGGCTATTGTTGATCGTCTTGCGTTGGGGCGGACGGTGTGCCTGTTCCCGGAAGGGGGGATTCAGCGCGGCGCGCAGTCCGTGCTGCGTGGCGGAAGGATTCGTGGCGGCCTGGGTCGCCTCGCCATTATGGCGCAGGCCCCGGTGATTCCTGTCGTGTTGCTTGGCACCGATGTCTACAATCGCCCGAGCGCATGGCTGCCCCTCCACCGTACCCGTTATGCTGTGCTTTTTGGCGCCCCCATGCATCCGCCGGAATCAGAAGACCCGAAAGAACGCCGCGCGTTGGCCCGTCAGTTCGAGGAGGCCTATTGCGCGGAAATGCGCCGCCTGTGCATGGAGCTTGAAAAACAATATCCACCGGCTGGTTGTCCCGGGTTTCGCTGATCCTAATCGAACTCATCAATCGCCGATCGAGGTGGAGGCGGCGGCTAATTACCCGCGAATACGCTCTCTCTGTAGAGAAGATATTGCAAATCTTGAAGAGCGAATTTGCAATATGTTTAATGCGTAAGGACTGCTGGAGAGCCGTTTTTAAGTAACGATGGCTTCGTAAATAACGGGGCGATAACGTGGTTGAGGAAACGCTTTGCCTTTAAATCGTTCTGCATCCAACCATACCTGTTTTTCTTCTCAAATAAGCCTGACTTGCTGATTCTGCTTAATCACGCTACGCATGGCATAAAAATTTTTTGAAGAAATCAATGTCTTTGGCTGTTTTTGAGTCGCCCCCGGCGGTCTGCGTGTGCGACACTCCCGTCCATGGAAAAGGCCTTGTTCAGACTGGTTGCGGATTTTAAGCCGATGGGTGATCAACCTCAGGCGATTGACGCCCTGTGCGCGGGATTGGGGCGCGAACAGCGCTTTCAGACCCTCGAGGGCGTCACCGGTTCCGGCAAAACCTACACCATGTCGAACGTGATCCAGCGGTGCGGGCGCCCCGCTCTGGTCATTTCACACAATAAAACCCTCGCCGCGCAGCTCTATGCCGAATTCAAGTCTTTTTTTCCGGATAACGCGGTCGAGTATTTTGTCAGTTATTATGACTACTACCAGCCCGAGGCCTATATTCCACAGACCGATACCTTCATCGAAAAGGATGCCTCCATCAATGAAGAGATCGAGCGCCTGCGCCTGGCCGCGACGGATTCATTGATCAACAGAAGGGATGTGATCATCGTGGCTTCGGTGTCCTGCATCTATGGCCTGGGCTCTCCCGAAGATTACAAGGACATGCTGGTGGCCGTGACATGCGGCGATACGCTGGACCGGGACGCGATGCTCGAACAGTTGGTGGATATCCAGTATACGCGTAATAATGTGGAAAAACTGCCCGGGACCTTTTCCGTGAAGGGCGAAACGGTGGATATTTATCCCTCGTATGCGCAGAAACTGATCCGTGTCGGGTTTTTCGGGGATGAGATCGAGTCGATCCGGCGCCTGGACCCCCTGACCGGCGCGGTGGAGGCGGAATTGGACGAAGTCAGCATATCCCCGGCGCGCCACTTTGTCATGCCCCGTCACAAAATCGAGGCGGCCCTGGGCGCGATTCGCGAGGAACTCGAGGCGCGTGTCGTCGAGTTTGAACGGCAGAACAAATTGATCGAGGCCCAGCGTATTCGCATGCGCACGGAATACGACCTGGAGATGCTCAAGGAAATCGGGTTCTGCTCCGGTATCGAAAACTACTCGCGCCACCTGGCGGGGCGCGCGGCGGGCGAGCGCCCCGCCTCGCTGATCGATTTTTTTCCGGAAGGTTTCCTGACCATCATCGATGAATCGCATGTCACGCTGCCACAGGTACGGGGCATGTTCAACGGCGATCAGGCGCGCAAAAAAAATCTCGTCGAACACGGGTTCCGGCTGCCTTCGGCCATGGACAATCGTCCAATGAATTTTGATGAGTTCATGAACGTGACCGGGCCGATCATTTTCACCTCCGCCACGCCGGGGCCTTTCGAGCGGGAACACGCGGGGGCGCCGATCGAGCAGGTCATCCGCCCGACAGGCATTATCGACCCGCCCATCGAGGTTCGTCCGCCGGAGGGGCAGATTGATGATCTGATCGAAGAGGTGCGCCGCCGCGCGGAAGCCAAAGAGCGGGTGCTGATTACCACGCTGACCAAACGAACCGCCGAGGATCTGGCCGCGTACCTGAATGAGGCCGGCTTGAATGTCCAGTACCTGCATTCGGAGATCGACGCCATTGAGCGGGTGGAAATCCTGCGCGGGCTGCGCAAGGCGGAGTTTGACTGCCTGATCGGGATCAACCTTCTGCGTGAGGGGCTGGACCTGCCCGAGGTGTCGCTGGTGGCGATCCTGGACGCGGACAAGGAAGGGTTTTTGCGCTCGGAGACGTCATTGATCCAGACCGCCGGGCGGGCGGCGCGCCATATTGAGGGCAAGGTCATCATGTATGCCGCCTCGGTTACGAATTCCATGCAGCGTATGCTGGACGTTACCGACCTGCGCCGGAAAAAACAGATTGAATATAATCAGACACATGGCATAACTCCCAAAAGTATCAGTAAAAGTATCCAGGAAGGATTGGTGCTCAAGCAGCAGGCCGCCGTGATTGAAGAGTCGGTGGTTCGTGAAAGCGGCGTCGAGTATTCGGTTTCGGAACTGATCGCCGAGTTGGAGCGGGACATGCTGCAGGCGGCGGAGGCGCTGGAATTCGAACGCGCGGCCTCGTTGCGGGACCAGTTGTTTGAGTTGAAGGACGGGTTGCCTCCTTCCAGAAAATCTTCGCCGGGAAAACCGGTGTACTACGCCGCCTCCGGAAAGCGGGGGCGAAAAAGGAAAAAGTATGATAAAGGTTCCTGAGGTGTTGGCGGCATTGGCCACACAAGCAGCGGTTGAAGAGTTGATCGGCATGGCCCTTAAAGAGGATTTGGGGGCGCGTGGGGATGTGACCACGTTGAGCCTGGTGGGCCCGGAGGAGCGGACGTCGGCGGTCATCCTTTCCAGGGAGGCGTGTCGGTTGGCGGGACAGGAGGTGGCCGCCGCAGTTTTTCGGGCGGTCGATCCCTCACTGCGGGTAACCATGTGCCGCGATGACGGCGACGACCTGCAACCGGGCGAGGTCTGCATGGAGCTTTCCGGGGCGGTCCTGTCTATCCTTTCCGCCGAGCGAACCGCCCTGAATTTTTTGCAGCGCCTGTCGGGCGTGGCCACCGCGACACGGATGTATGCGGAGATTGTGAAGCCCTACGGGACAATGATCCTCGACACGCGCAAGACCACCCCGGGATGGCGTCTGCTCCAGAAATACGCGGTGCTGTGCGGCGGCGGCGCAAATCACCGCATGGGCCTGTATGACCGTGTGATGATTAAAGATAATCACCGGAACTACTGGCGGCAGGCCAACCGGGGGTCCCTGGCGGATGCCGTGATGGCGGCCCGGAACGCCTATCCGGATACGCTGGTCGAAATCGAGGTGGAAAGTCCGGACGATTTGCGGGAGGTGTTGGCGGCTCGGCCGGATTGGGTGCTGCTGGATAATATGCCGCCCGACGTGATGGCCGAGTGCGTGGCCCTCCGCGGGGGGGCGTGCCGCCTTGAAGCCTCCGGTGGCATTACCCTGGAGACCGTCGAGGCCGTGGCGGCAACCGGCGTGGACGCCATATCATTGGGATGCCTCACCCATTCGGTGCGGGCGGTGGATTTGTCACTTGAAATTAAACAATAGCAATGCGGGATAAAAAGATATGAAAGAAAAGAAACAGATACCAACACTGGATGACCCGTTCATGGCCGCCGTGCCGGAATGGGGCCAGGAAATTGAAGATCGGCTGGAGACCACGTTTGTCGGACGCTCGGTAGTGGCGTGTGATGAGGTGGGGTCGACTAATGATGAATTGAAGATACTGGCCGAACAGGATGCGCCGGAGGGACTGGCCGTCATTGCGCGGCTTCAGAAATCCGGGCGCGGCCGCCGGGGTAAATCGTGGATTTCTACGGCCGGCAAGGGCCTGTATGTTTCCGTGCTCTTTCGACCGGCGTGGCAGGCCACCGAGGCGGGTTGGCTTTCCATCGTCACGACCCTGAGCGTGATCCAGTACCTGAACGCCCAGGGGGTCAAGGGCCTGACCGTCAAATGGCCGAATGATGTGCTGGTGAACGGACGTAAGATCGCCGGTGTGCTGGTTGAGCCGCGTATCGGCGAGAAAAAGGTCGATTTCATTGTCGCCGGTATTGGAATGAACCTGGCGCAGACCGAGGACGACTGGAAAGGCTCGGAAATTGAAGGTAAGGCCACCTCGTGCCTGCTGGAAGGGGTGCAGGTAACCTTGGAAGAGGCCGCTACGGGGGTCCTGCAGTTCATGGACCGGCTCTACGGGGTGGCGCTGACCAACCAGCGCGAGAAGCTCCTGGAGGTCTGGGCTAAGTGGGGCGGAAAAATGGAGGTACCCGGTATTTGACGACGCAACGCATACTGGTTGTTGATATCGGTAATACCAGCACGTCCCTGGGCATGTATACCCGTGGACGCGTGTGCCATATGCGTTTTCTGAAGACAAGCGAGCTTACAGCGGCTTCGCTGGCGGCGGCGCTGGACGGTACCTTGCGCGGGAGTGGCGTCTCCGGCGCCATCATGGCCTGTGTCGCCGCGCCCAAGATCAAAAAAACATGGACGAAGGGCATTCAGGCAAGGGCAGGCGTGGTCCCCCTCGATGTCTCCGCGCGCATGGATATCGGCATTCCGGTCACCTATCCCGAACCCGAAACGATCGGCGCGGACCGGTTGGCCAACGCGGTCGGCGCGTCCGCCCGCTACGGGACGCCGGTTATTGTGGCGGATTTCGGCACGGCGCTGACGTTTGATGTGGTGGATGCCGTACAGGGGTACATCGGCGGCGTGATTGCGCCGGGCCTGCCCCTGATGTTCGACTACCTTCACGAGCGCACTGCCAAGCTGCCCTACGTACATCCCGGCACGGTGCAGCGAGCCATCGGCAAAAGCACCGAGGAGGCCATCCGGATTGGCACGCAAATCGGGTATCAAGGCATGGTCAAAGAAATCCTGCGCCATATCCGTAACGAACTGGGCCGCGAAAACGTTCCTTTGTGCGCGACCGGCGGGTATGCGAAATGGATACTGGAGGGCAGCGGCGAGGATTGTGTGGTGGCCCCCGACCTGACCCTATACGGACTGGTGAGGATATATCACCGGGTGGCCGGGAATAAATCAGGTTGATGACCTGAACTTTGTTGGTTCGAAACCAACTCCCACTACCAATTTAAAGGACTTATGGCTCCCCCCCCCATGATGTCATCCAAGATTTATACACAACTCTGTTTTAAGTCTATATCATCGAATACTTAAATACTGGGACCCCTAAATCCTGCCTATCCCATCAGAATCCAGGAAATTGGCGGGTAGGGGTTGACTTGGCGGCCTCCTTCCACCAGAATTGCCCCAAATACTGAACGAGGGCACCTGAAGTGCTGAGGTTCCTGCGAAATGCAGAATTGATCATCGAACAGAGGCTAGGAGATTGTAGATGGAAGATGTCGATGCATTGCGAAGACGTGTGGAATTGATGCAGAAGGCGGAACGTGTGGCGCATGTCGGCAGTTGGGAGTGGGATATTGCGTCGGACACTGTCACATGGTCTGATGAATTGTTTCGGATATTCAAACTTCCACCGGGAGTGAGTGCGCCATCCTTTACTGAGCACCCGAAATACTACACGCCGGAAGGGATGGACCTCCTCCGTCGCGCTGTGGAAGGCGCCGTGCGGGATGGCACTCCGTATGTGCTGGAACTGACGGCTGTATGTGTGGACGGAGAGCTGAAGACATGCATTGTGCGTGGAAACGCCGAATTGGGGGCGGACGG
This sequence comes from Spartobacteria bacterium, assembly GCA_009929845.1. Lineage (GTDB taxonomy): Bacteria > Verrucomicrobiota > Kiritimatiellia > RZYC01 > RZYC01 > RZZM01. The sequence continues at coordinate 7,491 of RZZM01000031.1, forward strand.
CAAACCGGTTCGCCTGTTCGGTTCGTTGCAGGATATAACCGAGCAGAAACGTTATGCAGACAACCTGCACAAGATTGCGTGGATGCTTGAAAAGGAGGCGCAGCCATCTGTGATGGGCCAGACCTCCACCTACGGTGATGTCACGGAACTGAATAGCGAACGTGTGATCCGTGATGGTGTGGGCCTTGAGCTCCTTCAGACCATGGCCACGGATGTCATGGCCCTGCTGGATACGTCCATTGCGGTTTACGAGAAGAACGGGGACTATGCGTACGGTCTGTTTGTTTCTGACTGGTGCCACATCATGGACGAGGCCTCCCGGAAGCTGTGCGGCACGACTGATAATCGCACCGCCCTCTCCTGTGGTAAATGGCTGTGTCATGAGAACTGCTGGAACGACTCGGCCAAAACCGCCATGGCGACCGGAACGCCTACCGATATCAAGTGCGTGGGCGGCATCCGCCTCTATGCGGTTCCCATCCGTGCCGGGCATGAAATCATCGGTGTCATCAATATCGGATATGGCAATCCCCCGACAGACGAGGAAACCCTTGCCCACCTGGCGGAGACCTTCCACGTCGACATCCAGCGGCTTACCCGCGCCGCCCTGGCCTTCAAGGCGCGCCCCAAATTCATTATCGACGCCGCAAAATCCCGCCTGCATTCCATCGCCATTACGATCGGGCAGATGGTAGAACGTAAACGCATTGAACAGGCCCTGCGCGCTGCCAAGGAAGAGGCCGAGGCCGCCAATCGCGCCAAAAGTTTTTTCCTGTCCAATATGAGTCATGAACTGCGCACCCCGCTCAATCCGGTTATTGGCTTTTCAGATTTTCTGCTTGCGCAGGGTAACCTGAACCCGCAGCAGCAGCAGGCCATCGAAGTAATCTACCAACGCAGCCGCGATCTCCTGCAGTTGATCAACGATATCCTCGATATGACCCGCATAGAAACCAATCGTTTTCCTATCCAATACCAGGAGGTCGATGTGCGGGCGCTGATTGCGGACACGGCCTCTATCTTTGAGCAGCAGGCCCTTAAGAAGGGTATACGGCTTTCCGCCCTGCCGGATTCGGAGTTGGAGCGACACTTGTGGCTGGACCCCATGCGCCTGCGGCAGGTGCTGATGAACCTTATCGGCAATGCCATTAAATTTACGGACGGGGGCGCGGTTGAGGTGCGTGCGGCCCTGAAGTCCGGGACGGAAGAGGTGTTGCGCGTGACGATACGCGACACCGGTATCGGCATCGCCCCCGAACACCAGGAGCTGATCTTCGAACCGCTGCAGCAGGTGGACACGACGGATACACGCAAATACGAAGGCGCTGGATTGGGGCTGGCCATTGCCAAACGCCTTGTGGAGCTGATGGGCGGAATGCTGCACGTGGAAAGTGTCCTGCACAAGGGCTCAACATTCATTCTTGAGCTGCCTTCCATGTCGCACGCGCATGGGGACGGGCCGTCCGCACGCGCGGGCGACAACGCGCCATCGGACGCATCAGCACGCAAGCGGCATGTCCTGCTGGTGGAAGATGATCCGGCCAGTATGCTTCTTGCCCAAACCCTGTTGAACCGCGCCCATTGCACGATGACCTGTGTCACCAACGGACAAATGGCCCTCAAGGCGGTGGCTGAACATCATTTCGACCTCATCCTGATGGATGTTAAACTGCCCGGCATGAACGGCTTTTCCGTCACGCGCGCTCTTCGCGAGCAGGGCGTTGCCGTCCCCATTATCGGGGTGACCGCCTATGCCTTCGAATCCGACCGCAAGCAGGGTCTTGAGGCGGGGATGAATGAATGGATCACCAAGCCGCTGGAGATTAATCGGCTGGATGAGGTCATCAGCCGCCTCTGCCCGTAATTTGACGGGATTGTTTCTTTTCATCCGTGTGCCGACCGGGTAAAGTGCCCGAAATTCATTAACCAATATGTGAGCGCAATAATATGATACTGGATACGAGAATCAGCAGGACATTTAAACACTTGAAGGCTTCCGGGAAAAAGGGATTTATCGCCTATATCACAGCCGGCGATCCGACGTTGCAGGCAACGATCGAGGTGGTTCATCGCCTGGAAGAGGTGGGGGTGGACATCATCGAGCTGGGGATTCCGTTCTCGGACCCTCTGGCGGACGGACGGGTGAACCAGGAGGCGGCGGAACGCGCTTTGCAGGCGGGCGCTACGTTTTCCGGGGTCCTGGATGCCATCGCAACCATCCGGAAGACCTCTGAAATTCCTATCCTTTTTTTCAGTTATCTCAACCCGCTCTTTGCGCGTGATTTCCGTAAAAGCGTGCGCCAGAGCGCGACGGCCGGGGTTGATGGATGCCTCTTGCTGGATTTGCCGATTGAAGAATCGGCGCCGTACGTCCAGGAACTCCAGCAGGCGAATCTGGATAACGTCACCCTGGTCACGCCGACCACTCCGGATAAGCGGATCGGAGAGATCGTCCGTACCGCCAGCGGGTTTGTTTATTGCGTGTCACGGACCGGAGTGACCGGGATGCAGGACAAGACAGAAAAGGGCGCGGAAGAGCTGCTTCGCCATACCCGCAAGCTTACGGACCTGCCCGTGGCCCTTGGATTCGGCATCTCGACACCGGGACAGGCCGCCGCGGCCGCGGGGTATGCCGACGCCGTGGTGGTGGGCAGTGCCATCGTACAGAAATTCCACACGATGCCACAAACATCCAAAGGTCGCCGGGAGGCCGCCGCATGGGTGGGCAACATGGTCAAGGCCGTCAAAGAGGTGTAAAATGAGCGTGGATGCATATGCAGTAATTCTGGCAGGTGGTAAAGGGGAACGGTTCTGGCCGTTGAGCACCTCGAAACATCCCAAGCAGTTCCTGTCGTTGGTCGGTGATAAACCGTTGCTGGCCCAGGCGGTTGACCGGCTCAACGGCCTGGTGCCGCCCGAAAAGATATTTGTGATCACCAATGCCGACCTGGTGGACACGGCCTCGGCCTCGGCGCCCGCCCTGCCGAAGGAAAATATCATCGGCGAACCTGTCGGACGCGACACGGCCGCCGCCATCGCGCTGGGCGCGGCCCTGGTGGCGCGCCGGAATCCCGATGGGGTTTTCGCGGTGCTGACCGCCGATCACATCATCGGCGATATCGAGGTATACGCGCAAACCCTGCGCGACAGTTTCACATTGGCCGCCCGGGAAGAGGTCCTGCTGACCATCGGCATCAAGCCCGCCTTTCCCAGCACGGGGTACGGCTATATCGAGGCCGGTGACCTCCGGGAAAAATCAGCGGCGGGCACCGTATTCCGGCAGGCCCGGCGTTTCGTTGAAAAACCGGATTTGACGCATGCCCAACAGTACTTGGGCGAGGGTCACTATTTCTGGAATTCCGGCATGTTCATCTGGTCTGCGCGCGCGATAGAACACGCCTTTGCGGCCTATCGTCCCCCGCTCAGCGAAATGATAAACGCGCTGCGGGAGGCCCCCGACGAGGACGCTTTTACTCGCGCTTTCCATGCGGCCTTTGCCTCGCTGGAAAAGATTTCCATCGACTACGCCGTAATGGAAAAGGCGGATAACGTGGTGATGGCCGAAGGGACTTTTGCCTGGGATGACGTGGGCGCCTGGCCCGCGTTGCGGAATCATTTCCCGGCGGACGGGGCGGGCAATGTCCTGATCGGGCAGGCCATGCAGTTGGACTGCGCGGATACGACCGTAGTATCGCACAACCGGCTCACCACGCTCATTGGGGTGCGCGACCTGATTGTAGTCCAGGCGGACGGCGCTACCCTGATTTGTCCCAGGGACCGCGCGCAGGACATCAAGCAGCTCGTCCACGAAATGCAGCAAACCCCGTACAAGGACTTGCTGTGATATGGGCCGCCTGCTCGGAATCGATTATGGGCAGCGGCGCATCGGTGTCGCCTTGAGCGATCCATGCCGGATCATCGCCTCTCCCCTGGAGATGATCCCCAATTCATCCGACAAAGAGGTGCTGCAACGCATCAGGACCCTGTGCAAGGAGCATGAGGTGGACGGGATTGTCATCGGCCTGCCGTTAAATATGGATGGAACCGCCGGGCCGATCGCGGAGTACGTCACGGCCTTTGCCGAAAAACTCAGGGCAGCCACCCCGCTCCCCGTGGCCTGCTGGGATGAACGCCTGAGCAGCAAAAGCGCCGAAAATGCCCTCATAGAAGGCGGCACGCGCCGTGAAAAACGCAAACAACTCATCGACAAAATTGCCGCCCAGATCATCCTTCAACACTACATCGACGCCACCACCATTATAACAGAAGAACCATGAACTCCATCCGTCGCGTCGTTTTCTGTAAAAAACAAGGGATTTTCACCAAACGGGTGGGGGTGGTTGGTGAGAACTTTGGCATTTGACGCATAGTTTGCGCTTGCGATTAGTGAAATGCTTCCATATATATAACGAAATTATAATTTACCTTAAAGGAAGGCATGGGGTCTTTATGAAGAATAAAGTCCGGAAGAGAGTGCTGCAAATAGGCGGTTTTTTTGCGCTGCTGACGATGATGTCGGCGGAGGCGGGTCTATTCAGCCGCAAGGCGAATACACCTGTGCCCACGGAACCGGTCGGCGCTTCTGAAACAGAGGATAAGGAACTGACAGAATTTGAAAAGCTGCAGCGCGCGTTCTCTTTCTTTCGTGAGGAGCGCGACAAACTCAATGAGCGGCTTGAAATTGAGCAGAGTGAGCGGAAGGTTGCGGAGGGGCAGGTGGCCCGTTTGCGGGCGGAGCTGGAGAAGAGCCAGTCTGATGTGTTGATCCTTAAAGAGCGGCTCAAGGACATCAGTGGCGGCGAGGTGGATTTGGACCAGGCGACGCAGTTTGAAGAGATGAAGCGTCGGTTCCTTTCCTCGCAAGGGGAGTTGCAGCAGGCCAGGAAGCAGCAGGGGGAGCAGGAGGCGGCACTCAAGGAGGCGCGGCAGCATGTCTTGAAGCTGCGGGCGGAAGTGGGGGCCCTGGAGACCGAGCTGACCAAGGTCCGTGAGCAGTTGGCGATGGCCCGCGAGAAGAAAGCGGAGGGCGACGAGGTGGACCGGATGCGCGTGGAGATGGCTTCGCTGGAGCAGCAGGTTGCCGAGGCCAACCGGGCCTTGACGCAGGGCCGGGCCCGGCAGGCGGAGCAGCAAACCGAGCTGACGCGGCTGGCGATGGCGCTGCGGGAGAAGGATGCGGAGCTGGAAGCAGCGCGCGCCCAGGCGACAATGGTTGAACGCGTGGTGGTCCCGGAACCCGCCGTGGCGCGGGTGGCCGTCCTGGAGGAGGAACAGGTGGTGGACGTGGAGGCCGCCGGTCCGACGGAGGCGGAAAAGAAGAAAGCGGGGAACTATGTGGTTGACGGGAACCGGCTGTTGGCCGCGGGGCACATCGGGAAGGCGCGCGGAAAATTCGAGCGCGCACTCAAGCTGGACGGCCTGCAGCCCGGCGCGTTGCTGGGGATGGCTGCCTGTGCTTATTTCGAGGGGTCGGTTGATTCCGCATCCGAAAAAGTAGAGACGCTGTTGGCCTCGTACCCTGAACATGTGGACGGCCTGGGGTTGAAGGGGATTATCACCTGGCGGCAGGGCGATGAAAAAAGGGCCATGGATATACTTGAGATGGCCATCAATTTGGATAACAATAACGCGCAATTACATAATTACATAGGAATAGTGAAGCATGCCGGGGGCGATCTGCCCCGGGCTGCGGAAGAGTTTATAAAGGCCGTGGAATTAGATCCGGATCATATTGAGGCGCAGTTCAACCTGGCGGTTGTGCTGGCCACCTATGAACCTCCACGTCTTCAAGAAGCAAAAAAATACTACGAAAACGCATTGCGTTTAGGGAGTGACAGGAATGAAGTGCTGGAAGAAATCCTTTATCCGTGATTCACAAGCGGAACAACAGAACCCGATGTTCTTAAAACGTGCATGGTGGGTGGGCCCGGTAGCCCTACTGCTGGTGGTCTGCGCCATCGGTTTGGCGCAGTCCGTCAAGGCCGCGGATCCCAAAGAAATCCAACTGGATGCCTATTCCATTATGATCCGGGCGGACCGACAGCGCGATGCCGGGCAGCAGAAGGTGGCCGCGGAGGGGTATCAGAAGGCGTTTGAGCTGTACAGCCAGTTGGCGGAGGATTTTCCGGACTGGCAGACGGATATTGTGGCGTTCCGTGTCAAGTACTGCCGGGATGCCCTGGAGAAGCTCGGGCGCCAGGCGGTGTTGCCGACACGGGATGTTTCCGGCGGAGGCGCCACGCCGAAGGTTTCGGTCATGCGCACGCCGGAGATTGTGCCGGAGCCGGTGATTGAGCCCATGGACCTGGTGGAGGATTTTGACCTTGAGATCGACGAGGTGCCTGAAATCGTGGTCGACGACCTGCCGATGCCGGATATGGAGCCCATTCCTGAAATCAGCATGGAGACGATGGTTGTCGAAGAAGAATTTGAAATGCAGCCCGCCGCGGGATTTGTGTCCGCGGACACCCCGTCATATGATAGCGATCTGCAGGCTAAGTATGATGATTTGTTGAAAGAGAACCAGTATTTGCAGCAACGGCTGACAGAGCTGCAGCGGAATCTCGACATGATCAAAGAGGAGGCCGGCAACACCGAAAGCCTGCGCGAGAAGATCGTCAAGTTGACCAATGAAAATATGGAACTGCACGACCGGCTGGCGGAGTCGCATGACCGGCTGCGCGACACGCGGTCCCAGCAGTTGGCCCGCGAAGAGATTGAAATGGAAATCGATCGCATGGGGGCATTGAATGTCGAGTTGCGGGACAGTGTGGCGGGGCTGGAGCAGAAGGTCGAGAACATGCAGCGCGAGAAAACGCGGTTGCAGGAAGAACTTGCCTCCCGGGGAGACCGGGTGAATGCGTTGCTCAACGAGAAAGAGCAAATCCAGAAGGACATGACGGCGCAGAACAGCAAGTGGAAGATGCAGTTCACCGCCGAAAAAGAGGCGGCGGCCCTGGCCCGCGCCAAGGCCGAGCAGTTGCGCGTGACCATGGAAGATCTGCAACGGCGTATGGATGAGCTGGGCGACAAATATCTCGATGCCCAGAAACGGGAAAGCAGTCTGAGCGACGAAATGGCGGCACTGGAGCGTCAGATCCAGATGCTCAGCCAGCAGAAGGGCTCGCTGGAGAAGCAGAATCAGCAGATTGACCAGGACTGGAAGCGGGAACTGGACCAGTTGTCGCAGGATATGGAGCGCGAGCGGCGCCAGGTGGAACAACTGCGCGCGGACATGAACGCGGTGCGCGACCAGTTGGCCCAGGCGGAGGGCGGCAAGCAGGCGGCGGAAAAGCAGGTTGCGCAACTGCTGGCGGATATTGAGGCGGCGGACAAGGCGAAGATGCAGCTTGAGCGCAAGATGCAGACCGAACTGGCCTCCACAGAAAAAGACATCGTCCGGGAACAGCGCGAGAAACTGTCGTTGCAGGAAGCCATTGAGGATTTGAAGAAACGACTGACCACCGCCGAGGAAAACGCCGCCGGGGCTACCCGGCGCATTCGCGAACTGGAATCGGCCAATCAGAAGCTGGATATGGAACTGGCGCGCGCCGCAAAAATTGAACAGCAGTTGGGTGAGATGCGCGCGAAGCTGGCCGTCTCGGAAAAGACCACAACGGCGGCGGATAAGCATATTGAGGACCTGAACAAGGAAATTAAAATGCTGGAAGAGGAACGTAAACGGGCAAGGAACCTGGATGTACGAGTCGGGGAACTGGGCGGTGAATTGATCAAGGCACAGCAGGCAGCCGCCACGGCGGAACGGAATATTCAGCAGTTGACGGCTGAAATTGAGACCTTGACAGCCCACAAGAAGCGCGCGGATGAACTCGAACGGTTTGTCGCGGAGTTGAAGCAGGATTTGGATGAAGAAGCCATGCGCTATGAAACGTCCCAGAAACAGGTGGGCGATCTGCTTGAGCAAATGGCGGCGCTGGAGAAAGACAAGGCGCGCGCCGGCGAGTTGACCGGTCAGGTGCAGGACTTGCAGTCGAGTGTGACGACGGCCCAGAAGAAGGCCGAAACGGCTGAAAAACGAGTGCGGGAACTGGCCGGACAGATACAGAAGCTGGAATCCGAAAAAGAAAAGGCCCTGACCAGGGCGGATGCGGCCAACGAACTCCAGGCGAAGCTGGTCCAGGTCGAAAGGGAGTATGCCGCCTCCCAGAAAACAGTGGATGAGCTGTCGGCGAAATTAACCCAGGCCCAGGCCCAGGTCAGCGCCATGCAGCAGGACTATGGAACGAAGCTTTCAGAGGCGGAAACGCTGGCGGAGAACCAGCGGCAGCAGTTGCTGGCGTCTGTGCAGAACGCCAATACCCTCAATGACAAGCTCAAAGAGATGGAGCGGAGCAAGACCGACATCCTTGAACAGGTCAAGGCGCTGCAGGTGGAACGTGATGATATCAAGCGGCAATTGGAATCCGTTAAGGATGACTACCTGAAACTGGCGGAGTCCGCCACGGCCACCGCGGCCAACGTGGCCGGATACAGGGACCAGATTACTAAACTTAACAACGAAATTTCCCGCGTGCGCAAAGAAAATGAAGACCTGACAAGCCATGTGGGGCTTTTGAAGGAAAAACTGGCGGAAGCCGACAAGGTGAAGGACGACCTGCAGGGCATGGGAAAGGCCAAACAGTTGCTTGAAGCCAAGGTGGCGGACTTGCAGGAATTGATTACCGTGCTGGATGAGGAAAAGGCGGCCCGCGGCGCAGCGCGGCAGGAAATGGAAAAACAGTTGGCGGAAGCGATCCGCCAGAACCAGCAGGTCAACAAGCAGTTGGCGGCAGTCAGCAGCGAAAAGGCTGATTTGCAAAACCAGGTAGAGCGGTTGGTCGCTGAAAAAGAGAAGGTGGCGCAGACCGCGGGCGCCTCCCAGGAGCAGGTCGAGAACCTGCGGAAACAGCTCGCGGATGTGGGCGGTCGGCATGCGCAGCTTGAACAGGTGCGCGCCGGGCTGGACGCTAAAATCAAGGCGTTGCAAAATGAGCATGTGCAGGCGGCGCAGGCGAACGAAGCCGCTACCGGGAAGATCAACGCGCTGGAGCAGTCCGTCGCGGCCATACAGGGCAAGCTGGACCAGGTCAGCAAAGAGCGTGATGCGTTGGCGGCCAAATATGAAAAGGCCCGCGAGGAACTCGCCACGGTCGGCGAACTGCGTAACCAGCTTAAAGAGATGGCCCGCGCCAAAAAGGAAAATGAAAATGCCTTGCGGCGTGAGCTGAAGGAAACGCAGGACCAGTTGGCCGCCGCGCAGAAGGGGAATGCCGAGTTGACGGGAGAAGCCGGGGCTTTGCAGGCGCGGATGAAGGAGATGGCGGCCGCGCTGGAGAAGAGCGAAGTCAAAGTCAATGGCCTGGAACGTGCCCGCACCGCACTCAAAGACCAGTTGAATGCGCAGATCAATGCGTCCAGCGAAGAGCTTGAACGTACCCGCATGGAAAAACAGGCGCTGGAGAAGAAGTTGGCGGATGTTGGCGCCCAGTTGGATGACGTCAAGGCGCTTCGCGCGCAGGTCAGCGACCTGGAACGTAGCAACAAGGAACTAACCAAAGACAAAAACGATTTGAATGCCGTGGTGGCACAACTGGAAACACAGAACAGTGAGTTGGCGGATTCCGCCAAAGAGGTGTCCGCGCAGTTGCTGGGCGTGAGTGAACAGTTGCAGAATGTGGAAATGCAGCTTTCACGTACACTCAAGGAGAAGGAAACAATTGAGAAACGCCTGGCGGAAACCATGGCACAGGTGGACCGTGCGGCGCCGTTGAAACAGGAAATCAAGAATTTAGCCAAGGATAAGCAGACCCTGATGCGCGCCGAACAGGAATTGAACGGACGGGTGATGGCATTGGAAGCGGAGCGTGAAAAATTGCAGGCGACGCTAGGCGCTTCGGGCGCGGAAATGGATAGTTTGAAGGCGCAGATTGCACAGCTCAGCAGGCAGTTGGAGGCGGCCGAAACGGCGGGAAGTACCCTGTCACGCGAAAAGGCCTCGCTTTCCGAACAGATCAAGAAGGCCTATGCCGACCAGCGAATCGCGGAACAGAAACGCGCGGAGGCCGAACAGCAAATTCGCGCGATGCAAAAGGAGATTGGCGGGGCGTTGGATAATCTCGCCACGGCGCAGAAGCAAAACAGTGAATTGCAAAAGCAGATTGATTCCTATGCATCGAAGATTGCTACAGTGGACGAGTTGAAGAAGGAGATCAAGCTGCTGGAAAAACAGAATGCCGGGCTCAACGCCTCGTTGCGCAAGTCGGCCGATGCAGAGCAGCAGGCGGCGGAATTCCGCGTAAAGGCCGAAAACCTGGAGGCTGAGCTGGTGAACTGGAAAACACAAAAACAGGCGGCCGATCAGGCGATCGCCGACCTTGCCGCGGACAAGGCCAAACTTGAGCAGCAGGTGGACACCATGTTGGCCGGCAAGGCGCAGATTGAAGCGGATGCGGCTGCCGTGGCCGACGACATGGAAAGCCTGAAAACAAAGATCAGGGATATGGCCGCGGAACTCGCCACGGCCCGCAAGCAGTCGGACGCTATGGAACGGCAGATTGCCGCCGCACAAAACGAGCTCGCCGAGGTCCGCTCGCTGCGCGCCGAACTGAAGACCACCGTGCGTGATTACACACAATTGCAGAAGAAACAGCAGCAGTTGGAAGAAAAAGCGCAGACCTTGCAGACCGAAAAAGACAAATTTGAGAAGGCCTCCATGGAGGCTACGGGAACAGCGAAAGTGCTGGAACAGGAACTGAGCGCGGCGAGAACCGAGGTTGCCAACGCGGAAAATGAGCGCAGGAACTTAAACGCGCGGATAGAATCATTGGAAAAACAATTGAGCGAGGCCACCTCAGTCCTGGAGGAACTGGCCAACTATTAATGTGATTTATATGTAATCTATGAAATCAGAGGAGAGAGATGAAACATCGTATGACAGAAAAACGGGAAGAGGCCGCCATGTCGGCATGTGAGGAACACCGAACTATAAACGCGAAGCGTTGGGCCGCCCGGTGGCGCAGGCGCATGCTTGCCGCCGGATTGGGGGTATGTCTGTCCGCGGGTGTACCGGGACATGCCAACGCGCAGGAGTCGGCGCAAAGCCGCGCGGACCTGGCGAATAAGGCCACCTCCCGGCTGCGGGAACTTCAACAGCAACTTGTGGAATCGAAAGAGGAAGTGGCGCGGCTGAAACTCCAGAAGGAGGAGTTGACCCGACAGCTTAAATCCATCGAGAATGAAGTGAGCGCGCGCGACGAACTTAAGCAGAAGGCCGCCGCGGAAGCCGCGAGCAGAGCCGAAGAGCGCCGTGAACTCCTACAGAAGGCCGCCAGTGGCGCGTCCGCGAAATTGCGCGAGTTGCAGGAACAGTTGGATTCGGCGGAGAGCGAAATGCAGCGGTTGGCGGCTGCCAATGCGACCCTGCAGGCGACACTCAACGATGTGGATGACGCCCGGCAGGAGGCGGCGCGCGCGTTGATGGAGAATGAGAAGACGATCGCCGGACTGAATGGCCGGTTGCAAAAGGCGATGGATGACCTTTCGCAGGTTGACCGGCTCAAGGCGCAGCTTGCCGAGTTGACAAAGGCCAAGGCCGCGGACGCCAAGTCCTATACAGCGGCCCAGAATGCGTTGGAGGCCGAACTTAAAGCCCTCGTCCGTGAACGGGAGGAATTGCTCAAAGAAAATGTGAAACTCACCTCCTCCATGGGGGATTTGGATGAAAGCGCCCGGGCCGCCGCGGATGAGCTGAAGACCCTGAGCGAGAGAATCCGAGAGATGGAAGCGGAGCTGGCCAACGCACGGAAGGCACACCAGACGCTGGAAAAGAAGTTGGCAAAGGCCGAGCAGCAAGCCGCTTCAGTCGGCGGGTTGGAGGCGGAGGTCAAGACGCTGACCGGCGAACTTAAGGACGCGGAAAAAATGCGCGCGAAGCAGGTCGCCGCCCTGGACGCGTTGGGCGCGGAAAAGATCAAGCTTGAGCAAGGCATTACGGCGGCCAATGAACAGATCGAAAAGCTGGTTTCGGATCTCGGGGCCATGCGTAACGACATGGGGGCCCTTCAGAAAGACCATGCGGCACAACTGGCCCAGAACGCGGAACTGCAGCAGCAACTGGACGCGGAGTCGGTCCGGCGTAGTCAGCTTGAGGAGAAGGCGCAGATTACATTGCAGGAGATGACGGCCCTGAAACAGGAGCTGGGCACAACCGGCGCGGATTTGCAAAAGGCGCTGAAGGACCGCGAGGCGCTGGAGCGGGCCATGACCGAAGTGCGCGCGCAACTGGATACCCTGAAAACGCTTAAAAATGAATTGAGCGCTACCAAAGAGGATTTGAACGCGACACGCAAGAAACGGGATCAGCTTGAGGCGGCGTTGACGGATTCGCAGGGGAAGCTGGATGTGCTGGGCGGCCTGAAGCAGGAGATTTCCGCGTTGAATGGTGAGAAGAAAGAACTCATCAACGCTCAGGACAAGTTGGCTGCTGAGCTGGAAAAGGTCACAACGGGCAAGGTGAAACTGGAAGCGGCGCTTGCCGAAGTACAGTCGGGCAAACAGGCGGTTGAAAAGCAGTTGGCGGAGGTACAATCGGTTAAGGCCGGATTGGAGCAGCAGATAAACACGTTGATGGCTGAAAAACAGAAGCTGTCGGCGGCGCTGGAGAAAGAACAGACGGACCTGGCGACGCTGCAGAAAAAGCTGGCCGAACAGAACACCCAGCAAGCGGCCTTACAGGCTGAACAGGATGCTTTGCGCAAGGAATTGGCCGGCGAACTGCGTGTTCGACAGGGGCTGGAACAGAAATATGCGGATGTGCTGGCCAAGCTTGACGCGATCGACATATTGAAGACCAAGCTCAAAGAGGTGTCCGGCGAGCAAGTGGAAGTAACGCGCGCCCGTGACGAGGTGGCCAAAGAATATGCCGCCCTGCAAAAAACCCAGGAGCAAATGCGGCAGACCCTGGAAACGGCGCAGGCGCAGAACACGACTGCCCAGCAGGAAATTGCCGAATTGAAACAAATGCTGGACGCTTCCGAAAAATCTGCCCAGGCACTGGAAACGGAAAAAGCGGTGTTGAACAAGGAGCTTGCCGCCATTCAGGCACGGTTGGAAAAGACGGTGGACAATGCGCAGGCTTATGCCGGCGAAGTCAAGTCACTGAAGGAACAGCTTGCCCAACTGGATAAGCAATACGCGCAGGCTGTAAAGCAGTCAACGGCCCTGGAGAAGCTAGTGGGCGATTACAGCGCCAAACTATCCACGTTCGATGAGTTGAAGGGAACCGTGCAGTCTTTGACCCAGGAGAAGGCCCAATTGGAACGGGCACAGACAGGCATGGCCTCCCAGATCGCCGCCCTGGAGAAAACGCGCGACACGCTGGAAGCGTCCCTCGCGCAGGCGTCCGGAAACAGCGCCCAGCTCGCGGATGAGCTGGCGGGATTGCGTAAGGAACGGGCGGCCTTGGAAGCGGAACGGAACGAATGCGAGGCCTCACGCACAAGTATTCAACGTCAACTTTCCGACGCGCTTTCACAAAAAAATGAACTTTCCGGTGAGTTGGACCGGATGAAACAGGCCGTGGCGGAGTCGCGCGGGCTGGCTACGACGACGTCCGCCCAGGTCGATGAGCTCAAACAGCGTCTTACCGAAGAGCAGGCGCAGCGCGACACGCTCAACGCGATGATCGAAAAACAGAATGTACAGATGGATGCGCTTCAGGCCGCCGGGAACGAATGGAAGGCCAAGGCGGATGCGGCCGCCGCCCAGGTGGACAGCCTGGAAGTCTCCTTGCGTAATGCCATGAAAAAAGGCGAACAGGTGGACCAGCTTTCGGAGCAGATCGCGACATACAAAACCGAAAAAGCGGAGTTGGGTAAGCTCCTGCAGGCGGCGGAGGCGGAAGGCAAGCGGGCGGAGCAGTTGGCCGCGCAGCTTAAGGATGCCGATGTGCGCGTGAAGGCGCTAGAAGATGAATTGGCGGCAAGCCAGGCGGACGCGGCGACCGCGCAGAAGCAGAACGCAATTTTGGATAAGCAGATGGCGGCCCTGCAGACGGCGCATGATCAGTGGCAGGCAAAGGCCAATGAGGCCGCGCAGACCATCACAGAGCTGCGGGCGCGCATAGTCGGGGCGGACAAGGCCCTCGCGGATGCGGAGCGTGACAACAAGACGACGACGAAGGCGTTGGCGGATGCCACCAGGCAGGCGGAGGAGGCGGCGGCGCTGAAAACGGAATTGAGCGTCCTCAAGAAGGAGCGGATGGCCCTCCAGAAGACCGGCGAGCAGCTTGAAAAGCAGTTGACGGCCGCAACGGCTGAGGCGGCCACGCTCCAGGCGAAGGTGGAGGAGCTGGCGGCGGCCCTGCAGGGACGCCAGGATCAAATCAGCGCCCTGAATGCCGACAAACAGAACCTGCGGAAGCAGGAAGCCTCATTGAAGAAAACGATAGAAACGATGGAAGCGGAGCGCGAAAAGGTCGCGGCGGAACTGACGGCCGCCTTGGCGGACAAAAATGAAACCGCTGAGGCGCTCAAGAATATGACCACAGAATTCACCGCGCTTTCATCTCTGCATAAGTCAACTTCCGCCGCGCTGGAATCCGCCGAGCAGAAGATTGCGCAGATGGCGGCCCTGCAGGAGCGCCTGAACGCTTTACAGACAGAATTGGCCGGTGTACAGGCGGAACAATCCGCCTGTGAGCAACAGCGCAAAGCGGCGGAGGCGGCGGTTGAACAGTTGCGCGCTGAAAATGCGCAGGCCACCGATGCGATTGCGAATCTAAAAGAGCAGTTGTCGGCGGCGCAGGCCGGGGAAAAGAAGGTGGCTACACAACTTTCCGCCGCCATCAAGGAAAATCAGAAACTGACCGCACAGGTGGCCTCGCTCGAAACCGGCAAGGCCAAACTCGACACGACGCTCACGGAGTTGCGCGAAAAGGTAAGTGAATTGTCGACCTCGTTGAAAGAGACGGGCGCGGAGAAATCCGGACTGGCGAAAGAAGTGGCCGCGCTGCGCAAAAACGTGGAGGCGCTAACCAATCAGAAGGCCACTTTGTCCGAAGGCATGGATTCGGCCGCGGGCAATGTGGAACGTCTGGAAAAAGAACTGCTTGCGCTCAAGAAAGAATTGCAGACCGCCGGGAAAAGTGAAGAAGCACTCCGGGCGGAGGTGAGCGCGTTGACCGAGCGCACGGCGGTGATTTCAAACATGCAAAAACAGGTGCAGGATTTGAAGGGTGAGCTTTTTGATGCGCAGAAGGCGCTTGAAACCGCTAATCTTGAGGCGACGAAGCTTCAGCGCGAGGTCAAGGACCTGACCCTGGACAAGCAGGAGATGGAGTCCGAGACCGTGAAGGCCAACAGTGCCCTGGCGGAGCTTGAAAAACAGTTGCTCAGCGCGGAAGGCAAAACCAGCGCGCTGGTCACCCGTCTCGATGGAATCATGAACGAAAATACTTCGCTGAAAAGTGATCTGGCGGCGGCGGAGACGAAAGTGGCCGATGCCAACAAAACAGCGGCTTCACTGAAGTCGGAACTCGCCACCGTGGTTGCGGCGGAGGCCGCATTGAAAAAGCAATTGGCGGATACGCAGAAGGATGCCACTGCGGCACAGGCGGCCTCGCAACAGAAGATGAGCGCGCAGGTGGCCGCGCTGAAGACGCAGATCAGCGAGCTTGAGGCGAGTAAATCGCAGGCCGAACAGGTGGCCGGCAAATCGGCGAGTCTGATGCAGGAGCTGCGCGATGAGCTACAGGACAATGTCGATATGCTTGAGAAGGCCCGGCAGGATCTGGCTGCTCAGCAGAAAGCAGTAGCTTCGCTGACCAAAGAGGTGCGGGCGGCAGAGGCGCTCAAGACCCGGATTCAGGAACTGCAGAAGGAACTGCTCGGGGTATCCCAGGAATTGCAGACCGCGAGCCAGGCGCGCGAGCGTCTGGCCAAACTCGAAACCCAGGTCAGGGAGATGACGGCGCAACTGAGTGAACGTGACGACAGCATCGCTTCCACGGAGCAGGAAATGGCCGGCCTCCAAAAGGCGAATGCCGGGTTGGAGCGTAAACTGCAACTGGCCGAGGCCTTGATCGCCAAACAAGCGGCGGTGAAAAAGGATGTCGAGCAGCTCACGGAGGAAAGCCAGCAGTTGAGTCGTACATTCCGAAAGCTTGAGCGCGCCCGCAAGGGAATGGATGAGGCCACCTCGAAGGAACTCAAGTCGCGGATCAGTGACCTGAACGACCGCCTGGAATCAATTCTTAAGGAAGTGGACTCACTGGGCGAGTAACGCCGGATTGCTGACGCGCCCCATGAAGAGGATATTCCGGGAACTGGTATCCTGAATAAGGAAAAGGAAGGGGTGGTCGGCGCGGAAAACGACAGGCCGTGCAGGCATGGCGGTCATCCGCATGACCACGGCTGTGGCCGCGGCGGCTTCGGTGCCTTCCTCGTTCACTTCCACGAAGGCTTTATGCAGGACGTCTGAGATAAATATGCCGTTCTGTTTGTCCATGCCGGTAAAGTCGGCCTTCGGTCCGAACGCCCCGCCCATGCCCAGGGCCACCAGGGCCTTGTTGAGGGAAACCGTGCCCCATGTGATTTTGAATTTTGGAAGGAAAACCTGTACCTCGCGGCGTTGCAGGCCGGCCGTCCACCTGTCGAGTTGTTCCCCGGACAGCGCCGATTCAACAGCAGGCAATCCATCCCGGTTTTTCGGGAGGAGGACCAGCATGGAAAGGTCGTCCCCAACATAGGGCAATTCAATGACCTGTAGATCGTCGGATTCCGCATAGTTGAATTTTTGCTTCAGGGTCATAAAATTCGCCTGGGCTGTGGTGTTGCCGGGAAGGTAAAAGGGCAGGGCGGCGGTATGTTCGGGATTGAACGGTGTTGCCCAGTCGCCTTTGAAATAGATGGCATTCACCAGCACCATGCGGGTCAGGGGAGTAAGCGCGCCCTCGGCAATCAGATTTTTTATCTTGTCCTGTGTCCGATCTTCAACCCAGGTGTTAATGGTAATCCGGGCCTGTTCGGTTTCGTTGACGTAGTCCAGGGGGGTGATGGTGGAGCCATAGTACTTCTCGATAAGCGCCAGGTAGGCGGGTAAGAACGGATAGCCTTTTTGCGGCCAGAGCGAATGGGCCGCCTGCAGTTGTACATGGCCTTCGGCCTGGATCGCTTCAAGGCGGGCATTAAGCTGGGCAAACGCCGGATGTGTAGCAACTTCCCCGAGTGTGAAATGTAGGGTCCGGGCCATCTCCGCGGCGGTCGAGCCCCGCGCGCCCGCATAGGTCATGGCCAGGGCGGACGAAATACTGTAGGGCGAGAAAAAGAGATTCCCGTCCATGGATTTCAGTTCCCGGTACAGCTCAAAGGCAAAGGCATTGTTGCCTTGGACCAGGGTGGATGGGATGCCCGAAAACGCTGCTGTGGTCATGGACAAGCCCATAATCAGGGCCACCACCCCGCGCGTGAATGCATATCTGTTATTGCGCATGGCAAACTCCTCTCTCCTGTTCATTGCGTCGCCATCAAAAACCTGTCATATAGGAATGCGGTCGTCACCATATTTGACATGTCATATTTGCGTATTATCATAATACACTGTACATAAACATATTATAAAATGAAAAAAATTTTAACCTGTCATATAGAAATGCGACCGCATTTCTATATGACAGGTCGATGGGGGCGAAGCTGAGGTTTTAGTGTTCCTGGGGTTGTCAGGACTTTTCCAACAGGCATCAGATATGGCGCACAGATAACTTGCCAAAGGCGGTCTATCCACGTAGGGTATCGGCGTTTATCACAAATATAAATAATGGAGGCCGTTCGTTGTGGAGCGGCAATGCAGGTACGTAGATTATGATGCAATGGATTTTAAAGAAGATAATCGGGTCGAAGAATGATCGCGATGTAAAGAAGCTGAACCCGCTGGTAGCGCGTATCAATGAGCTGGAGGTGGGGTATCAGTCCTTGAGTGAAGGTGAGTTAAAGGCCAAAACCGATGAATTCAGGAAGCGTTTGGAGAGCGGCGAGACCCTGGACGATATCATGTGCGAGGCCTTTGCCACGGTAAAGAACGCTTGTCGTCGGCTGGTTGGCAGTGAAGTGGACGTTTGCGAGCACAAGCTGACCTGGGA
>RZZM01000298.1 GCA_009929845.1 Spartobacteria bacterium
GGAAACGGACCCGTTTGACATTACATTGCCACTTCCAGACGATACATCTGGATATTTCCGGGTGTACTTCGACGAAGTGCTCACCGGGAAGGTAATGACTGTGAACGCGACATTGAACGCCGCTCATATCAAATCATCAAAAATTACACTCACCAGCAGTACAAATGCGCCTATTTGCGTGCGATATGGTGATTCGGAGGCAGGTATTGTTATCCCGCCTATTACCAATATACATCCAGGTGCGACAGCGATATTGAAGTCTGACGATGGTGTTACGAGTTATTGGCAGGCAGAGTAAAATGTACAGAATACAGAACAGGAGACACGAATGAAAAAAATGGTGACAAATATCTCAATATTTTTGTGCGCATTATGCGCGTGTGCCGGAACGCTCGATACGCATGTCGTCACGCTGTGGACAAGCAATGCCGTGACGAGTAATGCATATAGCCGCGTCATAGACGTTAACGATTACAAGCCGGAATCGGGCTATGCGCTGCAGTTGCACGTGAGCGATACGGGTGTGCTAACCCGGTGCGTCTATGAACTGTCAAACGATGGCGTGTATTTTATGCGCGAACAGGACAGTTCCGTGATATGCTCCAACTGGCAGGCCACCAGCGGCGCTTACACGAATGGATTTGGCATGTTCAAATTTACCCCGGCGCCCACGCGATATATGCGCTTTCGCGTGGAGGCTACGGGAGGGACGGCACGCACCACGTCCATACTCTCTATCCGCTAAAACCCAGAAAGGGAAAACCATGACACAACGAACCACTGCATTTTCTGCAAAAACGGGATGGACGACGGCCATAATCGGCATTCCGCTTTCTGTTTTGCTTACCACCATATACACGGCAGGCATCAAGGCCGAACGGCTCGAACAGGTATGCGTGAAGCTGGATAAAGTCGAACTTACGGCGACGCAGGCCCTGAAAGAATCCGCCGAATCGAAAATTATGTTTGGCGTTGTGTGCGAAGATATCCGGGAAATTAAATCCCGTTTGAAGGAGTTAAGCCGATGAGCCCTGTACCGGAATGTCAACCTGAGATGACGGATTTGTCTGTGGCGGCAGAGAATATATTGCAGGCGCAGATGTTTATGGATAGTGCAAGCCTGTGTCTCGACCAGGCTTTGCATGCCATTGCCCGCGCCAATGCGGAGGCGACCGACACGGTAGATGTGCAGCCCGTAGTGCCGCCCGATGTGCCGCCCGACGAGCCGCCCGATGAGCCCTCCATGCCTTACGGCGATCCGAGTGTAATTATCGACACGGAGACGATACAGATAGGTGGCGTGGATTTTCTCATATTGGATAACCCGTTGCATAATTTGTATCTAGTCGATCCCCGCCCCGTGTTGTCGCGTGTGCGTATGATTAACCGCGATACAAAAGACAACACCGCTTTCCCGCGTCATGCGCAGACGCTGGGTGAAATACATGGTCTGGATTGGGATATTGATGATTTTTGCAAGGCGGTGCAATTCGGCTGTTGGGTTGGTGTCGCCCGTCTTCCGGATGACGGATTGCGCTGCGACTGGTCGTGTCGTTACGAAAATGGCGAATGGCTCGGCGTCTATTCGAGCGGACTGCGCCCCGGCCACAAGTGGTATGTGCGCACGCCCCTGGAAACCATTGATCCCTCCCTGGCAAATCAATTTGTCCCGCCGATGAGTCGCGCGTACTGGGTAGCGACAAAAACAGGCGAAAAAGGATACAACAAGTGCGATCCCTGGCCAAAGCATATGCCTACATTGACATTTGCAGGGTCATATTCGCCCAAAGGCGAGTATGTGTCTGAGGCCATATTGCAGTTACACCCCAAACCATAAATACAGGAAGGCAGGCAAAAATGAAGGTGATACAGATTATTGCAGTGTTGTTGCTGGTTGCATTTGCTCCGATGGCACTCGCGGCGCCCATAGAACCGTGGGGCAGTTGCGAAAACGGAAATTTCACGGTGGGGTTTGCGGTTGACCTGTTCGCATTGCCCGAACTGGTGGCGAAAATCAACGATACGCTCTACGAAAAGTATGACGTGTATGTCGAGGAGGCTGTGCCCGTGCTCTACGAGCAGCGAGAAGGCGAGTATTATGCCGCTATCGGTGGAACCCCGGATGTGAACAGCGTGGTGAGCACGGCGGAAATTGAAGCCACGCGCCTCAATCCCTGGGGCGTGACATTATGCGTCGTTGGTGGGCTGTGCCTGCTGGGGGCAATCGCGCTGTATTCGCGGGGTGATGACTCTGGTAATAGCAACGAGGGTACGACCGTGAACGCCGAAGGGAAAGAAGGATCGACCGTGACCGTGATTGTGTATACCGAAAGCAATCCCGATCAGAGCACGACAAGCGGGGCATCGGCAGAATAAGAGGTAAGCCATGTATGCAGATGCAGCGACAACCATAACCACCGGCGCTTATTTCAGTGTGCCGGATGCCCCGGACGAGTACGTTCGCCATGGCAATATATATGCGAAAATGCCTGAACCCCGCCCGTTTTCCAACGTAGACGACGAATATCTGTATGCGGTGTATCGCGGATACAGTGTATTG
The DNA here is from genome assembly GCA_009929845.1 of Spartobacteria bacterium. GTDB lineage: Bacteria > Verrucomicrobiota > Kiritimatiellia > RZYC01 > RZYC01 > RZZM01. The sequence continues at coordinate 2,561 of RZZM01000298.1, forward strand.
AGTCGCGCTATTCAGTTGCGAACCTGGGCGGGTCTGGGCGGGCCTTCGCATGTCGCGAACTTCCGGCAAAGCGATATGTCCGTCATCGAGGCATGGACGCATGGCGTGCGCTACATTCCATTTGACCGGGACCACAAACCGGGAACCATCGTCGATTTTTACCGCGTGGATGGTATGACCCCTGATAAGTGGGCGACGGCCTGGCAATACTGCAAAGCGCAACTGGGCAAACCGTACAATTATGCCAATATCCTGTGGTTTATATCTCGGGCGGAACGGGCGGATGATGATTGGGGTAATGTGCCGGCGTGGATTTGCAGCCAATTGGCGTTTGTGTCGGTGGCCTTGCAGGATGTCTATGTGATGCACAAACCCAGCTACAAGGTTTCACCCTATGATATCGTGCAGAGTCCGATCACCCACTATGTAGGTTCTCTCTACACCTAACCCGAAGAGTTATTATGCCAACAGACGCCCAATTAACCCAGAAGCTCAAAGAAGAGCATGCCTTGTTTCGAAGCGAGAACGACATTCCCGCGGCGGATATCGGCATTATCACGCGGTATTGGCCCAATACCGGGCGCGAGTGGATATCATCGGTGGCCGAGTGGATACTAACCAACCATGCGACTGTGACGAACCCTATGGTGAACGGACGGGTACGTGATGGGGTATGGTCGCTTGTCCGCGTGTTCGTGGATTATCTTGAGACCGGCCAACCGGCGGTATTCGAGGTTTTGCGCAAAGGTACCGGCCTGACCCTTACCAACCTGAATCTTGAGCGCTCTTGCCGAAAATATGAGGATGGCAGCCGCTTTGAAATGGTCGCCACATTGCCCGCATTACCCAATCCGAATAGTCGGACCGGGACCACATACCGCATAGACGGCATCAACTATGACCTGGAAACTTGCACTTTTAGCGGGTTTGTAGTGACCAGTACGCGCAAGTATCAGCATGTCCCGCGGCATGTGGTGCATTCCGATGCGTTTCACACGGTCGAAGAAGAACAGCACCTGGGGTGTAAATACTATTCGGGCAATTATCATTCTGATTCTGGTGGCTTGTCGATCCCCGAAGAACAAACGACCGTTGGCACCATAATCAAAATTAACATCTCGCAATCCGATCACTGTTGTTTTGACATCTCAATAACGTGGGACACGGCCATATCGAGCGTTTCCCGCGCGTCGGAGCGCAGCGATGCCCTGCATGTGGATGAGGTAACGCGCCGGGAAATAGTCTCCAGCAACGAAGAGTGGAAAGACCCCACCACCCTGGAAGCCACCGACGGGAAAATTCTGAGCGTGGAGCACACCCCGAGCGCAAGCGGAAAGACCGACCAGAAAGAAACCACGGCTACCCCGCAAAACCAGCAGCGAAAAAGCGTCAAAATCTCTCATCGGGGGAAAACGACCGTTGAACTTAACACGGAAGCCAATGCTGAAAGCGGAACATTGGTGGACCCGGAGGCATTAAGTCTATCGGCAGACGAACACGTCACAAAAGAACTGGACCATGAGCCTACGAAGGCAGGGAATACCCGGCAGCGCATGATAGAGCATGTGCCGCAATACCAGCACCGCTATACCGAATATCTGACGCGCTACGGCCTGGCCTGTGAATGGTGGGGCGTTAATGCCACGGAAGAAGAATATAACGCGGTTGTGTCCGAAGCCGCCCTTGACGCCACCACGCGCAACCAGGTTCAGAGTACGTCCAACGAGTCCGATCTGATTGATTACAGCATCACCAAGGTTCCCTACCAGGTAGATTATACCACCATTGAGGGGATGATTGCCGCAGAATCATGCAGCATGTCCCGGCGTGTGTGGTTTTATCCGAAGCAGGAATCCCGCGAGGCCATGCGCCACATTATCCCCACCAGTATCGGTTCGGGCTGGCTCTACGAATACGACCCGCGCCAGCGGGATGACCTGTTATGGGATATCTGGATACGCGCGACACTCACCAAGTACAGGCATGTCAATAAGTATGTGGTGCGTGATGACGCCCGAGAAAAAGTCGAACGCGAAATGCATCTTGGCGCGAAATCCGGTGGATGGAGCGGATGGCAAAATGACAGTGGCGGTGGGCTCAGTATTCCAACGCCTACCGTATCCGGGAATACGCGCATTGATGTTGATGTCGTCAAACGCGATTCGTGTGTGTCCGATATTACCATCACGTCCACCACCATAAAAGACATGCCCAGCACGGGCGGTGGCCATCATCACCTGGCCAATTACACCGTCGATAAGCATACGCACAATGACGCCGAGACGGCCACGCCCGTTACGAATGCGATTGTAGATGTTGATAATGTGCCCAATGAGTGGGGCAAGTACAGGACAAGCAAACGACAGGAAACTGGCACGGCCGGGGAAGTGCCGGAAGTCACTACCGGCAGCGTGCTTGAAGAACGCAGAGTTACCGGCGGGAAAAATCAGCCAGCGCCATATAACCCCGGCCCCGGCGCGAAGGGAACGATTACGGGGGCATCTAACACTATAAATAGGTATGGCTTGTTTGACGGCCACGAAGAACACCGAAAGGGCCTGCCCGCAGATATTCCCGAATCCACCTCTGGCTCAGAGCAAATTGAGATCAAACAATCCGGTCAGCGCAATGCCGATGCCGTAGAAAATCCCGGGCAGGGTGCCGCCGGTACGATCAATCATGCGCGTAACAATCTGAACGCTTATGGGCTGTTTGACACAGATTTGACCGTTGAAGTTGCCCATGCCAAGGAATATCTGGGCGTTGTGAGCGGATCACAACTGGTGGAGGTCACAACAGATTCCGAAGATAATGCTACTGCTGTATACAATCCCGGCGTGGGGGCAAAAGGCGAAATTACTCATGCGAGCAATGCACTGAACAGGCATGGTTTATTCAATGCCAGAAAAAGTGTCGAAAAAGCGACTGAAGGTAAAATAGATCAGTTCACGTCATTTGCTTCGGAAGATCGTATCGTAAAGACCACAAGGGTTGTGAACTCCAAAACCATTCCGACTGTATCGGCTCCTGGTGCCGGTAAAGAGCGAAGAATTCAGGGTCAATTGAATCGGTTTTCCCTGATTGACTACGTGGATGATGAGGCCGAACAAAAAGTACCAAATGGCGGCAAAAGTATAACGTGGACAGTAAAAGGAGGCAACGTGGTTTTCAGAAATATCATTTTGGCCCACTACTATGACCACAAATTGTACTACACCCGCACTGTTCCGTCTTTATCTGGCAATTACGGCCAAGGTACTTCTGTTTCCTATGCGGGCAACGGAATGTGGAGAGTGCATAAAGTCATGCATGATGTAAGGTGAGATAATGATAGAACAGCATAACGTAAATTCTGATTATTCGGCCCGCGCCCAAGCGGATATGGATGCTTTTCGCGCACGAATACTTGGGTCCAATGAAGAGCAGCAAGAGAATCTCGTACCGGATAACGAGGGTCCCGTGAACCCGAACGCATTTTTCGGGCGTGGCCAGGG
>RZZM01000032.1 GCA_009929845.1 Spartobacteria bacterium
CAGCAATCTTGCTGCGCCATTCGGCAAACTGACGGCGATACACCTCCGCATCCCGGCTCGTGGGCATCTTCCAGCGCACCATCAGAAACCGCGCCTCCGAATCCGCCTCCAGCGCAAGGCCATCCCACGCCCCTCTGCGTTCGCGCACAAACCGCTCCAACTGGCGCGCATGCGTGCCCGAGAACAACATGGTATTCAGTCGGCTACTCACCTCGTAGGCACTGTTATCCGCCCCATCGCGTATTTCCAGCGTCGGCAGTCCCGACTTCTGCGCATGGACAAAGCTCAAATCCTGCACTACCGTGAATTCCTCCTGCCTGAGCACCCCCAGCAGCGGGTTATCCGTCTCCACCAGCGCAAAGCACACCGATGCCAACACGCACACGATCAAACCCGCAACCAATCCCGCCACCAAACCTTTTCTCAGCATCGCTATATCCTTTTTGAACACAAATCGCCGATATTCGTACCCCATTCGTCATGGCAAAACCAGAAATTTCTTTCACCAGACCCCGAGTCTCAGGATCCGACACCGTAAATTTTTTAAGGGACATACATTATATGAATTTCACACAAACACAGTTAATAACTAAAGAAAAGAGAATATAACTATTAACGACAAGTCCCTTATAGTTCTTATAATTTCACGAAATTTCAGCTCATAAATCTAAAAATGTTTGTGACCTATATTTTAAAATGCAGCGGGTTGTGTGGATCTGAGTTTTCCTGTTCGATTTGTTGTGAAAAACAGGATATTATTTTGAAATTTTGTTTTGCCACCTTCCCTATATGTATTTCTTAAATTAACAAGGATTTCATCTTGTTGATCGCCGTTGATATCGCCGATGGCCGCAACGGTCCAGTCGGGCGCATTAGTTGCATACATGGAACCAGGGCTGTAGGAGGTCCAGCAGACATTATTGGTATCGGCATTCCAGTACAGGGAGCCGTTGTCACTCATGTACAGCAGGTAGAAGCCGCCGTCATTGGCGTGGCGGATCAATATCTGTTGGGCATTCGTGCTGGTCGCGCCGACTGCCGCCGTATTGAAATTGCCCATGCCTTCAATAGTCCACAGGGTCGCCATGTTGAATACCGCGGGCTGTGTGCCCTTGAGCTTGCCGGTGCCGTTATCCGTGAAGAAAAGGGTTTTTACCTGTGATTTGGTCTTGCCGCCCTGTTGGAAGGTGGTCGAACTGCGCATGATCAACTCGTTCTGGCCATCGCCATTTACATCGCCGATGGCCGCAACGGTCCAGTCGGGCGCATTAGTTGCATACATGGAACCAGAACTGTAGGAGGTCCAGCAGACATTATTGGTGTCGGCAGACCAGAAGAGGGTGCCATTGTTATTCAGGTAGACAAGACAGAAACCGCCGTCTGTGCCATGTTGCAGACAGATTTGTTTGGCATTTGAATCAATACCGCCTACAGCGGTTGTATTGAAATGACCCAATCCGACAATGGTCCAACTGGTGGAAATGGCGAATGCGGCGGGTTGTGACGCGGCTATTTGGCCGGAACCACTGTCATCAAAAAACAAGACACGTATGTATGATTTGGTCTTTCCTCCTTGCGAAAAGGTATCGTTACATCGCATGATCAGCTCATCCATACCATCTGCATTAATGTCACCGATAGCGTCAATGGTCCAGGTTGAGTTATTTGTGGAATATGTCGTTCCCAAGGTATACGAGGTCCAACAGAGATCATTGGTATCCGCACTCCAATGCAAGTTGCCCGTGCTGTCAAAATAGAGCAGATTAAGGCTTCCGGTCGAATCGGTGATAAGGACTTCTTTGCCTGTGCGGGTGGGATTGAATTCACCGATACCGGCGATGGTCCATTTGGTTGCCAAATTGAAGGGGGTTGGCATGACTTTCGGTAGCTTCGGATCCGGCCCCCACGCTTCCAGCGTGTCGTACACGGTCTTGTTCAGCGCAGCAATCTTGCTTCGCCAGTCATTAAGCTGCTGCCGATACACCTCCGCATCCCGGCTCGTGGGCATTTGCCAGCGCACTATCAGAAACCGCGCCTCCGGGTCCGCCTCCAGCGTCAGGCCATCCCACACCCCGCCGCGTTCGCGCACAAACCGCTCCAACTGGCGCGCATGCGTGCCCGAGAACAGCATGGTGTTCAGTCGGCTGCTCACCTCGTAGGCACTGTTATCCGCGCCATCGCGTATTTCCAGCGTCGGCAGTCCCAACTTCTGCACATGGATGATCCCCAAATCCTGCACTACGTTGAATTTCTCCTGCTTGAGCACCCCCAGCAGCGGATTATCGGTCTCCACCAGCGCAAAACACACCGATGCCAACATGCACACAACCAAACTCGCAACCAAACCTTTTCGAAGCATCACGATATCCTTTGGGCAAAAAACTGCCATCAGTCAATACCCCATTCTTCGAAACAAGACCAGCATATTTATGGCCACATAAGGCACACAAAACACAAAAAAAGACCCAAAAAGTCGATTTTTGGCGCATTTTTCATCAAAAATCACCGGTTTTCGCCATTTTAACCCCCTTTTTCACCCTCCCGTCTGTGAAAGCCGTAGCGTAGCGAAGATAGGCTTAAGGTTCGAAAGCAACGAAGGGGCAATCTGTGAAATCTGTGGGCCAACACAAATACTCGATATTTCATCTCTTCCTTTCGGCAGGGGGATGTATCCCCCTGCACCCCCTCTCTCACATCAGCTCAGAAAGAATCCTGCCACTCTCCTTCCAGTCGAGTGTCCTGCTTCTTTCTCATCTGGTCTTGTCACGCCGTAGCCCCGTAGGGCGTAGGCGGATGTTCGTCTTGCTTGGGAAGGTGTTATCTCCTGCGGACAAGACAGACGCGGAAGCCCAGGATGGCGAACGTGTCGTCAGGCGCGAGCCTGGAGCGGAGAGCCGACCGACAGCTCCCGGCACCATTGATCCAACAGCCACCGCGATTCACGCGGCTCGAGGCCGCATCAGTATTCACAGGATCAACTGCTCCTTTCGTCCTTTCATAATAATCATCGTCATACCAATCCATGCACCATTCCCAGACGTTTCCACTCATGTCATATAGGCCCAGTTCATTCGCTTTCAATCCGCCTACTTCGTGTGTCTTATTTCCGCTGTTCCCACCATACCAGGCTACTTCTCCGATGGTGTCTGAGCCTGCGTATGTGTAATCTCTCCGGCTCTTATCCCCGCCGCGCGCCGCATATTCCCACTGCGCTTCGCTCGGCAGCGTATACTCGTATTCCGCGAGCAACCTGCCTGTACTGTGCTCCTGCTCGGTCAGCTTCCGGCAGAACTCCACCGCTTTATTCCAACTCACCCGCTCCACCGGCAGGTTGTCGCCCTTGAAATTGCTCGTATTTTCACCCATCACCTGCTGGTACTCCCGCTGCGTTACCTCATACATCCCCAGCCAATATGGCTCGCTGATACGTACTGTATGCACCGGCTTCTCTTCATTATCCCCATTGTTCGACCCCATCATGAACGTCCCCGGCGCGATATACACCATCTCCAGCTTCACGCCGTCGCCCAGGTCAACCACATCCACATCCCCGGACTGTGGACCCGCCGGATCCGGCCCCCACGCTTCCAGCGTGTCGTACACGGTCTTGTTCAGCGCAGCAATCTTGCTGCGCCATTCGGCAAACTGACGGCGATACACCTCCGCATCCCGGCTGGTGGGCATTTGCCAACGCACTATCAGAAACCGCGCCTCCGGGTCCGCCTCCAGCGCAAGGCCATCCCACACCCCGCCGCGGTCGCGCACAAACCGCTCCAATTGGCGCGCATGCGTGCCTGAGAACAGCATGGTATTCAGTCGGCTGCTCACCTCGTAAGCGCTGTTATCCGCGCCATCGCGTATTTCCATCGTTGGGAGCCCCAACTTCTGCACATGGATGATCCCCAAATCCTGCACTACGTTGAATTCCTCCTGCTTGAGCACCCCCAGCAGCGGGTTATCCGTCTCCACCAGCGCAAAACACACCGATGCCAACATGCACACGATCAAACCCGCAACCAAACCTGTCCTCAGCATCGTTCTTTCCTTCACAACCAAAAATATCACCAACACCACGATGCATACCCCATTTTTCGCAACAAGACCAGCATGTTCTTGCTGGAGCAGCAGAGCCGCAACCAAAATTCTCAACAAGATTAAGCACTGCGATTTCTTTACCACCCGCTTCGCTGGCCTCCAGCGAAGCGGGTGGTTTAATTCTGCAGAGCCTTTGTATGAATCGAGATATTCGTGTGACGCGGAGAATAGGAGTTCCCAAAATGCCCCAATAATGTCTTGCCCCTGAGCAGCCCGTGCAATATAACTACCCTGCAAAAAGGGAAATTTGATGAAATGGTATGTTGCTTTACTGTTTTTTATATACGGGTTTGCCTACCCGGCAACAGCCGCACCGGGGGCAAGCGCTCAGGAGGCTCGTCAGTGCATGACCAATGAGAGGGGCGGGCCGCTTATGGCGGCAACAGTGCGCACGAATGTTCTCTACTATAAGACGGCGGCCCTTACAGAAAAAAAAGGGCTTTTGACTCACAAAGATGCGACGGCTTATGTGTACTCGCTAACCTCACGCAGCGCGGAAACCGCGGACAATCCGCAATTGGGCCCCGGAGAGACCACGGAGTTTGTTGCATTGACAAACCTGGCGCTTCATCCATCGAACCTGATCATTCAGCCGGAAAGCGATACGGCAGTGGTTTACTCCACGGCATCGAGCAAGTCCGGGGGGGTTCCCGCCGCCGGAAACACGCCGCTCTGGCTGGTTGCGCGCGAGGGTCAATGGTGGCGAGTCGCCTCGCGCCTGAATGGCTTACTGGATAAGGACGCGATGGAGCCGCCACCCATGACCTGGAGCGATAAACAGCAGTTTCTCGAAAACCTGCGCGATTTATCGCTCATTGTTTTGGTTTCTCCCTCGTCTACCCATTCCTTGAAGGAATCGGATCGAGTCCGTTGGCAGGCCATGCTCGAGGCCGCGCAAACTATAGCCGTACCGGAAACGTATCGTTCAGCGAAACTGCACGTCTCGTTTAAACCGGCGGGTGCATCGCTGGACGAACTTCTTTCCGAAACGGCCTTTGCTGCCGCTATGCCCTCCGCCATTTTGCTGTATTCCGAGCAAGACTGTGGCGACACCCGCATTGCTGACTATACCATAAGCCTACTGCAAGCGCGCCATATCCGGCTTTATGCCCCCGACACACAAACGTGTCGGCAAAACCTCGAAAGAACGGTGAGTCTTACCAACGGGCGCTTCCTTCCGCCCGGGTCACCGGCAACTCCCGGGCGTTTGGAGGCCATGATTAAACAGCTCATTGATCATGAGTGCAAACACACGGGCGGGCTCCACGAGACGGCAATGCGCCTGGTGCAAGACAAATCCCTCTGCCGCGAGGCCTACTGCAACGATCTGAGCGAACTGCTGCACTATGGATTCAAGGCAACACCGGTCACCTGGTCACCGCCTCCCTGCCTTGTGGCCACGACCGAGGGCACCCCCGCTTTTTATGACCAGCCCAGCCGTCTTCTTGGTGCGCTATCGAGCCTAAAAGTCGAACTGTCCAACATGCTGAGTACAACACGTGATCATCCGGAGCAGATTATGCACATGTACGTTGCGCTTGCCAATGTGTTTGATCTTGGACTTGAGCCCCGCGTACAACAGATATTCAATCACGGCAAAAATGAAAACTACATTGAAGCGTGCGTTTTTTTGCAGGATAACTTGCGTGCGCTGCCCTACCTGCCATCCTGGGCGAGAGAACTCGTGGAGAAAGAATGGCGGTCGGATTTCAGGCGTATCATGGAGCAAGAGATTAACCCGCTGCTGTCGCAAATTGAGCATCAGCGGAACCTTGAACACTGCATTCTACCCATTGATGGACCTGGCCCATAACAGCCTGGGCTTTACAAAACTGCCCTTTACAATGAAGCAAACAGAGTAACGCAGAGTAACACGTACAGAAGGAATATAGATATGAAGAATAAGCGCCATTCGCACCCGTCCCTTTGCCCCGTATTCATGTGGATAGTTTTGGCGTCACTGCTCTGCAGCGGCCTGGCGCGCGCGCAGTTGAAGACAACGCCGAGCGAAGCTCAAAAGACCGACGATGGCATCCTGCGAAAGGTCTGGTTCATCAAAGCCGATACCCCGCTCTACAAAGACACCGCCAAAACCACCACAATGGGCAACTTCCCGCAAAATGCCAAAGCCTATTATTACGGCGATGTCGGCGCCGATCTGGTTGCTGTGGGCAACAAGCCGCGCAAAGAGGAATGCAATATGGATGAAGGCGGTTTCTTTGGGTACGTGGTCAAAGAAAACACCCTCATTTGGGATACGGACCAGGCGTTGCGTTTCTCCGGCACCAACGCTGAAATCACCGTGGCCGTCTACGCCGATCCCGGGATGTCCGACAAGGTTGCCGATTTCGGCGTACATCCCACCGATGACCCGACGATGGAACCTTTCCCGATTTTTGGACGTTCTGACGACAAAAAAGCCTTTGAAATCGCCTGTGTACTGGCCGCCGGACCAGAAGGGGGGCCACAGCAACAGCAGGTCAAGATGGACCCGAACACGCTGGCGGCCGTCTCCAGCATTGATATTGCCTTTGTAATGGACATCACCGGAAGCATGGGTGAGGAACTGGAGGGCGTGAAACTTCAGGTTGCCGATCTGATCAAAGAATTCTCCACGCGCACCATTGATGTTCAGGGACGCCAACAGCCGCTCCGCCTTCGTTTCGCCTTCATCGGCTATCGTGACATGGAGACGGACGGTGATGACTGGATTGAGAGCATCGACTTCATCAACATCGGGCAGGAGGACGACTTCAACTATCACTTGCGCCGTTTTGAGGCAAAAGGGGGCGGGGACTATCCTGAGTCCATCTATGCCGCGCTGCAGCATGCGCTTGAAACCCTGCAATGGGGCCCTGCCAACGGCAAGGCCATCATCCTCATTGCTGACGCCCCCGCCAAGGATACTGAGCTACGCGATGCCGTATTGGAAAAATGCAATACCGAGTTCATCACCATATATTCCCTGCCGGTCGGCGACCTGCCTGAAACACGGGCGGAACTCAAAAGTGCATCCATCGCCACCCACGGCATTACGCTTTCCGTGACCGACAACACCTCGACGACCGAAACGGTTGAAAAGATCATTGATGCCATTAAGACCATGCAGGTACGCACGCAGGGGAAGGTGTCCGATGTCGGCCGCCTGGCTGAAGCCGGCGGCCCCGCCCCCGGCGAAATGACCGCCCAGCTTTCACGCACTATCCAGGAATTTAAAAAGCGCGGCATTATGCCCAAATGGGGCGAAAAACCGCTCCCGCCCACCGTCTTTGTGCCGAGCATGGAAAATGAAAATGTAGAGGTCTGCCTCTACAAATCAAAGGCCAAGCTCCACGACATGCTCGGCGGCATGCAGATGGACTTCATCAGCATGGCCAAAGACGCCTCGCCTGAAACCCTGTTGGCCCTGCAAAGCGGCGGCCTCGAGATGATTGCCGAACTGGAACCGGGGGCGCTCAATTCCATCATCAACATGGATGACCTGGGCGCGGCGCCCGGTAAAATCAAGGAAATGCTTAACGCTATGCCCGGCCTGCCGGACCTGCTGAAAAAAATATCTGAAACCAACCCCGCCGATGTGGCTGCATGGAACGAGCTTGCCGTCAAAACCGCCGCCTTGTCGCGTTTTGTCGCTAATCCCGATAACTTCTTCAACGATCACGCCTGGGTGCCTTTCAGCGTGATGACCGTTCAGTAGACTGCGTGATATGATGTCAGCGAATCAAACAAAACCACCTATCCTCCTGCTGGCGGCCCTCTTCTCCGGCATGGCCTTCATTCATGCCGGAGGGACAGGCGGCCTCCCCCCTCCGGACAGCCTGCCGCCCCCCGGCGCGGTCGACGAAGCCGTCAGGTCCGCCACACCGCCAAAAGCCCAACTGGAACCAACGCAAATAGCGGCATCCGCCATCCAACCCGATCCCACCGGGCTGGCCCTGTGGCGCAACGAGCAGCCTTTTCAGAAGGTGCATGAAGGCCCCCGAGGTAAAATTGAATTTGTTAAACTGTTCTGGCAGCCGCTGCGCGTGGTCCACGATGCCGCAGGACGCTCATGCCGCGTCCAGCGTCTCGACCAGCCGCCCGAGTGCCAAGTGGACTGCGAGCAGCTCTTCAACCTGCCAACCCGCATATTCATCAAGCCGCAACGGATTGAATCGGACGCATCGCCTGTCTGGATGACCACCTCCGCCGCCGATCCCGCCGCACCATCCGTGCGCCAACAGATCGCCTCACCGGTCACCGTGTCCATGCCGCCGCAATCCATCATGCCCTATCCACTGATCGCACTGGACACCAACGGGCAACCGATCCTCATCGCCCCGCTGCATAAAACCCTTCACGAATGGACCGTTGAAGCGCCGCAACTGCCCCTCGACAGCGCCTGGACCCTTCTTTCAAAAACAGCGCTGACCAACATGCTGGATATCATCGCGGAATGTGAGCTGAACCCGACAGAGACAGGCGCTCCCCCGGCGGCCATTCAGTCCACGATCCGCTGGCTGTGCGCCGACACCACCAATGCGCATGCGCTGCTCAACGCCATCGGGTACATCCCGGAAAAGCGGGCATCCACCCGCGCGTTGCTGACACGCAAATTTAAGGCGCTCGAACGTAAACTCGCGGACCCCGAAGTACCCGCCCTGTTCTGGATCAAACTCGATGAGCTACCCTGAGCATGCTATGGGCGCACAGGCGGGAATCTCTGCGCTACCTTAGTGACTTCATACGAAGCCCGATCAGTGTTCCCAGCATCAGGCACACCACAACCAGCCCCCACTGTGTGCGCAGCGCATGGCCCAAAGAACGCGCCGTCCGCAAAAGGTAATCCCATATATAGCCGCGTTCCAACGCGTAAGACCGTTTGTTAAGCGTAAACCCGATCCATTCAACCTCAAAATCCTGTGTTTTCTCATCCACACGGCATATTGTTTCGACAACATAGTCCGGTCCATTTTCGTACACAGAGCGCGCCGTATCGCGACCGGCCTCAAGGACATAGTCCTGTTCGCGCGCAAGCTGCAGCACCTGTGTCCCCCAGTCGTTGATACGAACCTTCACCGGAAACGTGCGACGTTCAATGTCATACTGCGTCTCATCAAAGCTGCATTTCCCGAGCACATACGGATTACCAGACTCGATACGGCGCACAAATTCATCACGCCGTTCAAATGGCTGCCGGGTGAATGCAATCCCGGAGGGATCCGTGGCCGGGCCTGACCGCACAACCGCCGCATCCGCACCCTTTGCTTTTACCTCTGTACTCAGTTCCTTGTACATCAACCCCAATTCATAACGAAACGTATCCAACACCTGTACGTAATAGGCCTCATCCATTTTGGGCTTGAAGGGTGTGGTCACCCGGACAAATTCCCCACCCGACCCGACCTCCATCATGTAGGCCCCGTTCCAAATCCCATCGCGTGATTCGACGAACCGCTCAATCCCCTTCGTGTATTTTTGAGCGAATACCACTGTGTTGAGCTTCGCCGCAATCAGATACCCGCCATCTTTGCCGTCACTGAACTGCAACATAGGAACCCCTGGCTTACCGGCTGACATGGCGTTGACATCCTGCAGCACAGAAAAGCCTTGGCCTTTCAGCAAGCCTTTGAGCACATTATCATGCTCCACCACCGCCATCACGGAAACAACACTTCCCGCCAGCGCCACTATGAAATATAGTCCTGTAACTGTCTTGAATCGGCAACCAAACATATTTTTTATATTGCATGATTTCCCCGCAGAGACAAGTCTTATCCTGTCAAACAGGGGGATAATCCTTTCCTTTTTTTGGCGGGGATGCTATTAGTCTCAACAGAAAAAAAGGAATGGAACTTATGACGGTCAGAACGCAAAGAACAGCATTCGGCATCGGCAACAGAAACACGTGCATCGTGTTGATCCTCTCTTTTTTCGTTTGCGCGGTACGGCTGACGGCCGCGCCGGACACGGCCTTGAAAACAGCCGGCGGCATCATGCAAAAGGTATGGGTGATCAAAGACAATGTGCCACTCTACAAAGATACCACCCGCTCAAGTTCGCTGGGCGTTCTTCCCCAGAATGCCAAAGCCTATTGTTACGGACCAGCCGGTTCTGATCTTACTGCCGTTGGCAGCCATCCGCTCAAAGAAGATTGCGACCCCGGCAAAGGCGGTTTCTTCGGCTATGTACCCACCGATGCCACCCTCATGTGGGACACCGATCAGGCGCTGCGCTTCACCGGCACCAGTGCCGAAATCGCCGTCGCTGTATATGCCGATCCCGAAATGACCGACCAAGTAGGTGAATTCGCCGTCCGGCCCACCGATGATCCCACGGTGGAGCCTTTCCCCATCTTTGCGAGGTCACAGGACGGCAAGGCCTTCGAAATCGCCTGTGTTATCGGCCGCAACACGCCTAATGCGGATATGCGCCATCAACGCATGCTTAACATGGACCCGAACAGCCTCTCGGCCGCCGCCAGCATCGACATCGCTTTCGTCATGGATGTCACCGGCAGCATGACGGAGGAACTGGAGGGGGTCAAAGATAAAGTCGCCTCATTTATCCGCGAGTTCTCACAGATCAAAGTTGAAATACAAGGACGCAAGGAACCCCTGCGACTGCGCTTCGCCTTCATTGGCTACCGGGATGTAGATGACGACGAATCCAACTGGCTGGATATCATCGATTTCAAACACATTGGCCAGCAGGATGATTTACATGCCGCACTTAATCAGTACCAGGCAGAGGGTGGCTGCGGGGATTTTGCATCCGTCTTTTCGGCTATACAAAAAGCCCTCGATGATCTTGCATGGAACAGCGCCAATGCCAGGACCATCATCCTTATCGGCGATATGCCCGGCAAAAACCTGGACATAAAAGACCAGGTACTCAAGGAGTGCCACAAGCAATTTGTCCCGGTTTATACGTTGTCTGTAGGTCAACATCCTCCAACACTTGAACAATTCAAGTATATCGCGCGTAAAACAGGCGGCTTTACCATGCCCATCAAATCCACCTCGTCATCCAGTGAAACGGTGCAACGCATCGTGGATGCCATCAATGAAATGGCGCGCCAAACCCAGCGCAACATTAATGACGTTGAAGAATACGTTCGCGCGGACAATCCGGGGACCAAGATGACCGCCCAGCTTTCACGCACCATCCAGGAATTTAAAATGCGTGGCATTATGCCCAAATGGGGCGAAAAACCGCTCCCGCCCACCGTCTTTGTGCCGAGCATGGAAAATGAAAACATCGAGGTCTGCCTCTACAAATCAAAGGCCAAGCTCCACGACATGCTCGGCGGCATGCAGATGGACTTCATCAGCATGGCCAGTGACGCCTCGCCTGAAACCCTGCTGGCCCTGCAAAGCGGCGGACTCGAGATGATTGCCGAACTTACCCCCGGCGCGCTCAGCGCAATCGTCAATCTGCAAGACCTCGGCCAGGCCCCCGCAAAAATTCAGGAACTGCTCAATGCCATGCCCGACCTGCCCGACCTGCTGCGGAAATTATCTGAAACCAACCCCGCCGATGTCGCCGCATGGAAAGAACTTGCCGAAAAAACAGCTTCCCTCTCCCGGTTTGTCGCCAACCCCGCCAACTTCTTCAACAATCACGCCTGGGTGCCTTTCAGCGTGATGAGGGTCGAATGATGAATAGGAAGGCCATACGCCACACATGCCTGGTTGCCTTGCTATGCGTTCCTTACGCCTATGCCCTCGTAGAAACTGACAATCCGCTACTTGGTGTCTTAAAACGCGAAGGGTACACCGTCATTCAGGAAATCGGCTACGTTCATATACAGCAACCCGGAAAGCCTTCGATCCAAATTCGCGACAGCGAAAGCAACACACATTTCAACGCAATCAGCAACATCACTACGCTGCCATTACGAGAACACAAAGGCGTGCTTAATCAGTTCTCAAGAAACTTTTCGCGCAATAATCCCGACTATTCCTGCACCGTCTCTGATAATGGCACGTATGTTACTCTTCGCTGGCAAATACAAACAACCCGAAACGAAGCTATCTACCAGGGTCAACTGCAATCAGCAACCCTCACGATTGAAGGTATTCGCAAATCACTAATTGAACTACAGGACGTCACCTTTAGCCTCATTGATCGTCCGGCAGGAACCGAGCGCATCATCTATCCAGTCGGAACCCCTCCTGTTGAGTTGGTATGGGCCCCGGCCGGCTCCTTTATCATGGGCAGTCCAAACACGGAACAATTCCACAAAGGGGATGAAAATCAACGAGAGGTTACGCTCTCGTCTGGCTTCTGGATCAGTAAATATGAAGTCTCACAATTGCTTTGGAAAAGCGTTATGGGTGATAATCCTGCTATACACCAGCGAAGGTTTATTTCGCCATTCATCAGCGGGGAACTCCGACCCGTGGAAAATGTGAGCTGGTATGACTGCCAAATCTTCATACAACAGCTCAACGGCAAAACAACCAATGGCTTTTTCCGCTTTCCGACCGAGGCCGAATGGGAGTATGCCTGCCGGGCAGGCACCACGGGCGCACGACATTTTACAGGATCTTTTTACGCATTAAAAAAATACGCGTTCTTTAAAGATCATGGCAACAAAACCGGACACATCATGGACATGGAGCCAAATCCGTGGGGGATTTACAACATGTATGGCAACGTCTGGGAATGGTGCGACGATAAAGTCAACCAACAACCGACTTCCTCGAAACCCGCAACAAATCCCAATGGTTGCCCCAACGGCCCGCTGCGTGTGGTTCGCGGCGGAAGTTGGCGCAGCTCATATGACTATTGCCGATCAGCCGCACGCTATCTTTTGGCACCAGACTACCGCAGTGACGCAATCGGACTGCGACTATTTTACAACGATTAATATGAAAGGATAATTATGAAAAGTAATGATGCGCAACTTTATAAAATATCTATTCTCGTCATAACGGCAATAGTCGCAATGCTGTTCTGTTCATGCGAGGATAGCAGCGATGACGATGACCCCCCTCAACGTGGAGAAGAAATCTGCATTGACCTGGATGAAGATGGCGTCATCAGTGACGACGAATGCTTTTACACTTTCTTTGACGATGAAGACGATGAAGACGATAAGGTGGATATGGGGGGATTTGACTATACGTATACCCCCGATTACAACCAATCTCAGCCCTCAACCGGCGATCCTGGTGTGTAAAATTTTACCATTGTCCTACCAGCATTATTTTATGCGTACCATAATCCCAGGTGGGTACGACGGGCCATGTTCAACTGGTGCTGGCCTGCGGGTTTTCTTCACTTCCCCAATTCGTCAAGATACTCCACCGCATCCTCTGATCCGGCCACTGCCGCCTGGCGCATCCAATCTATAGCGGCATCCATATCCTCGATCACACCGACGCCATCATTATAGCACATGCCCAGAGTAAACATAGCATCCGCATCGCCCAGACCGGCCGCCTTTTTCAGCCATTCGATACCGGCCTCTGCATCCTCCGTAATCCCTGAACCAAAAATATAAGCCAGTCCCAGGAGCGCCATGGCGCTTGTATTGTCGCGGTCGGCGGCATTTTTATACTGCTGCGTCGCGAGGTACTCATTTTTTTTGACGCCATATCCGTTTGCGTAGCAATTTCCCAGGAGGAACATGGCTGACGCATCGCCCAGACCGGCCGCCTGCTGAAAGCAGTTATACGCCTCTCTTTTATTTTCAGCCACCCCCCAGGCATTCATATAGCACAACCCCAGCATGACCATGCCCTCGGCATCCTGTCCATCGACCGCCTTTTTGAACCAGGAGGCGGCGTTTTTTTTGTCGAGGGGAACGCCCTCTCCCTCGAGGTAACAAATACCGAGCTGGGTCATTGCGCCCGCATTATTTAGCAATACCGCTCTCCGATAAAGCTTCAGCGCCTCTTTTGTATCCTTGGGAACGATCATCCCGTGTTTATAGATGTTTGCCAGCATCACCATCGATTGCGCGTCCCCTGCCGCAACCCCGGCCTTCAGCCACTCCAGCCCCTGCGCGCTATTCTGTTCCATGCCCAGCCCGAGAACCGCGCAGAGCCCCAAGTGACCCATCGCCGCGCTGCTACCCGCCTTGGCCGCCTGACGCAGCCAGACCATCGCCTCATCAATATCCTGCTCAACACCTTCACCCTCGATAAGAGCCAGCCCGTAGAGATACATCCCATCAGCACTGCCGTTAAGCGCGGCTTTGCGGTACCAGGACACCGCTTTTCTCACATCCCGGCCAACCCCTTCACCCATCATATAGCACACTCCCAGCCAACCCATAGCGCCCGCATCGCCCAATTCCGCGGCCTTACTGAAATACCCGACGGCGCGAGCGGAATTTTTCCTGATGCCCAGTCCTTCCATGTAACACTGACCCAGCATACGCAAAGCGATCGGCTCCTCGTCGTCGGCAAGCGGCTGCAGCAATTCCATGGCGCGGCGGTGGTCTTTTTCAACACCAAGGCCCGAAAAACAGACCAGGGCCAGCACCAGATTGGCCGACGGTTCCGTGCCCTGTTCATGCGCTTGAATAAACCAGCGATACGCTTTCTCATAATCCGGCGCCACCTGCACGCCCTCAAAATAGTTGCGACCAATCCGAAGCTGCGCGTAGGCATCTCCCGCTTCCGCGGCCTCCATCAAGGATTGTACAGGCACAGTGAACGTGCGTCGTTTGCCGTCGCGCTGGATTTTCACGCGCAGGGCCTTCCCCGCGTTGCCTGTACATGCCACCCGCACATCCTTTTCAGCGCCGACTGGCGCTCCGTTAACCTCGAGTATGATATCCCCTTCCTGCAGGCCCGCGGCCGCGGCCGGCCACGTCTTCTGCACAGCCACTATCTGGCACCCGGTTGGCACATCCAGCCCCGCCGCCTCGGCAATCGCGGGAGTCACCGCAGTCAGGTAAACCCCGATGTCGCCCCAATCCGGCTGCTCAAACACGCGGGTCTCCTCATGTTTCTTGCGGTCAGGCCCCATCCGTTCCATGGCCTTGCTAATGGCCATATTCAGCGCCGCCATTTCCTTTTTCCATGCCTGGAGCTGTCCGGAATAGCCCGAAGCCGTTCGGACCGCCTCCATTGTCCATTCGACCTGCACGTATTTCCCCGCGCCCCCCACCACGATCTTCATGCCTTTCCAGTGCCCTTCGTGGTCCACCACGAACTGCTCCAGGGCATCCGAGTGCGTGCCGGCATACATCATCGTATTGAGCTTGCATTTTGCCGCATATCCGCCGGTAGGCGCATCCCGCAATTCAAGCGCGGGCAGACCGGGTTTCTTGGCGTGCAGCACCTCGATATCCGGGAAGGCGACATAGCCCTCCCTTTTCAGCACGCCAAGCAGCACATTGTCATTCTCGACCACCCCGGACGCCTGCATCGTAAAAGCGCAACAGCACACGACCATCGCCCACCACTCAGACCGGAATACACTTGCACTCATCCGTTTTCTCCTGCTGTCGCCGAATAATTTTACTTTTAATCGCACTATATCTGCTATAGCATGCAAAACAAATGAAAAAAGCGCATGAAAAGTCTGGAGGACACTGCGAGTGAGGAAAATTTTGGCATTTCTGCATTTTGCGCTGATACAGGACTTGAAGCGAAAAAGTACGTTCTCGCTGCTGCTGAGCACGCTGGTCATCGCGGTATCCATCGCCCTGTGCAGCATCCTCTTTTCGGTGGCCGCACAGATACGCCGCAGTGTAGAGAACGAAATGGCAAAAAGCGGCGCGGCAAACGCCCTGGAGGTGATCGCCCGCAGCGACCGCGAGGTCGGCGCCCCCTGGTCCGCGGCGCCCATCGGCGCCACCAATCCCGTCCAGGCGCTCAACCGACTGGTCACCCTGCTGCGCGAACAGTACGGCGCCGCGGCCGTAACCTCCATCGAACCTTTCTGGCTGGCGCCGGGCTGGGTGTACCTCTATCTCGCCCATCCCGACCTTGGCGGTAAAGCCGTATCCATCGGCTTGGCGCTGACCTCGCCCACCGATCCCGAAGGCGTCCGCATTGAACCGCAAAAACTCGCGGGCGCCTGGATTACCGACCCCGACAAACTCCAGCTTGTGCTGCCCGAAACAGTCGCTGACCAACTCTGGAAAGATGTCCTGTTCGTCGGCGAAACCGCCTGGATCGGTCTTACCGACCACTCCACCTGCGCGGAGGTCGAGATTGTAGGCATCTACGCCCAAACCCAGCGCGGCTATTGTTACGCCTCGCGCACCGCCGCCACTGTCGTGCAGAACGCCATGAACAATGCCCTGCGCAAAGAGAAGGGGCAACCTGCCCTCGCCCCGTCCGATACCTTAAGCTACCAACGCGCCTGGGTTTATTTTCGTGACCGTTCCACCCTCCTCAAAGCGCGCCGACTCGTCGAAGAAAAGTACAAGTTCGAGGCCAAATCCCCCTTCGATAAATTTGCCGGAAAGATACGCCTTGTCACCACCGCGCAGCTTGGCGCCTGGACCGTTCTGCTCATCACCCTCGGCGCGGCCTGCGGTTCCATCTTCTGCACCTTTCTCGCCTGGGTCTCGCGGCGACGCTACGAAATCGCACTCCTCAAAGCCCAGGGCAGCGGCCATCTCTGGATTGCCGCCACCTACCTTACCCAAAGCGGTGCTGCCGGAATCCTCGCCGGAATCACCGGACTGCTCATCAGCTCCCGCCTCGTATGCCCCCTGCTCACCGACTGGCTTAACCGCGCCTTCGCGCTCGATCCACCCATCCATCTGGCCATCCCCCTTGATATCCAGCTCCTCATGCTCGTCACTTCGCTCGCCATCACGCTCATAGCCGCCCTTATCCCCGCCGTAATCGCCGCCCGTCAACAACCCTGGGAAATTTTGCGCGAAGCGGGGTAAATGATCAATGCAGGACTTGAGAAAGGCGGCATGAGTTGTTATGGTTTTACCGCAAGCACGAAATGAACCGGGTGGTTCTCGAGAGCATGGGAATGGAACATGAAAAGAAAAATCAGAGTTAACAGGATTGGAAACAAATCAGGGCGGGGCTGTCGCTTTGTGGACCGGTCGATCTTGGTCGCCATCCTGAACATCCTCGCGCTGGTTGTGTGCACCACCTCCGTACATGCCATCGGTGGGCCTGACCGCGATACTGATCTGCTCGCCGCGCTCAAAGATATGCGCTGTGCCGTCATCCAGGAGCACGACTTCGTACACGCCAAAGCGCCCGCCCTGCCATCCCTCGAAATCCACACCCAGGATGCCGACACCTACCGCGTAACCACCAAGCTCAATACCATCTTCTACGCCGAAACCAAACCACAAGCCCTCCTGCGTTTTGTCGCTAAGCATCCCACCTGGGAACAATATACCCTCGAACTCACCCCGGATGCCATTTACCTGAAAGCCACCTGGGCCCTCCCAATTGTCCTGTCCAAAGGCGAGTACGCCACCCAATTCGACGAATGGAAAAGCGATATGGCCCAGCTTAATAAACAGCTCTCTGAAGCCGTAGAAGCCGACACCATCCCCACCATTACATTCCCGCCTGACATGAACGACTGGGGCGACATCGGAGCAAGGATCGGTGAAATCACTGAAGCGCAAGCCGACGAACTCGGCATAGACCCCATCGGCATCTACATTGAACGTACACTCCCCGGATGGCCCGCCGAAGCCGTCGGCCTGAAGAAAGGCGATGTCATCACCGAACGTAATGGCTTGCCGATTACAAACGCAGATGAGTTCCAGAACTGGATAGACACCCAAATCGGAAGTAACATCACCCTGACCATACACAGCACATCCGGACGCCGGACCGTGACCATGCCCGTAGCCAGCGTAAAGGAAAAAGCCGCCCAACAAAACGGCGACGCCTTTCTCATGTTGACAATATATTATGCGTATGGATTAGGTGTGCCAGAAGACCCAAAACAGGCATTCGCATGGGCAAAAAAAGGCGCTGAAGTGGGCGATACAGTCTGCATGTCATTGCTGGCTAAATATTATTACGAAGGCTACGGTGTGCCCGAAGACCCAAAGCAGGCATTCGCATGGGCAAAAAAAGGCGCTGATTTGGGCCGTATAGACTGCATGGCGTTGCTGGCCATATTGTATGACAAAGGCTCCGGTGTGTCCAAAGTCCCAAAGCAGGCATTCGCATGGGCAAAAAAAGGCGCTGAAGTGGGCCGTGTAGACTGCATGGCGATGCTGGCCAGATTTTATACCGAAGGCTCCGGTGTGCCCAAAGACCCAAAGCAGGCATACGCATGGGCAAAAAATGGCGCTGAATTGGGCGATGCAGACTGCATGTCGTGGCTGGCCAAATTTTATTACGAAGGCTCCGGTGTGCCCAAAGACCCAAAGCAGGCGGTCACATGGGCAAAAAAAGGCGCTGATTTGGGCGATACAGACTGCATGTGGTGGCTGGCCGGTTTTTATTACGAAGGTTTCGGTGTGCCCAGAGACCCAGAGCAGGCGTTCACATGGGCAAAAAAAGGCGCGGAATTGGGTCATGCAGACTGCATGGCTTTGCTGTCCAGATTTTACTACGAAGGCACCGGAACAAAACTTAATAATAGCAAAGCGAAAGAATGGTTGAAACGAGCGGCAGACTTGGGCAATATCCAGGCAAAAAAGATTCTCGACACATGGCGCTAGGCGTTAGAATGATGCAAACAAAGTTTCGATGCTCCCGCCCATCATCACTAACCAACAACAAAGAGCAAAGACCATGACCTCATGACGACAAAACGAAAAAAGCACAAGAAGCACAAGAAAAGGAAACAGCGTATCCAGCAGCAACTGGCCGAGCAGCAGGCGGCGGCAGCTTTGGAAGATACACGTCCGGTGCCCGGTCGCTGGATTTATAGGCTGAATAAGGTCAGCAAGTACTTCTACAACAGCGCGGGTGACTGCGTGGCGCATGGGTGCAACCGGGTATCGCTGGAACTGCGACGCGGGGATTTCGTGGCCATCACCGGCGAGTCCGGTTCGGGCAAATCAACGCTGCTGAGCCTGTTGGGATTTCTGGCCTCACCCAATCCAACACCAAAAGCAGGACAGTTTCTCTTTCGCGCCGACACCAGGGAGCACGACCTGGCCGACTCGCTTCGGCAGGGCATCGGCTCCAGCCAAATGTCGCGCTGGCGGGCGGATCATATCGGGTTTGTCTTTCAGAACTATCACCTGATGAACCATCTGAGTGCGCGCGCCAATGTGCAGCTTGGCCTGCGGTTTGCCTCGCCGGGGCGCGATGTGGATCAGGCGGATGCCGTGCTGGAAGCATTGGGTATGGGGCCTTATATCCGCAAACGCACCCGCGACCTTTCCGGCGGACAAAAACAGCGCATTTCGGTGGCGCGAGCCCTGGTAAAACGTCCGGATGTGTTGCTGGCGGATGAGCCGACTGGGAATCTGGATACCGCCAATAAGTGCCTTGTGCTGGCCAGCCTGCTGATTGCCGCCCGACGTTTCGGCGCAACGGTGATTCTCGTCACCCACGAAATCGAGCATCCCCCGCTGGTGGCCGACCGCATGCTGGTCATGCGCGATGGCGCCATCGCTGAGGACCGTTCTTTTCGCCCGCTGGTGCCGGTGGTGCCCGAGGATACCCTTAAGTCGCTCGCGTCAAAAATCGCTCTCCAAGGGTATCCCGAGGTGTTCAATGATCTCACATTCGACTAATCGAAAGGCCCTCTCGCCATGAAAACAAGTGTCGTAGCAGGTGTCCTCTTCAGCAGTATGTGGCACGGATATCGTCGATGGATGACCGTTTTTAATATCCTCTCCATTGTGCTCAGCGTGATGCTGGCGACGGTGATCACCGCCTTTTCAAGCGGCGTCCACCGCTATATCCGGCACCTTGTGCGCACCGAAGCCGCTGCGGGCGCGGTGCGCACTAATTATGGCGATGTGCTGGTGGTCGACGATAAAATGACCTTTGCCGAGGCCGATCTTGCCTTACGACGGCATTTCGACGCAACAACCTATGATGCCTACAACCTGTGGTGGCGCTCCGAAAGCCATCAGCTCATGCTGCACAATCCCCTCGACCTCAAAAGGGGCGGTATCTACACCTCACTCGGTAATACCTTTATCGGCGATCCCGAGGCCGAACGTGTAGAGGAGTTTTGTGCGGCGGGCGGATGGATCACCTCCGATGACGCCGCCGAGATCGTGCTTACGCTCACGGCAGCGCGCGCCCTGCTTCAGCAACTTCCCGAACTGCATGATGTCAGCCAGCTCATCGGCAGAGACATCTGGCTGGCGCTCCCCGGCACACTCAAGCACGATCCCGCCGCCAGTGCCCGGGTGCGCATCACGGGGGTGTACGCGCACCTGCGCGACAGCGCCTGTATGACCACTGCCGGCACCATCCAGAAGATGTATTCCCGCATCCTCGCCAATGCCAATGGCGCCCGGGATCACACCTACGACCGCATGCGCTACCGACTCCTCGCCATAACCCCGCTCGATAATACCGCGTCGCCCGTACAGGAACACGACGCCCGTTTGGCGGGCGAGGACATCCCGCTGCTCTGCCTGCGGGTACACGATTTGACGGAACGCGCCCTCTATCCAATGGCCGCCTTGCGCGAATCGCTGGCGCGGCACTTCCCCGAAGTCCTGCGTGTCGAAGTGGCCGCCCGCGATGCCACCAACGAGGGTCCTTTTTTTGTCGAGGGCCGTCTATGGACCGACCCGCCCGGGGAGGTCGCTGTGCTGTTGGACGAGCTGGCGAGCAAACATCCGAAAGGCGCGCTGCTGTGCAGTCCTCGCCTGTGGAATGAACTGGGCTATGAGGCCGCGCCCGCTGTCTTTACCGACTCCTGGAAGCCGGAAGCGCACTATGCCTACTACTACTTCAGCGATCTGGACGCCGCCCGCGAAGGTCGCCGCCTGCTGCAACGCTGGGGGCTGGCCACCTATATGCCTATTGACCGCTTTGCCGGTCTCATCAAGCTCGTGCATGTGGCCACTATCTCCGCCGGCGCGTTGTTGCTGGTGATCCTGACGGCAGGCACGCTTGGCATTGTGGTCACCCTCTATACCGAAGTGGATGCAGGCGCGCACGACATCGGCCTGCTCAAGGCGCTGGGCGCATCCAATTCGCTGGTCGGCGTGGTCTTCCTGCTCAAGGGCGCATTGATCGGTTTCATGGGCGCACTGCTGGGCATTCCGGCCGGTATTCTGCTGGATTCCCGGCTCAATCAGCGCCTGTCGGATACGATCGCCGAACAGGCCGGACTCGGTGATACGGCATCCAATCTGTTTTATCATGATCCGTGGTTAATGACCGCAATCGTCATCGGCATCGTACTGCTCGCGGCGGCGGCCGCCATCACCCCGTCGCTGCTGGCTGCACGGCGCGACCCCCAGGAGGCTCTGCGAGAAGAATGAAAATATGCAATTATCACCCACTCATCGCACTGCTGCTGGCAGTGGCCGCCACAACAACAAGCCGCGCCCAGCTCGCGACTGGCGTGCGCGAACGGCGCATATGCCATGCGACTAACATCACCGTATCGCGCAAGGAACTTCGTAGCAATAGCTGCCGGATTGAGCGGCTCATACAGGTCGATGCGCTACGCGCCGAGGCGCGCAAAAACGCCCATGACCTGTATCATCACCTCAAAAAAAACGGCAACACCCAGGCCGCACTGCAATTCTACAGCCTGATTGGCGGAGTGCTCAACGCTATCGAGTTCGATGCGCCGGCTATCACAGCGGTCTTTTCTCCCTATCCCGAATTGAAAAAGGAGGTCACTGCACTGCAATTCGCCCTCAATCAACTCTGCAACCTGGAAGACCATGAAGGCGATGCTGTCTGGATACCACAAGAGCTTGCCAACTACTACCGCCTGCCTGACACTGCCATGACAGCGCATTCAGGACAACTGTTCCTCCGACCGAAACGAGCCCTCTGGAAAGCGCCTGGATACGCCGCGGAAAAAATGAAAGACCAAACCGGCCCGCTCCTGCTCTACAACTATGGTCTTCGCCGTACCGCAAGCGACAGCTTTTATGAAGTCGGTTCGCGTCCGCGGGCATCTGATGCCCCCTTTATCGCCTTTGTGCGCGAAGCCGATGCCATTCGACTCCCAAGCACCCCATGCAGGCTGAAAACACAACAAAAAGGGGGGGCGCGTTTGACGCTACGCACCTTTCGCATTGTTGGCAACGAGATATCTAAGCAAAACCCCATCCAAATTAATACAGACGCAACCTACCCGGTACTGAATGATGAATGGATGTCTACCGGCTACATAACACTGCACGTCATTCAGATAACGTCCCCGGAGTGGCTTACCAACTATCCCCGCCTGCCCTTCGCCGTTCCCTCCCGTGACAATCGAAAGGAAATACAATGAAAAAATGCGGAGCATGGCTTTTTTTATTCACCCTGCTGAGTGGTCTGGACATACATGTGTTCTTTAACATCTCTGAACCTGAAACCCTATCCGCCGGCCCAAGCTTTGTTCCTGCGGCGCACGCGATCACCACCAAGTCATCAACCGCCTCCACGGCCCCTCCCTCCTACAAGACCGCCAAGGCCCCCCCCGAAGAAGAACTGCGTAAATGGTGGGTCTTTAAACCCGGCAGCCAAATAGTGCTGTTGAAACCGGACTACACCATAAACTGGACCCCTGAAATGAACGCCTACGCCGGGCGGGAAGCCATCGTCACCCAGCTTGTCGGTAAAGACAACGACGGCTACTACACGGCCAAAGTAGATGTTGACGAAGGCTACTACTCCTGGCGTATACGCAACATTGCCGACCGACACTCCAAGGAGGCGGGTGTCCTCGACTCGGTCTATGTGGCCGGAACTGAAGTTCCTCTGTGCATCGTGCCCAAAAGCGCCACCATCAATCTCTATGCCGATCCCGCATCCGGCAAAATCATTGGCAGCGTCCCCTCCATCACATCAAATGACATCGACGGAAAACGCATGTTTCTTCCACGCTACCTCTACGTCCATGCCTACAGCAATAACTACCTCGAAGTCATGGAAAGTGATCTGAGCTCGCGCGAAAGCCTCGGATGGGTTAAACGCGACGACGTCTACCAGTGGGTAACGCGGCAAGGTTACATCATCAACTATGCACGCACCGGCAGAACACCCGTCAATCTGGCCCGCGGCTACGCAGAGAAAGAAGACATCGGTCGCCCCGGCAAAGAAGTCTATATTGAAAATATCAAACGATTTCGCAACACATCCCCTAACCAACTCGGCATGCCCGACGGTCTCCTTATCGGCAAAAATGCTGAACCCTACAAAGGCATGGATGTGGTAAGCTGCGCCTTCAAAAAGATGGGCGAAAAGGATTTTACTCTCATGTACATGCCCGTGCACAGCACTCTAAATCCGGCTACCGATACCATTATCCCCGTTGCGCTCCTGAGCGAAACCGATCTGTGCGAAATAGAAGCCATGGCCCACGTCCTTTACGCCGCCTGCGATGAAGGGGACGGCCGAATAGATGAAATCCGCGACGCCCTCACCAAAAACTGGGACATCACCAGCAAAGTAGTCATCGGCGCTGAACGACGCAATCAACAATATGCTAAAAAATACCAGAAATTGCAGACCCTTTTCCCCGCCCTCACCTACGGACTCAAGCTCCCCCCCGACGCCTCCCCCGAAAAATCCTTCAAAGACCTCGGGCATCGCGCCGAAAATATCGCCAACAACGCAGCACGCATACTTCAGGACATGCGCCGCGATAAACGCGACTGGGTTTGGGTCCAGTTGGACCAACTCTACTAACCAGAGCAAACACCAATCTTTTATCTCCGTGGACTCCAGCGAAGCGGGTGGTAAAGAAATCGCAGCGCTTGATCTTGTCGAGCATTTCGGTTGCGGCTCTGCTGCTCCAGGTCATTCGTGTGATTCGTGATCACAAATCGGCGAAACGGTGATCACGCGCGGGCTCACAGCAGCGGGGCCAGGTGGGCGCGCAGTTCCCCTTCCAGGTCCCGTTCTTCGTAGCGTTTCAGGCGGGCGCGCTGGCCTTCGATGATGGATTGGCGGAAGGGTTTATCAGTGATCATGCGGTCCATCATTTCGGCGAGCTGATCGAATTTTTTCTCCCGGAACAGGACACCTGCGCCGTCCAGGGTTTCCGGCACGGCGCCGGCCGCGTAGGCGAGCATGGGCACGTCGTTGACCATGCTTTCAATCAGGGGAATACAAAAGCCCTCGTGTTCGCTCATGCACAGGAACAGGCTGGCGGACCGGAACAGGGCGTTGAGTTCGTTCTGGCGGACGGAGCCCACCAGGTCCATATCCTTCAGCTCCAGGTCGCGCGCGAACGTCAACAGCAGGGCATGGTACTGTTCCGTACCTGCATACGACCCGGCGTGAATCAGCCGGGAGCGCGCGTTCACAAATTTCTGGTAGTAATAAAAGGCCGAAAGCAGGTCTTCGATACGTTTGTTGGGGACGCATCGGCCTACAAACAGGATATTGGTCAGCCCGTCGTTGTATTTCTTCAGGACGGACCGGTCGGGCTTGCTGCGCAGGCGCGCCAGATCGAGAACCAGGGGAAGGACGCGGGCGGGCCCGTACCCGTGTTCTTCGAGTTCATCCGCGTTGAAGCGGCTGTCGGCCATGACCACCTCGGCGACGCCGGCCAGCCGGGCCAGTTGTTCGCGCCCCCGCTTGAGGTTGTGCGCAATCTGTTGCTGGATGCCCTCCAGGTATTCCGGCGGGGTGATGTTGTGATATAAAATGGCCTTACGACAGTTCAGTTCGGGGAAGAGGTCGTTGACGACCGATCCGATGGAGAGATGCAACAGGACGATATCCTCCGGTTTGCATGTGGCCTGGAAGGTTTCGACATCAAAAGCCTCCTTGCGCAATTCGGGCAGAATCCGCTTGGCCTCACAAAAGATATCCGAGGGATGCCCCCACGACCGAAAGATGTCCCGCAGCACGACCGCCTCGTTGCTGATGGCGTCGTGCTGACTGAATCCTGCTACAAACTGATGAATAGCGCCCATATGCTCCGCTCACTTACTTTTGATTATAAACCTGTTCTATGCCGGCCAACAGCCGTTCTTCCACCTGTTCCCATGCGTACATCGCGCGCACATAGGCCTGTCCGGCCCGGCCCAGCTCATCGCGAAGCGCGCGGTTCTCCAGCAGCAGGCGCAATTCTTCTTCAAAATCCGGATACGAACGGAACCAGAGGCCGCCCCCGCTCTGCCGGCAATGCCAGGAAAGCACCTCGCCGCGCGCGTGCACCAGGGCCGGTGTACCGGCCAGCCAGGCCTCCAGCAGCACGATGCCGAAACTCTCATTGGTCGAGGGATGACAGAATACCGCCGCGCC
>RZZM01000299.1 GCA_009929845.1 Spartobacteria bacterium
ATGTGTTTTGTGCCGGAACGGGTGAGCCGCCATGCGCCGGAGCGCCTGGTGATAAGGTGGCATCCGTTACGGCCGAGGACGTCCTCGTCCACATCGATCACCGCGGGCAGTTTGCCGGCGCGGGCCACTTCCTCGTCGGTGGCGGCGCGTCCGGCAAGCGGGATGCCGTTTTCGGCGCATTCCAGGAGCAGGTACGGGCCTTGGTATGGGCCGTCTTTCCAGAGCAGCGGGTAGCGCTTGAAAAAGTCCGGGAGTTTTGACTCGCGGATAATGAGGGTGAACGCCCGGGGAACCGAGTACATGAATTTGGCCATGGAAAAGTCCGGGTCCTGCTGTTGCTGCTGCAGGAAGAGCAACGGGTCCACCCCCAGCAGGTTCCAGCCGTGCCCGGCGCCGTGGTCCGCGCTCTTGCTGTGCTTTCTGTACCAATGCGGGAAACGACTGTTCAGTACCAGGCCCACCTCGAAATGCAGATGGGCGCGGGCCATGGGGATGCCGGTGGACGCGGTGTTTCCCATGGTCCCGATGGGTTGGCCGCTTTTCACCGGAACGCCTTTTTTGATGCCGGATTTTACGGAGGCGAGGTGTGAGTAGAGCGTGTAGGCCTCACCGAGCGGATCGGTGTGGGTGAGCACAATGTAGATGCCGTAGTTGGAATTGCCGGCCACCTTGTTGACGTACAACACCTCGCCGTCGGCCACTGCGTAAATCACGTCTTTGGGGCGCTGCTTTCGGTCCCGTTCCATCGGGGCGATGTCGATGCCTTCGTGAAACGACGACATGAGTTGCCCGCCGCGGTTGGCGGTGCGCACGGAGCCGTATAACGCCGACTCAAGGCGCCCGGAGGCCGTGGGCTGGAATACGCCGGGGTGATTGGTGTCCAACAGGTTTTCCTGCGCGGTGGGAAAACTCATATGATCCCAGGGGGTGGTCATGCGCGGGCGGTGCCGGGCCATCTCTTCAATCAGTTGGTCATCGCTGAGGACCGGTATATCATCGGAGCCTCCGCATCCGGACAAGAGGAGCAGCAGGACGATTCCCACGCCGCGGAGCAGCGGGGAAAAGCAACGGTTGAATATCGGAAATTCGCGGGGAGTAAACATCATATGGAGCATTACCGGTTCGGCGAGAGCGCCTCAATGTGCAGCCGGTAGTGTCGGGGTGTATTGGGCGGGATGTTATCGGTGATCGTGACGGTTGATCCATTGCCGGGCACGCGGGTATAGGACGGCAGTGGTTTCCAGACCGCGCCGCCCTTGCGGTGGGGGGCATACATGATGGTATAGAGCATATCCGGACGTGTATTCCACTGGAGCGTGGCCTTGTCGCCGCTGCGGGCCATCATCAGGGTCGTGTCAATCTCGGGGGCGGTGCGGGGCTGTTGCGTGGCGCATCCAGTGGCCAGGGCGCCCAAGGCCACGGCGCAAACCGCATAGGCCGCCGCCCGCTTAACTATGTGGGACAGGCATTGCATGAATACTACTTGACGGGATAGGTGTCTTCCGGAATGTCATCGGGTTCATCTTCCCAGCCCTCGACGCGCGTCATGAACGGCGGCGGGGAAAGGTCGCCCTTTCCGCCATCCGCTTCCACGACATACTCGTCAATTACGACGGTTGTGCGGGTTTCATATGTTGTGGGTGTGGCGACAATCTCTTCCTCGACAAACACATCCTCTTCCAGCGTGTAGCCGTCATCGGATTCCTCGAGTATATAGGACTCGCGCTGGTACAGTATGCGGTCTTCATATTGGTTGTCATCATTTTTCCCCGGTTCGACGTAGGGATGATTGTACCAACTGTCGTTACGCAGTTCTTCATTGAGGTCAATCAGGTTCAGGTTGTAGCGGGCGGCGTACCAACGCCATTCGCGCTGCCTGAAGCCATAGATCGTGGCCAGCGAATTGATCAGGCTGGCTGTATCGATAGAGGGGATATTCAGGACCATGGAGCCCCATTCCGACGCCTGGGCCAAGGCTTCGGGCATCAGTTCCTCGTTGCCGACGAGGATGACCCGGCTCGGCATAACCGTGAGAAAGCGCGCCTGCGCATAGTCGTCGAGCGTGATATAGACCCATTCGGCCCCGTTCCACGCATACAGCAGGGGGTCTTTCCCCTGTTGGGCCTGGTAGGAAACCAGTACCGTGGGATACTGATCGACAATATCAAAGGCCACCTGGAGGACGGAATACCGTGCCGGCACCACCAGCAGGGTAACCTTGTTGATGTTTGGCGCCATCCCGTAACTCATGACACACAGGGCCAGCAACAGGACTGCGCTTACAATTTTTAAACCACTTTTTCTACTCATGGACGTATCCCTTATTATTATTTTGCCCACAGCCTAGCACTGTGCTTGCGAGTAGACAAGAGTGTATACAAAGGAAGTTCACATGAATATCCCTTGTTAAAATCATAAAAAACGATTAAAGTGTGTTCGCGGTATAACTATGTTGACAGAGTAGGATAGCAGATTTTGTCTATGCAAGCGAAGATTCTGGCCGTTGATGATATGGTTGAGAACCTGAAGGTTCTTCATGTTTTAGTGGAAAAGCACCTTCCGGAGTGTACGGTGATGCTCGCCGAGGGGGGGCAGGCGGCGCTGGAGGCGATCCGGGACAATCCCCCGGATGTTATCCTGCTGGACGCCAAGATGCCGGATATGGACGGCTTCGAGGTGTGCCGGCGCCTCAAGAGCGAACCGGCGACCAAAAATATTCCGGTCCTCATGATGTCCGGTATCTATGTGGCCCCGCGCGACCGCATTTCCGGCCTGGAAAGCGGCGCGGATGGCTATATCTGCAAGCCCTACCAGGTGCAGGAACTGATTGCGCAGATCCGGGCCCTGTTGCGTATCAAAAAAGGCGAGGACCAGTTGCGTCGCCATGAGGTGGAGCTGGAAAAGGAACTGGAATTGCGCTCGGGGGCCCTGAAGAAAAGTGAGGCCCGTTTCCGTCTGCTGTTTGAAAATTCCCCCGAGGCTATCCAGGTGGAAAGCCTGGACGGGATCATCCTGGATATCAATCCCGCGGCCTGCCGCCTGCACGGCATGGGCCGGGATGACCTGATCGGAGCCAACGTCCGCGACCTGGTGCCGGATGAAATGCGTGACCAGGTGGACGAGGAATTCAACCGGCTTTCATCCGGCGACATTGAGCGCATGGAGGGACGGGAGTCGGCTTCCAACGGCGCGGTCAAGACGCTGGACGTTATCGGGCGACGCATTGATTACGGAGGACAACCGGCGGTGCTTGTGCATATCCGTGACATTACGGAACGTAAACGCGTTGAAGACGCGCTGCGCGAGGTGGCGCAGGGCGTGTCGGAATCCACCGGGTTTTCGTTCTTCTTTTCATTGGTCAAGCACCTGGCGCGCGCGCTGGATGTTCCCTACGTGGTGCTGAGTGAACGTTCACAACAGGAACCCGGCCTTATCAATACCCTGGCGGTATATGCCAATGGCGAAATCGCGGACAATTTCAACTTCAACAGCGAAGGTTCGGTCTGTGAAAAGCTGATACCCGGCCAGCCGTTGCACATCGCCAGCCATGTCCAGGAGCAGTTTCCCTCGGATACCCTCCTGACCCGCTGCTGCGCCGATATCGATTCTTTTATCGGGTATTGCCTGTCGGACTTCACCAGTTCCTGTATCGGCTATCTTACCATCATGGGTACTCGGCCCCTGAAGGATATCCGCCTGGCGGAGTCCATGCTGCAGATTTTTGCCTCCCGCGCGGCGTCCGAACTCGACCGCAAAAAGGCGGCGGAGGAATTGTGGGAGAGTGAAGAGAAGTACCGTTCATTGACGGACGACGTGCTGGACACCTCATCCATCGGGACCTTAATTCTTGATGGACGCTATAATGTCGTCTGGGCCAACCAGGCCTTTGAGCAATTTTTTGGCATCCGTCGGGCCGATATTATCGGGTGCAGTAAGGATGTGGTCCTTGAAGCCCAGCGGGAGGTGGTCGAGGACCCTGATGCCGTGTTGCGCAGTCCGGGGGATGAACCCCAGGAAAAGACCGCGCGCCGGGAGTATCATGTGCTGAACACGCCCCGGACGCCCGAGCGCTGGCTGGAACATTGGAGCCAACCCATCCGGTCGGGGTTGTACATCGGTGGACGCATTGAGCATTACGCCGACATCACCGAGCGCAAGGCCACGGAGGCGGAGCGCAACCGGATGGCCATGGCGACCGAGCAGGCGGCGGAGGCCGTCATCATCACCGAAGTGGACGGCACCATCCAGTATGTCAATCCGGCATTCGAACAGATCACCGGCTACAGCCGTGAAGAGGCCATCGGACAGAATGTGCGTTTGCTCAAGAGCGGGCGGCACGATGACGCGTTCTATCACGCGATATGGGGCGAGCTGGCCAAGGGCGGCGCCTGGTCGGGACGGCTGATCAACAAGAAGAAAGACGGTTCGCTCTACCATGCCGAAGCCGTCATCTCCCCGATACGCGACGACAAGGCGCAGGTGGTTAATTATGTAGCGGTATCACGCGATGTCAGCCACGAGGTCGAACTCGAGGAACAGTTCCGGCAGGCGCAAAAAATGGAAAGCGTCGGCCGGCTGGCCGGCGGCATCGCGCACGATTTCAACAACCTGCTTACGTCCATCCTGGGCTTTAGTCGCCTTATCCTGGACACCGTGGAGGAGGGCAATCCGATCCAGTCGGACGTCAAGGAGATCATCCGTGCTGGCGAGCGGGCGGCCAAACTCACCCGGCAGTTGCTGGCCTTCGGCCGTAAACAGATCATGCAGGTCTGCCCGCTGGATATCAACGAAGTCGTCATGGAGATGGACCAACTGTTGCGGCGCACGTTGGGGGAAGATGTTGAACTGGTGACGGTGCTGGGCGAAAAACTGGGGACCATCGAGGCGGATATTGGACTGCTGGAACAGGTTATCATGAACCTGGCGGTGAACGCGCGCGACGCGATGCCGCGCGGCGGGAAGCTCACCATCAGCACCATGCAGACAACGTTGGACGAGGAGTTCTGCCGCAATCGCATCGGCATTGAGCCGGGCGAGTATGTGATGCTGGCGGTCAGTGATGTCGGCTGCGGCATGGCCGAAGAAGTGATCACCCACGCCTTCGAACCCTTTTATACAACCAAGGAAAAAGGCAAGGGCACCGGCCTGGGCCTGGCCACGGTGTATGGTATCGTAAAGCAATGCCAGGGTGCCATCGAACTGGAAAGTGAAGTGGACCAGGGCACCACCTTTAAGATTTACCTGCCGGCGGTCAATAAGAAGGCCCGCAGCCTGCCGCCCAAAACCAGCGTGAAGGCGCCCGGCGGCAAGGAAACCATCCTGGTGGTGGAGGACGAGGATACCATTCGCAACCTGACGGTCCGCATGCTCCGGTCGCTGGGGTACAATGTGCTGGAAGCCCGACACGGCGGGGAGGCGCTGTTGATCGGCGAACGCTATGACAAACCCATTGACCTGGTCCTGACCGATGTGGTCATGCCGCACATTGGCGGCCTGGAACTGATGAAGCGGTTCCGGGAAATCCGTAACGACTACAAGGTGCTGTATACCTCGGGATTTACCGAAGACCGGATTATTGACCACGGCATCGGGAGTGAAAATGTGCCATTCCTGATGAAACCCTATACCCGGCAAGCGCTCTCCCGAATGATTCGGGAAGTGCTGGAGGCAACATAAATATCGGCGAACAGAGTTCGCATAGCAGTGGAGGCGGGAATAGTATGGACAGCAAGCATGCCGAGCAGGGTTCCGAGCAGAAAGATAAGCTGTCCGTACACATCGGGTTTCCAGACAGCCTGAAGATTATGCTTGATGTCAGCAACCGTCTGGCCGCCGCCCCCTCGGTCGATGCATTGTGCCGGATGGCGCTTGAACTGGGACGTTCCGAAATGGGGTTTGACCGGCTGGGTATCTGGTTTCGCAGCAAGGATGATCCGGATATGATTGTGGGGACCTATGGCACGGATGAAACGGGCCATATTCGGGATGAACATGGCCGCACGGTCTGGGTCAACAG
>RZZM01000300.1 GCA_009929845.1 Spartobacteria bacterium
TCCAGAAGTCGCCCGCAAAAGTCCGCTCCTATTTCAACGCCCCGGAAATCAAGTATGCAGCCTAAGGCAGGTCATCTATTTATATGCGGTGGTAGTAATACATCTCACACTGCGGGGTGTTATCCATGCGAGCTTTCGCAAAGGCAGACGCATCGACCTTCGCACAGTTCGTCAGCGCGCGGCCGGAATCGGTGTCTTGCGGGTCATTGGCACATGGGTCTGGCTCGCCCTGTTATTCTGGCCGCTTTCCTCGGAACTGCTCTACGAGGACCTTCTGGGCTACCTGTTCATAATGATGGCGGTCGCCGTCTACGGGACGATCAGTGCGCCGTATTTCCCCCTTTTACTCGTCGATATCGGCAGTCTGGGAGGTTTTCTCGGGTTGATCTGGTATCTGAACGCGGACGTTCAGGAAACCGGCCTCATTTGCGGCATGCTGTGTATTTATGCGTTTGTGATATTCCTTCTCTCGCTTCGCCTGCACGACAATGCGCGTCGTATCCTTCAGCATACATTGATGCTTGAAATCGCCACTCGTCGCGCCGAGCAGGCGAACCGGGCAAAGTCGGAATTTCTCGCCATCATGTCGCACGAAATCCGGACGCCGCTCAACGGGATAACGGGAATGATCCACGCATTGCGTGATACGCGCCTGTCGGAAAAGCAGAAGGAATTCATCGACATAATCCAGTTCTCTTCACAGGCGCTCCTGAACACACTTAACGACGTGCTTGACATGGCCAAGCTCGAGGCGGGCAAGTTTACGATCGAAAGGGTCAATTACGACGTTCGCAGCCTTGTTACGAACGTTGGCAACCTGTTCCGGCCGAGGGCGGAGGAAAAGGGGCTCGAGTTTCGCATGGTGCTGGGCGATATTCCCCGCTACATCCACGGTGACCCAAACCGCCTGCAGCAGATTCTCGCCAACCTAATCAACAATGCGATCAAGTTTACCGAGCAGGGGAATGTAACCGTCCGCGCCGGGAGCACGGTTTTTCGGGGGGCGCCTGGAATCTGTTTCGAGGTGTCGGATACCGGAATCGGAATTTCCCCCGAGGCGCAGGCTCGCCTGTTCACCAAATTCATGCAGGCCGACTCATCCACGTCGCGCATTTATGGCGGAACCGGGCTTGGACTTGCCATTTCCCGCCAGCTTGCAACGCTGATGGATGGGGAAATCGAGGTCCAAAGCGACCCGGGAAAGGGTACGACGTTCCGCTTCATTGTCCCGGTCTGGGTAGGTGGAAAACTCGCTCCGACCTATGACGAGATATGCAGGGCCACAGGGGAAAATGATGCCGGAGCGGAGATTACGGGGCGGGTCCTTCTGGTCGAGGACAACGAGATTAACAGGAAAGTCGCTACGGCCCTGCTCGAGAAGATGGGGCTTGAGGTCGCTGCTGCCGGGAACGGTCGCGAGGCGCTCGACATTCTTGAACGAGAGGATTTCGATGTGATTCTTATGGACATGAACATGCCGGTTATGGACGGACTTGAAACAACCCGGCAGGTTCGGACTTCCGGCGATTCCTCCACGCCTGTTATCGCCCTGACCGCAAACGCGGTGGACGTCGATAGGGAGAAATGTTTCGAAGCGGGAATGACGGCGATTGTCACCAAGCCGATTGATCCTGACAGGTTACGCAAGGAAATTCTCGATCACATGCCGGAACGCCCGACGCCCTGATCCAGAAGCGGGGCAGGGAGTTATCCCTTTGTTGCAGCCGCGAGAATTCCCCTGGGCTCCTGCCGCGGGCTCGGATTGAGCCTTCCGGAAACCGGCGCCTGACGAAAAAAAATGAAAAAAATGTAAAAAGGAGGTTGACGGGTTCGGAAGGCAGAGATATAAAACGCCCCACTGACGGCGCGGACATGAGCGAGCGCTAAAGTTCTTCCCGGAAAATGAAGGGAAAGCTTGACGACTGATCCGGATGTGAGTATAACAAAAGGGTCAGCTCAAAAGTCAGTGCGAGGTTGGAATAAGGTTCCGGCCTTTTTTATGCGGGCCCAATTAAACGGCTTGCGCGGTTCTTGAACATCGTTGATTGAAAAGAAGAGATGCGCAGGCAGCAGTGCTGTACGTGTTGAACACACAAAACAGACACCTGTTGTTATGCGTTACTCTTGTGACGCTATGTAATACAGCAGGTCCTTTGACGTCTTCCACAAGAAGGCGTCCTGGTGACAATTTCTTGTGAGATAGACAGGAATCAAACTTGAGAGTTTGATCCTGGCTCAGAACGAACGCTGGCGGCAGGCCTAAAACATGCAAGTCGAGCGCTCCCTTCGGGGAGAGCGGCGCACGGGTGAGTAACGCGTGGGAACGTGCCCCTGGGTGCAGGATAGCTACTGGAAACGGTAATTAATACTGCATAATGACTCCGGTCCAAAGATTTATCGCCCAGGGATCGGCCCGCGTTAGATTAGATAGTTGGTGGGGTAACGGCCTACCAAGTCGACGATCTATAGCTGGTCTGAGAGGATGATCAGCCACACTGGGACTGAGACACGGCCCAGACTCCTACGGGAGGCAGCAGTTAGGAATATTGGACAATGGGGGAAACCCTGATCCAGCCATGCCGCGTGTGTGATGAAGGCCTTCGGGTTGTAAAGCACTTTCAGATGTGACGATGATGACGGTAGCATCAGAAGAAGCCCCGGCTAAATTCGTGCCAGCAGCCGCGGTAATACGAATGGGGCAAGCGTTGTTCGGAATCACTGGGCGTAAAGCGTGCGCAGGCGGTCATGCAAGTCAGAAGTGAAAGCCCACGGCTTAACCGTGGAACTGCTTTTGAAACTGCACGACTAGAGTCCCGGAGAGGTTAGCGGAATTCCGAGTGTAGAGGTGAAATTCGCAGATATTCGGAGGAACACCAGTTGCGAAGGCGGCTAACTGGACGGGAACTGACGCTCAGGCACGAAAGCGTGGGGAGCAAACAGGATTAGATACCCTGGTAGTCCACGCCCTAAACGATGTGTGCTAGTTGTTGGGGTCTTTCGATCTCGGTGACGCAGCTAACGCATTAAGCACACCGCCTGGGGAGTACGGCCGCAAGGTTAAAACTCAAAGGAATTGACGGGGACCCGCACAAGCGGTGGAGCATGTTGTTTAATTCGAAGCAACGCGAAGAACCTTACCCACACTTGACATCCCGATCGCGGATTTCAGAGATGATTTCCTTCAGTTCGGCTGGATCGGTGACAGGTGCTGCATGGCTGTCGTCAGCTCGTGTCGTGAGATGTTGGGTTAAGTCCCGCAACGAGCGCAACCCTTATCGTCTGTTGCCATCATTCAGTTGGGCACTCTGACGAGACTGCCGGTGATAAGCCGGAGGAAGGCGGGGACGACGTCAAGTCATCATGGCCCTTACGTGTGGGGCTACAAACGTGCTACAATGGCGGTGACAGTGAGCAGCGAGGTCGCGAGGCCAAGCTAATCTCAAAAAGCCGTCTCAGTTCAGATTGTACTCTGCAACTCGAGTGCATGAAGTTGGAATCGCTAGTAATCGTGGATCAGCATGCCACGGTGAATACGTTCCCGGGTCTTGTACACACCGCCCGTCAAGTCATGGGAGTTGGTTCTACCCGAAGGCGCTGCGCTAACCGCAAGGAGGCAGGCGACCACGGTAGGGTCAGCGACTGGGACTAAGTCGTAACAAGGTAGCCGTAGGGGAACCTGCGGCTGGATCACCTCCTTTCTAAGGATGTGTTTGGCACGCTTCGGACCTAGGTCCGGAGGCGCTGCTGCCGGCGTGTCTCTTCTTTTCAATGTATGTGGTTTAAGGATCGGCCGGTCCTGAGCTTAAGTTTAATCCGGCTCGTGAACGGCCTTTGTTTGGGCACGGGCTAGTAGCTCAGGTGGTTAGAGCGCACCCCTGATAAGGGTGAGGTCGGAGGTTCGAGTCCTCCCTGGCCCACCATGCAATGTTACGGGGCTGTAGCTCAGCTGGGAGAGCGCCTGATTTGCATTCAGGAGGTCGTCGGTTCGATCCCGATCAGCTCCACCATTCCTTCTCGAAAAGCTTTATGAGCCGTTCGACGAGGAATGAAAATTTCCTTGGTTCTTTTACATCGTGAATAGGTAATTGTAAGACATCCAATGTCTGACGAATGCTGAGAAGTATCAAACTTCGATGCAGTGGACTTGTCCCTGCGCGTGGTTTGAATTCAAGCGTTTTGAAGTGCATCTGGTGGATGCCTTGGCGATCAGAGGCGATGAAGGACGTGGCAGGCTGCGAAAAGTTCCGGGGAGCTGTCAACATGCGTTGATCCGGAAATGTCCGAATGGGGAAACCCACCTCTACGAGGTATCTTGCACTGAATACATAGGTGCAAGAAGCGAACCCGGGGAATTGAAATATCTCAGTACCCGGAGGAAAGGAAATCAACCGAGACTCCCTTAGTAGTGACGAGCGAACGGGGACTAGCCCAGTGGCATTGGCGTAAGAAGCAGAAGTGTCTGGAAAGTCACACCAAAGTAGGTGATAGTCCTGTATGCGTAGAAAGCGCCAGTGTCCTCGAGTAAGGCGGGACACGTGAAATCCTGTCTGAATTTAGGGGGACCATCCTCTAAGGCTAAGTACTCCTGATCGACCGATAGTGAACTAGTACCGTGAGGGAAAGGTGAAAAGAACCCCGATAAGGGGAGTGAAAAAGACCTGAAACCGGATGCATACAAGCAGTCGGAGCGGCTTCGTGCCGTGACGGCGTACCTTTTGTATAATGGGTCCGCGAGTTAGTCTTGCATGCAAGCTTAAGCCGTTAGGTGTAGGCGCAGCGAAAGCGAGTCTGAATAGGGCGATTTAGTATGCAGGATTAGACCCGAAGCCGAGTGATCTAGGTATGGGCAGGGTGAAGGTAAGGTAACACTTACTGGAGGCCCGAACACACGTCCGTTGAAAAGGACGGTGATGACCTGTGCCTAGGGGTGAAAGGCCAATCAAACTCGGCAATAGCTGGTTCTCCGCGAAATCTATTTAGGTAGAGCGTCATGTATCACCTTCGGGGGTAAAGCACTGGATGGGGAAGGGGGGCGCGAGCCTTACCGACTCTAACCAAACTCTGAATACCGAAGAGTGCAATCATGGCAGACAGACTGTAGGGGATAAGCTCTATAGTCGAAAGGGAAACAGCCCAGACCTACAGCTAAGGTCCCCAAATAATGGCTAAGTGGGAAAGGATGTCGGAAGTCCAAGACAACCAGGAAGTTGGCTTAGAAGCAGCCATCTTTTAAAGAAAGCGTAATAGCTCACTGGTCTAAACAAGACTTCTGGCGCCGAAGATGTACCGGGGCTCAAGCCATTTACCGAAGCTTAGGATGCACACTTTGTGTGCGTGGTAGCGGAGCATTCTGTAAGTCTGCGAAGGGCAGCCGCGAGGTTGCCTGGAGATATCAGAAGTGAGAATGCGGACATGAGTAGCGACAAACAGTGTGAGAAACACTGTCGCCGAAATCCCAAGGGTTCCTGCGCAAGGCTAATCCGCGCAGGGTGAGCCGGCTCCTAAGGCGAGGCCGAAAGGCGTAGTCGATGGGAACCACGTTAATATTCGTGGGCCGGGCGGAGGTTGACGGTGGCCGTAAATTGTATTCCCTTATCGGATTGGGAGTGCAGTGAAGGACATCCAGGAAATAGCACCGCCTAAGACCGTACCCGAAACCGACACAGGTGGGATGGTAGAGAATACCAAGGCGCTTGAGAGAACTATTCTGAAGGAACTCGGCAAATTGCATGCGTAACTTCGGGAGAAGCATGCCCCGTTTCTGGGCAACCAGAGGCGGGGGGCACAGACCAGGGGGTAGCGACTGTTTATCAAAAACACAGGGCTCTGCGAAATCCGTAAGATGACGTATAGGGTCTGACGCCTGCCCGGTGCCGGAAGGTTAAAAGGAGATGTGCAAGCATTGAATTGAAGCCCCGGTAAACGGCGGCCGTAACTATAACGGTCCTAAGGTAGCGAAATTCCTTGTCGGGTAAGTTCCGACCTGCACGAATGGCGTAACGACTTC
>RZZM01000301.1 GCA_009929845.1 Spartobacteria bacterium
GGTGATGTCGCCGGCGTCGTTGGTATCGCGCCAGGTGGTCATTTCGATCATGCGACCGTAGTCATCATATTCGTAGGCGACGGGATAGGTGGCGCCCCATGTGTTGGTGACGCGGCCCAGAAGGTCATAGGCGGTGTGGGTGGTATTGGTGAGGGCGTCTGTGACGGCGATGCGGCGTCCGAGGTCGTCGTAGGTGTAGGTGGTTCGGTTGCCTGCGGCGTCTTCGGTGTAGTCGATCTGGCCGAGGGTGTTGTAGTGGGTGTAGGCGCCGGTGAGGCGATCAGTTCCGCTTTGCTGTTCCTGGGCAATCTGTCGTTCAAGAGCATCGTAGATGAAGGTGTTGGTGACGCCCTGCGCGGATACGGATTGGGCCAGGAGTCCGTTGATGACGGTTTCGGTGGCGTCCTGCGTGGAATCGGGGGTATCCACGAGGGATACCCTTACTTTATTGGCGCGGTCTATATGGGTTTGCGCGCTGGTTTGGTTGCCGAGGCGGTCTTCCTGGATGGTTTCGCGGACGAGTATGCCGTGGGGTGTTGAAGTGCCAAGGCCGGTGAGTCGATTGCGGGTGATTTGGTTGGTGACGGGGTTGGCGTTGTTTTCGGGATAGTAGATGCTGAGGTTGACAGCATACCAGGCGCCCGCGATGATTTCATAGAGGCTGCGATTTTCGGTGAGTCGATCCGGACCGGCAAAATCCACTTCGCCGTTGCCATTGACATCCTGCGCGGTAAGGAGGTGTTCGCCGAGTTCATTGTAGGTATAGAGGACGGTATTGGTTTGATCGCCGCTGATGGTCTGCTCGGAAGTCATTTGTCCGAGGGAGTTGAAGAATCGGAGGGTTTCCACCACACTGCCACCAAATCCGGGCTTTTCGGTTTGGATGATGCGCCCGATCATATCGGTGGTGGTTTTGGTCCAGGCGGGGGCGTTGGTTCCTTCGGGGCCTTGATAGATCATGGTCCAGGTGGAACCATCGGTGTTCACACCATAGGTGTAATACTGATCCAAGACGCCGTTAATTCTGACGGATTTTGTGCGTCCGTCGCGGTGGCGTTCCACGGTGTTTGTTCGGTCTCCGCTTATGGTGCTGCGTATTCGTCCGCCCTCTTCGTAGACATAACAGGTAGAGATGCCCTGTTCGTTTATCTGTTCGGCGACGCGTCCCGCGC
Organism: Spartobacteria bacterium; assembly: GCA_009929845.1. Taxonomy (GTDB): domain Bacteria; phylum Verrucomicrobiota; class Kiritimatiellia; order RZYC01; family RZYC01; genus RZZM01. The sequence continues at coordinate 1,173 of RZZM01000301.1, forward strand.
CATCGTAGACGGATTCTTTTGACAGCGAACTTTCGCCTCCAGTGCTTTCCTGCCGCAGCACTTTGCCAACGGCATTGTATTCCTTAGCAATTATCCGTCCGCCGCCTCCGGCGGCAGCTATCTTCACTTCTTCGACGGCGCGTCCGAGGGCATCATACGAATAGACAAATTCCGTGCCGTCGGCATCCGTTTTGTTGTCCATGCCACAGCAGCCAGCGCCCCAGGTGGCCGATAGGAGTGTGCCATCCGATTTTGCTTCAGTGACGGTATGACCAAAGACATCGAAGGATTTAACCGTCCATTGGATACGCTCAAAGCCCGTCTCGGTACAGACATAGACTTCTTCGAGGGCCTTATTGTTCACGGCGTCATAGACCGTGACTTCTTTCGTGCTTTTCCCGGGGATACCGGCAGGCGCATTTACGGTGCCATGCGTGATGGACACGCGCCAGGCAGAGCCGTCCGGATCGGGCGTGAATGCGGCAAGAGCCGGATTGGCGTTTGTGGTATAGAATCCGTATTCGTGGACGTGGGTCTCCAGGCGGCCATCCGGATGCTGGATGGATTTGAGGCGCCCGGTCAGGTAATTCTGCACATTGGTGCCATAGTACGTTTTGATGGTTCGGAGGTTCTCGGGGTGCCCATAGGGCGCATCCTGCAAGGTGGCTTTTTCTTCGATTTCGAAAGTTTCGCCATTGTCACCTGCAGGATAGGAGAAATAGGTGATAGCCGTCACTATGTCGCCGACCTTTACTGTTTCCGTGCGTGGCCGACGATCGTTCAGGCCCGGGGTATCGGTGGCATCATGCGGGGTATAGTCGAAATATCGGGCCTTAACCGCTGAATCCGTCGGTTCGGCATCCAACCAGGGCCCCTTCCGGCTCGCAAAATAGCCCTGTGAGGTGTAGTCGTATTGCTCCCATCCTCCATCGGCATACGATTGCAACTTCATTCTGGAATAGCGTATGGCATCCGCCGTATTCTCATAATACTCGTAGGAGTCAATCAATTCAATGCCATCGAAACCAACGATTTTTCGATACCAATCTTCGCCCCATTCGAACTCCTTGTAGTGAACGACCGATTTTTCGGCCATTTGGTTTTCACTGTCCGTGACGATGTAGGACTCGAAGCGTTCTGTATGGTCATCGTTGCGCATGTTTTCCTTGCTGATAATCTGCAACCCGTCACCCTTGATCAGGGTCCAATCTTCGACAGCTTCCACATAGATATAATCAAAAATCTGGGTGCTAGCGCCGATGATTTTAGACGCCCGAAAATGATTGATGTTGCCGGGTTCGGGGTTTTCGAAAGCCCAAACTTCGATTGGGGTTTTTCCACTCAAGATATTATAGCGCCTGTTAGCGGCATCGTAGAGGGAAATACTGTCCAGCGTGTAGAGACGGAGTTCGTACTTGATATCGTTTATTGTTACGACATCGGCAAACAGGGACGGTCCCCGAACCTGCTTCAAAACGCCCCCGATATCCCTGATGACATGCCATCCCGTATTCTCCCCGAATATCTTTTTCCCCTGGGCATTCTCGTATTTATAAAGACTCATATAATCTGGAGAATCACTATCCGCCACGAAACTGAAGCATTCCCCATTACCCGGATAGAGATTGTAGAACGCCGGGTCATTCGTGGTGGCCCATCCTTCCGCGTCGGTCATGACAAGAATGGCTTCGCCTATATCCCATTCCTGAGAACGAGTATATGCAATAGACTCACCGGTATCGAAAATAAAGTCCGTCGCGACACCTGTTTCGTTGATCAGCAAAACCCTTGTCGGCGCGCCACTTCCATTCAGATCGCTGGAAACGGAATACATGGCCCATCCCAGTGTCATTTCCAGACTCTGCGGAGTATACAACAATGCGGACGGCAATTCAGAACGGATCATAAATTTACCGTTAGGTATAAATGAATCCGGGGCTTCCTGCCCCATGGAAATATTTACCCATACACAGCCATTGCCAGGGCCTGTTGCATCCGGGCAGCCACATATTGTTGACGACAGGCAAACGGGGTTGTTGTTAGCATCCTGCCCTTTGGTACCTGGTCGTTGTCCCCAGGCTTCAGGAGAAGTCGCCAAGAGCGCGATCAGGAAGCCAAGTGTTATTGTTTTCCAAGTGATTTTTTTACCATTCATTCTATTTACTCCGTAATGCTTATTCCGTTCTGAAAATACTCCGTGGTATGGCAGACCGATGTTTTCGAGTCGGCGGACTGGATCATGCGGTAGGTATAGATGCCGTTTTCGTCGAAGTCGGTGGCGGTGAGTTGCCGGGCGATGGCGCCATCGTCAAAGGTGACGCCGCCGACAAAGATATTGAGTTCCACGACGAGATCGGGGGGGATGTTGCCGAGGCTGAGTTTGACTTCGACCATACGGCTGCCATCGGCGAAGGTATGGATGACTTTCCAGTAGGAGCCATTATCGCCGTAGATGGTGGTGACTTCAGCGTGGTCGAGGATGGGGCCGTCATTCCCGAGGCGTGCGACGAAGCGCATGGTTTCATCCATCCACGAGGTAAGGGAAAAGGTGACGGCGGTTTCGGTCTTGTCGAGGATGGATACGTCGAGATGATCGTCCCAGGCGACCTCGGCGGATTCGGGGATGTTGGGGCATTCCCAGGTGCGGGTGTATCCTGCCACGCAATTGGGGTTGCCGTTGAAGAAGGCGTTGACGACTTCGACGGACACTGTGGCGGTGGTGGTGATCGCGCCGATGCTGTAGGCGCCGATCACGCTGAAGATTCCTTCGTTGGTGAAGCGGAAGGGTATGGCGTCAGTGGCGGCCATATTCCAGTTGGTGAGGCCCTGGATTTGGATGTGGGTGGTTCCTTCTTCGACACCTTCGGGATGGGCGACGGGCATCAGGGCATCGTTAAGGCGGATTTGAAGGCGGTTGGTGGCGATGGTGAGGAGGTTCAACGGGGTCCAGGTGACGGGGATGATTTCGGGGTCGGGACGATTGGCCTCGGTGATGGTGATTTCGGTGGTTTCGTCGGGCGCGAGTTCGATGTTGGCATACCAGGCTTTGCCGATGCCGCCGTGTACCGACGCCACGCCGCTGGTTTGCCCTTCGGGGATGTGCGATGCGATGACGCTGAGCATGTCGGGGAAATGGACTATTCCTTCGAGGCATACCGGGGAGATGATGGAGGTTTCGGCAAGGTCGTTGGCGGATACGATATTCTCACGGCGGGCATCGAGCCAGTCTGGTATGCCGTTGTTGTTGGCATCGGGTCCGGTCACGTCCAGCAGACGGAGGGCATTGACTTGCAGGAAGGTGTTGCGATCAATGTTTTTCCAGCGCAGGCGGAGCGAATGGGCGCCCGCTTCGAGGTGCGGGAGGAAAAACCAGACGCTTCCCTGGGTGCCATAGGGCGCTTCGAGCCAGTTTTTTCCACAGGCCAGCCCATTGACGGCGAGGTGCAGCTCGAACCATTTCTGTGCGGTGAGGGGATTGCGCTGGGTTCCTTCGACTTCGAGGACGTAGGTCCCAGCGTTTTCGATATTGAGTGTGTATTCGAGATAGCCGTTGCGCTCACGGGCGTAGATGGAAGGGCCTTCCACGGTCCAGGTTCCGAGGTGGTTGGTGGCATCGGCTTCGTTGATAGAGAGCAGGACAGCACTTTCGCCGAAATCAGCCACGGACGGATTGCTCAGCGCGAGGACGACTTCTTCATAATCCCCTACTCCGTCACCGTCGGTGTCGGGGTTGTTGGGGTTGGTTCCGGCGTGGTATTCTTCGAGGGCGGTGAGGCCATCGGCGTCGGTGTCGGAGAGGGCATCGGCGGGGTCTTCGGGGTTGAGGTTGTTGAGGCGTTCCCATGTGTTGGGGAGGCCGTCGGCGTCGTTATCGAGCAGGTCGGGTTCTGTGGTGGTGACGGCGAGGTCGTCCCAACGGGGGGCGCCGGAGAGGGGCGAGGCGGGGGGTTGGATCATGGCGAGGCGGCCGAGGTAGCGCATGGAGGGGTCGGCGAATGGAATGTTTTTGAAGACGCGGATGTTGTTTATATAGGCGTCGAAGGTTCTGTGGTGATAGTCGAGGCGAAAGGTGAGGCGGGTCCATTCGTCGGGATGAACCTGGCGCTGGAGGGGGGTCATAACCCAGGTGGATGCAGCGCTGTTCCAGGCGCAGAGCAGGGCCTCGGGGTTCAGGGCTACGATCAGGGAGGCGTTGGTGAGGGTGGTCGGATCAGGAAGTCGACCGGGCCGCAGTTTGGCATAGGAGTCGACCCACGCGATTTTTTCGGGAAAGCCGCCGAGGTAGAGCAGGGCTTCAGCGCCTTCGGGATCATTTTGCAGGGTAATGGCCTGTTCGCCCTGCCGGGCTTCGGTGGTCTGCACGACAACGGAGGAAGAGGCCATCCATCCGTTTTGCGCATCGAGGGGGCCGGGGACAAAGTCTTCGGCGGGTTCAAACCCGGTGTTCCAGGGGATGCACGGAAGGGCATTCGAGGAGGCGGGATTGAACCCGAAGAGGAGTTCGACGCCATCGATCATGTGGTCGGCATCGGTATCGGAGCAGTAGGGATCGGTTTCACCGGGGTCGACGCTGCCGTTCTGGTTGGCATCCTCGATACTGTCGGGTATGCCGTCGGCGTCGGAATCGATCGAATCGGGTTTCTGGGCGCTGACGGACAGGTCGTCGAGGTGATCACCGGTAGAGCATCCGCCTTCGATGGAGAGGCGGGCCATTTGGCGGAGGGCGGGGTCGGCAAAGCCAAGATTGCAGAGGATGGGTTCGTTGTTCCAGTAGAGGTTCCAGTCGGCGTTAAGGTAGTCGGCGCGGACGGTAAGAAGTTGCCAATACTGATC
>RZZM01000302.1 GCA_009929845.1 Spartobacteria bacterium
GGCGTAAGCGCCGGACCAGCCCCAGTTCACTTCGCGGGCCGCGCCGTCGCTGCTCTGCCGGATGTACCAGTTGCCGGTGTCGGGCCAATAGACCGCGATGTCGGACTCGCCGTCGCCATCGTAGTCGCCGGGCACGGGCATGGCCCCGGACCACCCCCAGTCTTCCGTACGCAACGCGCCACTGTCGCTCAGGCGTATCCGCCAGGCGCCGTTGCTGTAGACGGCGGGATCGACCACGCCGTCGCCGTCATAATCGCCGGGCGCGGAAAATGAATTCGCGTCGCCCAGGGACACGGTTTCGGACCCTCCGTCGGCAAGGCGGATATACCAGGCGCCATTATAAGGATAGAAGACGGCAATATCAGCGTGGCCGTCACCGTCATAATCGTCAGCCACAAATCCAACGCCGCCCGCAACGCGTCGATGGCCGGTGTCCATATCGCTGAGTGGACTGGTACCGGCTGCATTCACGGCTTTGATCCGGTAATTGTAGAACTCGCCCGCCACCGCGGTGGTATCGCCGTAGGAAGTGGCCGTCACATTTTCGGCGATCCTCACCGCGTCGGTCGGCGGCTGCCGGCGCCAAACCTCATAGGAGGTGGCCCCGGAAACACTGTTCCAGGTGACCTGGACGCGGTCGCTGTAGGTTCCGTCGGAGGCGCTCACGCCGGTGGGCGCGGCGGGTGGTTGCGGCGGGTCCTGCACCTGACCGGAATTGCTGTTGAGCATCAGGGAGGAGACATCGACGGCCTCGAAATCCGAGCCGCGGAGCTGATGGAGTTCGTGCAGGTGGTCGTTGTTCCAGCGTTCATCGGGCGCGCCGGAGATAAACCAGGACGAGCCGTTATCGGCAAGGATCATGCCATAGCGTTTCAGGGCCGTGAGGATGACATGAATTTCCGGGGAGTAGCCTGAGATATCCACGCCGGCTTTCAGGCGGAAGCGTTGTCCCATGGGGGGATACTGCGCGCCGGTGAGGGCGGAGGCGTAATGGCGCGCGGGCCAGACATAGGTGTTGCGGGTTTGCGGGGCGGTAAAGCGGATGGCATGGGTGATCTCGCCGGCATCCACCTCGTCGTAGCGCACGAGTCCGGGAAGGATCGGCAGGCCGGCCGCGTCGGCGGAGGTCCAGCCCGCGGGCCGGAGGGCATTTGAATTCAGGTCGTAGATCGCGCCGGACCCGGCCTGCCAGGAACCGTTGGGCTGGGGAAAGGCGTAAAAGAGTTCATAGAGAAGGCAGTTATCCTGATCGACGATGAGGATATGGCGGTCGCCGTCGCTGCCTGGTCCCCCTTCGATCGGCGCGTCGGGGGGAATCGGATAGGGTCCGGGGTCGCTCTCATCATCATAGGTAAACGAGACCGCCACCTTGGCCTGCGTTCCGGGAACGACAGTATAAGGAATACCGATCGGTCCCCCGGCCCAGGTTCCGGAACCGAAATCCGCATGGACGTTTTCACTGGCCCCGATCGTATTGACATAGGTGGCGGAATTCGCGTCGAGCGGGAGCGAATCGACCCGCGCATTCCAGATATTATTGGCCGGCAACAGTGGACAACCGGCGATATCCGCGCGGCAGAAGTGGGCGAACATCCCGAAACACATCATGACAGACAAACATATTTTCATCGGCGCATCCCTGTTAAATTTCTATGGAGAACACTACCCAAAACCCATCCGTTTGTCATGCCCCGAACCGCAGCATTGAGCTTTAAAATAGCGCACAAGCGCGAATAACAATCCATTTACTCTCGAATCAGGCCCACGATCGTTGGATTGTTTCGAGAGTAAACTCATCTTTCTGATTCATCAATCCATAATGTGCAACCTTCACCCCATGAGCATCGACCATCGATCAGCTGACCAGATACGCCAGTGCCGCATACCGCAGAAATTTACCGGTAAAGACGAGTAGCGAAAACCACATTGGATTGACACGAAAAATGCCGGCCGCCAGGCAGAGTGGGTCACCTACAACCGGCACCCAACTCAAAAGGAGTGACCAGGAACCGTACTTTTCATATCGCATCATGGCGCGTTGCATCTGTGCCTCGTCAATTCTCCACACCTTCCGGGTAACAAATACGGCCCCCCAGCGTCCGATCAGATAGGTTGTACAGGCGCCCAGATAATTGCCCACCGAGGCAATAAGCACACAATAAAGCGGAGAAGCGCCATTCAGGACCATGGCGGCAAGCATCCACTCTGAACCAACCGGCAGCACGGTTGATGCCAGAAAACTCAGTGCAAAGAGTTGCGCATAGCCCGTATACTCAAACAACCCGCTAATCCATTCCATGGCGCAAACGTAAATCATAACGCCATCCGTGACAATCCCATTTGTTGCAGCCGTTCTGATCGCATGACGTGTAGAATGTAAACAATAAATGAAGGCGGGTCCTCAGCGACTCACCGGCAGACGTTCATGCTTCGCCCAGCGCCGCAAGGTGTCAGGCACGCTCAATACATGAAGTTGGCCCATGGATGCGCGGCGTCCCCCGTCGAGGGCAGCGCGCCTTTATTGGTGACGATCGGGCCCCAGGTATTGTGGTCCGGCACGTTAAAAACATAGCCGTTATCGTGGCCTATGCTGACGTTGGCAATTACAAGATTATTCGTTGTGTAGTCTGCGAATTGCACCGCGACTGTTGAGATAATGTCTGGAATTTTAACAAACATATTTTTTTCGACCAGTGTGCCATTGGCCCCTGAGGACGAAATGCCATACGCGGAATACGTCGTGCAGGATCGGATGACATTGCCCCGCATGGAACCGTAATTTGATGTCAGGATTTCTATAGCGGAATAACTCTGGTCTATCTTCACATTTTCGATGATATTATTGTGATAAACGTTTCCGCTCGCTCCCTGGTCGTCCAATCTTATGCCACAAGTGGAAGCGTGACTGATGACACTGTCACGAATGGTATTGCCCTTGAATGTGCATTCTCCAAATGTTTGCGCATCAACTCCGGTCTGACAGTCGTCCACGATGAGTTGCTGAAAAACGCACCCCTCCGCCTTGCTTGATATGGCTATCCCCTTCAACACTCCCTGTAACCGAAGCTGTTCAAATAGGCCATCTTTGAGGGATGTGATGGCTATGCCCGTCGAGAATTCCCGTATGCCGCCATTGCGCACCACGATATTGTGTAGCGGCGTGGCAAAGGCGCCCCCAATGGCAATACCGTTGCCGCTTCCCGATAGGGTAAAGCCCATCAGGTCGAGGGTCACATCATTTGTCGTGATGGAAATGCCACCGCCCGACAGATTGCCGGTCAGATAGTAGGAACCGGGAGCGCTGATCGTGATCGGCACATTGGTGATGGCCGTTCGCGGCTCGACTTGATCGAGTGTTTTCATTGTGGGCGTCGGCGCGGCGGCTGGATCGAGCGAACCCTGTGCGTGGACGGTTTGATTGACGGTCACAAGGCCGAGCAGCAGCGCCGCCATTATGTATTGTGCATGTCTCTTCTTCATTACTCCTCCTCACATATAAGCATTCGCTGTTCAATCAGCTCGGGCACACACCCGCGAATACTGGCTTGAAACAGCGCTTTAATGGATGGAGGATAGCGGATCAAGGGGGGATACGTCAAGAGAAAGCCCATGGAGACATCACTTTGCAGCGACAAAGTAAAAATTTTATTAAAACGCTTTACTAAATTTAGGGAATGGACTATTATAGGAGGTATGCAAATGGAAAAGCAAACGAATGTATGGGAACAAACACACAGGAAAGCGAGTGATGGTATGACAACAAACTGGAAGAAATCGGTTATTTTCTTCGTATTTTTGATGGTGGCGGGGGTGTTGGCGCTTCCGGCGGCGGCGCAGGATGACTACCTGCTGGTGTCGCGGCGGGATGGGAATCCGAGTTACAGTTACAAGGCGAGTCCGGCGGACTGGCGGGATATCAATATGTACCAGCTTTTTACGGACCGGTTTTATGACGGGGACGCGGGCAACAACACCAGCAGCGAGCTGGGATTGAGCCGTTCGGGCTGGTATGTGGGCACGCGGAGTTATCCGGACAACCGGAATTATCATCATGGCGGCGACTGGGTGGGGTTGCGTCAGAAGCTCGACTACCTGGACGACATGGGGGTCAACGCGATCTGGATTTCCGGGGTGCAGATGAATGCGCAGGGCAAAGATACGCGCTACACACCTTATCACATGTATCATCCGACCGATTTCTGGCGGGTGGACCCGGTAATGGGCACGTTCCAGGAATTGAAAGACCTGATCGACGACTGTCACGGGCGCGGGATTTATGTCGTTCTGGATGTGGTGATCAATCACATGGCGGATTTAGCCGGACTGCCCAATGGCGACGAAGACAAATGGTACTGGCCGAGTGGCAATGGCACCTACACCTGGTGGAACTCGAGTCTGCGGCACCGGGGCGCGTTCGACCGACTGGACTGGTTCCACAACAACGGCACGATCAACAACTGGGACGCCTACCCCGAAAATGTGCTGGGGCAGTTCAAGGGCACCGACGATCTGGCCACCGAGCGCGCGGACGTGCAGGCGGAGCTGGATCTGGCCTTCAAGAACCTGATTGCCGCCACGGACTGTGACGGGTTCCGGGTGGACGCCATCAAGCATGTGGAATACGACTGGATCAAACAATGGGCCGACGATATGCGCAAGTATGCCGCCTCTATCGGAAAAAGCGATTTCATCCTCTTCGGCGAATATTTTTCATACGACAACAATGCCCTGGCCAGCTATTGCAAGGACGAGGGCTACTCCTTCAACTCCGCGCTTTTTTTCCCGATGGCCAACACGATCAAGAGCGTCTTCAAGGACGGCGCATGGACGGGACAGTTGAAACAATCGCGCGACGCGATGAGCCAGTACGGCGAGGGCGCGAACCGCCTGGTGGCTTTTATCGACAATCATGATGTCAACCGCATCGCGCTGGAAATCGGCGGCGACACCGGGCATGTCGCGTGGATGATGAAACCCGCGTTGACGTGGCTCTACACCGGCCTGCCCGTTCCCTGCCTGTATTACGGCACGGAACACGCCTTCAACCAGGGCGGGCACTGGAATGGCAGCAGCGCCAGCGGCGACAACAGCGACGGCGACCACCAGCGGGAATGCATGTTTGACCGCGGCTTCCAGCCCGGTCCGGCCTCTGGCGACAAATTCAGCGGCGGGACCTCCTCCATGTATGACCACATTGCCGCGCTGAACGCGGCGCGCGCATCGTATCGCAGCCTGACACGCGGCGATTTCACCGAACGCTGGCAGGAAGGCAGCGCCGGGGCCTACGCATTCAGCCGGGTCTACAACGATGAAGAAGCGCTGGTGGCCTTCAACACATCAGACAGCTCGCGCACCATTGATCCCGAAGTGGACGCGGCGGACGGCGCCTCCTTCGAAAACGTCCTCAACCCCGGCGAAACCGTAACGGTCAGCGGCGGGAGGATCAGTTTTTCCCTGGACGGCAAGGAATCCAAGATATTTGTCGCCGGCGGCGGAGCCGTCCTGTTCATCAACAACACCTACCACTGGCCGCCTTCCGGGGAACTGGATTCGGGCGAAGACCTGTGGATCAACACCGAAGCGGGTCCTGAAGGCATTTCGACGAACGCCTTCGTGGCGTACTCGATCGACGGCGGCACAAGCTGGACCAACGCCGTGATGTCCGACGACCCCTCCATCAGCGGATACGACGGATGGCATGTGAACCTGGGGTCCTTCCCGGGCGGCACGATCATTGAATACGCCGTATGCGTCCAGGCCGACGGCAGTGAAGTATGGGACAACAACGGCGGCGGCAATTACTCGGTGACGGTGAACGCCGGTTCCGGGGCAAACGTGGGCTGGACGCCTGCCGCGCCGGAGAACTGCGGCGGCAGCACGGTGACCATCACCTATACCCCCAACGACGGACCGCTGAGCGGCAGCGCGGCCATTTCCATCATGCTGGGCGAAGTCGTGACCGGGGCCACCAACTGGGCCGGACACGCCATGACG
>RZZM01000736.1 GCA_009929845.1 Spartobacteria bacterium
CAATGGAGTAATCGACGTGGGCAAACCGCGCTCTCAACCTATAATGGAGCCCGCCTGCTGACAAGCTGGTCGGCCTCAGATGGATTGCGATCTTCCTATTCATATGATGGACATCGCAATCTTGTGACGGCCTCGAATCATTCGGGACGTGTGGTGTATCAATATGATGGGGCTGATCGGCTGACTAATATGATCGCGCCTGATGGAAAATGGCTCAGGCTGAGTTATGATACGGGTGGCCGACGTTCTCAGTTGAGAACGTCCGAGGGATTTGAAGTCAATTATTCCTACGATTCAGTCGGGCGGCTGTATGAATTAAGGGATGCCGCCGCGGGATTAATTGTTCGTTACGATTACGATGTGGCGGGTCGGCTTATCGAAGCATACCGGGGTAATGGCGTCCGCACGGTCTACGCATATGACATAGCAAACCGAATCGCGGGCCTTATTCATTATAAGCCGGATGATCTTTTCCTGAGTTATTACAACTATCAATACAATGATGAAGGATGGCCTTCCGTCATCAGCTCGCAACAGGGCCTTTGGAGCAATCGGTATGATGCCGCCGGACAACTGACAAGCGCTGAGTTCCATACCTTTGACACAAACATTCCTGATCAATCATTAACCTATACCTATGACAATGACGGGAATCGAATGCTGACGGTCATCAATGGCGCAACAACGCGCTATGCGGCCAACACTATGGATCAGTATACATCGGTGGGTCCCGAAAACCTGTCGTATGATCAGGACGGAAACCTGGTCAGTCGCGATGATGGAACAAATGCGTGGGTATATAGTTATGACAGCTTGAATCGCCTGACCAATGCCGTTACCCCCCAGGGTGTCTGGCGATATGAATATGATGCGCTTGGGCGTCGGGTAGCAAAAGTCGAAGATGGGGCGCGTACAGACTATCTTCTCGATCCAACTGGCATGGGGCATGTGATTTCGGAATATTCATTTGGGCATACAGCGCAATATGCACATGGGTTGGGGTTGGCAAGCTGTACCATGCCCAGCAATAATCTGACCTGTTATTATCATTATGATGCACGGGGTAGCGCACGGCAACTAACAGGGACAACGGGCGCATTACTCAACACAAGCTTCTACCTCCCGTTTGGAGAACAAATCGTCCCGCAACAGACGCTAACCAACGCCTTTGGATTTGTAGGGCAGCTTGGGGTGATGCAGGAGTCGCA
>RZZM01000303.1 GCA_009929845.1 Spartobacteria bacterium
GCCCCTTTTCCCAATGTGGCAAACTGACGGTCCTTGATGAAATCAATGTCCGTGGTCGTTCCGTCTGGATGTAATAAGTAGGCCATGGTACGTCGCTCAGTCTATTTCCTCGATAAGCACATCAATTTTGTTCACGATAATTTCAGGCTCGGCCTTGCGCTCTTCGAGCGGCTGCATCAGCTCGGCGCTGTGCAGATTGGTGACGCGCGGGGTGATGATAGCCACCAGTTCCGAATCGGAATCCTGCTGGGAGGTGTTGCCGAAAAAGAGATTCAGGATGGGGATATCGCCCAGGATGGGGGTACGCTGCCGCAGCATATTGCGGAGATTCTGCACCAGGCCCGAGAGGACAATACTCTGTCCCAGCCGGCACGAAACGGAGCTTTCCGAGGTGAAGGTTTCCAGGTTGAGTTTTTCGCTCCCGGCGGTATTTACGGGCAACTTCACGTCAATGCGCAGGTCATTGATGACCTCGTCGTTTCTGCCGAAGCGCGGCTGGACCTGCAGCATCAGGCCATATTGAATCTGTTGCAGCTCCGCCACCTGCACGCCGGAAACTTCATAGTAATATTCGCCGCCAAACTGGAAATATCCTTTCTCGCCGTTTTTGGTAGTGATGTGCGGACGGGCCAACATTCGGGCGTCGCCGTTGCCGAACATGATATTCAACTGCGGAATGATGTTCACCGTCCAATCGATCGACATATCCAGCGTGCTCCAGGTGTTATTGACCCGCGCCTGCTGGCCGTTGAGATTGAAACTCGGCGAAAAATACGACCCGTCGGCGCTGAGCAGATTGATGCCGACATTCTTGCTTTTGCTTTTGGTCATCTTGATGAACATCACTTCCGTGTCGATCATCACCTCGCGGATCGTCAGCAGATCGACCACTTTCTCGACCTGCATCTTGGCGATTTCCAGCACCCTGGTTTTAACATCGCTGTTGAGCACATATCCGGTCAGGTAGGCGGTACTGCCAGTGATCTTCACCTCGATCGTGTCCACCCCCGCCATCTTTTTGATAAAGCCTTCAATGAGCGCGTTTTCCGGCCCGCGGTCCAGCGTAGTCAGGTTGACAATGCTCTTCTCGCCGAACGCGTTGGCAACATTGGCGACCCGCTCGGAATCGCCTTTCGTCAGCAGCTTGCCGTCCATGATGATCTTGTCGCCGATCACCTGCACCTGGATATTTTCCACGTCCGCCAGCAGGCCCTTGATGGCGTCGGCGGTCCGGTGAAGATCCGGGACCACCTCCACCTGCCACGTCCGCGTGATGCCGCTTTCATTCCAGAGGGAAATCTCCGTCTGCCCTTCTTTGAGTCCGGTCAGGAGCAAGGCATTGTTAGGCAGCACCGCGACATCGACCACCCCCTCGGCCCCTACGGAAATATCCTCGGACGCATAGGTCGTGAGGGTTTTCTGCTCGCCGATATACAGGGTGAGCGAATCGTTTTTCTGCGCGACCGCGTGGCCAACCACCGCGATCCACATCGCCGCAAGGAGTAGCCGTTTCATTATGTTCCTGTTCATTATGTACCTGCCTGTCAGGGAGTCTTGGTCGTAATGGGATTTTTGGGCTTCCCTTTATCTTTTATCGTTTGCAACACGGTCGAGTAGGTCACCATTTCGTCGTCATTGACCAGGGTTTCATCTCCGGTGCGCCGCAACATGATATTCATGATGCCCTCGCCCATGCAAAAGGTGAGAATCTTGGCTTGCTCGGGCGTGACGGCCAGGGTGATGGAGTTGTACCCGGCGGGCGTCTGGTCGCTGCCGTCCAGGCTGGCCCCCTTGCCGGTGGGCGCGCTCAGGTCCGGCACAATGCCCTGCGCGGGGGCCTGGTTGCCCACGGCCATGATCAGCATGTTCTCGAAGAGCACCGCGCTGCGTTTGCCCTGCGCGCCGCCGCCCTGGTCGTTCATGTAGCTGCGTATGTAGTGCTGACGCATCTGGTCCAGGTTGGCCGGGTCGTAGGCGGGGGGCAATTCCGTGGAACCTGTCGAGCCGCTTTTCGGCGAGAACTGGTTGATATCGAAGGTAAAGATCAGGTCGATGCGCTGCAATGGACGCAGCATCCCGGCCATACCGGCGGTATCGGTCACCGGAATGGTGAAGGCGCGCATGCCTTTTTCGATGATGTCCGCCAGTCCGTAGTGCTGCCCGAGGGTCTGTGGTTGCAGGTCCGACCAGAAAATGGGTTGGGTACTCTGGATGTTGTTGAGCACGGTTGCGCCCAGGACGTCGTAGGCCTGCTGCGGATCAATCGCACGGTTGCCCACATACTTGGTGGGATATTCATCAAAGGCCACATTGTGCGCATTGAGCTTGTCTCCCGCCTTGATTTCCTGGCTGGCAACCAGCACCTTGATGCGGTCCAGTCCCTGGTAGGCGTCCTTTTTCACCTTGCCGGTATATCCATAAATCAAAGCCGCCGCTATGGCCGCCATGACAACCGCGATGAGCATGGCCAATCGTTTATCCATCCTCTGTTCTCCCGTTAGTTGGTTGAATCATTCCTGTTTGTGTCGCTGTTCTGATTTGATGAAAAAGTGGTCTGCATGCTGATCGAGCCGCCCGAGGCCGGGGCGGTCGCCCGCGCGTTGGAAGACCGCCCGCCATGCTCCTGCCAACGCCCTTCGAGCACATACTGCGCGTTCTGGGCCGTCAGGGAAAAGTCATGGGAGGCGCTGATCCCGCTGTTCTGCGATCCATCGTCCTTACTGATCGAGGTCTCGCCGGATATTTCCCGCAAGGCCACCGCCTTGAGCGTGCCGGCAAAATCAATTGTGCGCTGCGACCCCTGGTCGAAGCCGGAAAAATTAAGCTGGGTCTCGATGATGGTCTCGCCTGCCTGGATACCGCCGGAGGGTTCGTCGTAGATGTAGTCGCCGATGCTCCCCTGGTAGCCGGACCCGTTGTTGTCCCTCAGCGAAACGCTCTTGCCGGATACGCTGAGGTTCAGTGTAGTGAAGTTGGCGTTGATGTCGCTGCCCTGTGTACACACCACGGACTCATTGGTGCGGGTGAGGATAATGATCGTGTCATTGGTCTCAATGATTTCGGAGGTGATGGTGTAGTTGGTGGTACAACTGTCGCCCGCGGGCTGTGACTTGCTTTCCACCACGCGATTCCCCGAATATGCGCCGATGTAGGCGCCCGAAAAATCCATGTTCACACTCACATCGCCGTTGCTCATTCCCGACGGGGTGTCGGAGGAGGTTTCACATCCCGCGCACAACAGCGCCAACAGCAGCAGTCCCAGCCCAAAAAATACGACGTTTGCTTTCCTATCAGACATGATCCGCCTTCCGTACGTTTTTCATGAAGATGGCATAGGCCCATTGACCGTTTTTCTCCGGTGTGGCAATCACCGATATCTGCCGTACATCCTTCTCAAACAACATGACAAAATTCGATCCGGGCAGCAGGTCCAGCAAGAGGAAGACCGGATGCCGGACCCACTGATTGTCGGCCATCAGCCGGGACATATAGTTACGGAACAGCGGCGGCGGGTCCGTACACACCAGCTCATACATGTGGGTGACATACCCCTGCTGCTCCCAGGTCATAAATCGCCGCATGTCGCCATACGGGTATAACCGCGTGCCGTCATCCAGCCGCGGGAAGGGCACCTCGCCGCCGCCGGGGATCATCACGGTCAATTGCGCGAGGGAGGCCTCGCGCGGTTTGGACTGGACATTGACGGCGACAAGAAAATCGTCCCTGGCGTACAGGCGGGTCGTCGCGGGATCGGGCCGCGCGGGGGATGTCGCGCATCCGCAGTCTTCCGTTGGGCCCTTCTCCCTCGCCTCCGCGCAGGTGTTGGTCACCTGGTTCCATCCCGACGCCTCCAGCGTCGCGTCATAAAATGAAAACAGGGTATCGGCGTCATCCGCGGTGTGAAAGATGTGTTGGCAGGTCAGCCGTTCTTTGCCACGAATATTGACGCGCGTGACGATTTTGCCGTGGGGGTATTCGAGCGGGTCGGCGCGCGCGCCTGCGAGCAGCCATCCGGCCATGCCGAATGCCGCAACGATATGACGACAGCTTTTCATGCGGATATCATGATCTCGTTAAACAAGGTGAAATAGGCGCCGGCCACGATGGCGGTGCCGTAGGGAATCTTCGCCCCGCGCAGCGGTTTGCGGTGGTAGAGATGCTCGATAATATACAGCACTGCGATGCACCCGCCCGCGAGGGTCATGTACAGCATGGCATCGAGCAGGAACCGGCTGCCCATCAATATCCCGATCATTGCCACCAGCTTGACATCGCCGCCGCCAAACCACCCGCACAGGAACATCGCATAAAACAGCCCGCCGCCGATCAAAAAGGCCATGATGTAGTTCAGGCAGTCCGTCCGCCTCGTGAATACCAGCAAAACCAGCCCCAGCACAATCCCCGCGTACGTCAGGTAGTTGGGGATGCTGTTGAAACGCAGGTCGTAATAAACGATAAAAATACCGCTTATCAGCAGATACGTCACACAAATGATGTTACTGACCGGCAGCATAAAGAATGCAGGCGCGTGGGTGCACGCATTCGCGTACACCCGCGTCACTTCCTGTTCCCGACGCGCGGGATTAGTTGCCGTTCAGGTTGTTGATGGTCACATTGCCGGCCGCGCCATCATTCTGCTGATTGGTGTTCTGCGCCTGGCCCTGCGCCAGACTGGCGTTGGCCGTATGGAACAGATTACGGATGTTCGTTCCGAATACACCGACCACCAGCAGACAGGCAATCGCCACGATACAAATGATGATGACGTATTCCGTCATACCCTGGCCTGATTTGCTTCTCAGCGCGTTAATCATCTTTCTCATCTCTGCCTTCCTCCTGTTTGTTCTGTTATTGCTTTCACTTTTTCCGCATCCAGAAAAAAGGATATGTCTTCATGGAAACGGTAAACTCACTACAGCCAATATATCATGAATCTGCTGACGGATGCCTGGCATCCATCCGGTCATGTACGAGGCCATCGAGGCGATGACCACAATGACCGTAAGCAGCGCATACTCGAGCATCGCCTGCCCGCTTTCATCGTTCCTCAAACTCTTGGCTTTCCCGGGTGAAGCATAGCGCGCCATGTTCAATCTCCGTTCAGGTTGTTGATGGTGATGTTTCCCGAAACATCCGTGGAATGAAAATTGGAGTCCTGCGCCTGCCCGGCCTTCAGGCTGGCATTGGCCGTATGATAGATGCTGCGCACGTTTGTGCCGAAGACCCCCACCACCACCAGGCAGGCCACCGCGACAATCAGGACGATGATAATGTACTCGATCATGCCCTGGCCCGCTCTGCGTCCAATCACAACCTTACGCGTCTTCATAATGCGCCCTCTCTATATGCTTCCTCCATACTACCGTGAAGCTGGTGGAACTCAAGCGTGAAATTACGCCAACTCCCCGCGCATCGGTCACCCCGCATACGGCGGCGGCTGATTGCCCTGGCCCGGATGCTGCGTCTGGCCGACGCGCAACGGATAGCGAATCTTCAAATCGCCATCCAGGATAATCTCGATCCAGTGACTGCCCTCTTCCTCGAAGGCCACATTCAAAAAGGCCTCGACGTTCGTGGCTGTCGCCTCCGCGCTCGGCAACCGCACCGGGATGTCCTTGCCCTCGATCAGCACCGACATCTGGTCCGGTTTCAGAATTCGCGTCCGCTGCGTGAACTCCCCCTCGCCGCTGCACCAGCGCGTGACCATAAACAGGCGCGGGTAACGCACCGGAAACGCCGGCGCGGCAATCGCGTCGAACAACCCGATCAGGATAAACTTCCCATTCCGCTCCTGGCGGACATCGTCACACAATATACTCGATTGCAAATCCGGTATCATTTGGCGTCACCTCGTTCCCATAAGTCCATCTCCACCACACGGCTGATATCGTCGCCCGCGTCAAATATCAATGGATACCGTAGTCCTCTATTAAATAAATCGTAGCGTTCTTCCTCGACCAGCGTAGCGACCACCGT
>RZZM01000737.1 GCA_009929845.1 Spartobacteria bacterium
ATGGAGAACGACCATGAGAAGATACCGGAGTCGCTATAACGACTATGGCTATGCCCCCTATGTTACCGTGGCTGAAAAGCAAGCCCGCTCGGAGGCGATGAGCGCGAAACTCAAGAAGAAGAATCCGGATTTGGCCCCGGTTGTGATTGCGGGCCAGACTATCGCAAAAAGTTGGTGGGGCAAATCATGGAACAAGAACATCGAGCGATACGCCGACTATGCCTATCGCCTTGATCGTGGACGGTCATATGTGCGGTCCGGGTGTGTACTCGATCTGCAAATCACGTCGGGTAAAGTGAACGCCCTGGTAGCGGGTTCCCGCGGCAAACCCTATGAGATCAACGTAAAAATCGCGCAGCTGTCCCGGGAGCATCTCACCCGCATCTCCGACCAGGTCAAAGAAAAACTGCACTCGCTGAGCGATCTGCTTGCCGGGAAATTTCCCGCCGACTTGCAGTCCCTTTTCTTTGAAAAGGAATCGGGGTTGTTCCCGCAACCCACCGATATATCCTTTTCGTGCAGTTGCCCGGACTGGGCCAAGATGTGCAAGCATGTGGCGGCCACCCTCTATGGCGTCGGCGCCCGCCTCGATGAAGAGCCCGCACTGTTCTTCACGTTGCGCCACATTGATCAGTCCGCACTGGTCGGCGAAGTCCTCGCCTCCCAGGCCGACACCCTGCTCGAAAAAGCCGCGCGCGGCGCCGGGCGGCGGCGGCGCCTGGCCGACAGCGATGTCACCACCGTATTCAACGTCGATTTACAACCCCCCTCCGAATCCCCCGCGCCGGAAAAGACCCGCGTCCCCCGGAAGAAGAGCGCCAAAAAGACCACCAAAAAGAGCGCGCCCCGGAAAACGACAAAAAAGAAGACGGCGAAAAAAGAGACCTCCAAAAAAGCGGCAAAGAAAAAAGCGCGGGGATAACCCGTCGGGAGGGTCACTGCCTGGCAAGCCGTAATATATGAAGGCTTTAGCCTGTCCCCCCTGTGCGCGCATGGCTCGCCGCGCGTGGCAGCCTAAAGGCTGGACAACGAGCTTTATTTACAATGGGGTTTTACCCCATCGCCGTTTGTTGTTCAGGCTTTAGCCTGCCGCCCCTGTGCGTGCATGGCTCGCCGCGCGTGGCAGCCTAAAGGCTGGACAACGAGCTCTATTTACAATGGGGTTTTACCCCATGCCGTTCGTTGTTCAGGCTTTAGCCTGTCCCCC
>RZZM01000304.1 GCA_009929845.1 Spartobacteria bacterium
GCTGGCCCTGGTGGGGATGCGGGATGTGCGTGATTACAAGGCGCAGGTTCGTGATGGCAAAAAAACACTGGGGTCGGCCAGTCCGTTCAATATCAAAACAAAGTCCCTGACCATCCGCAATTTCACGCGTGATGAGGTGGCTCTTCTTTATGCGCAACATACGGATGCGACCAGTCAGGTATTTCCGCCTGAGGTGGTGGATTGGATATTTGATCAGACACAGGGACAACCCTGGCTGGTGAATGCCATTGCCCGTGAGATGGTGATGGAAATTGCCAAAAACGATCCGGCGGTTGCACTGACGTTGTCTATGGCCAAAGACGCGGTACAAAACATCATTCTGCGGCGCGAAACGCATATTGACAGTCTGCTGGAGCGTTTGAAGGAGCGCCGGGTACAGCGGGTAATCGAGCCGATGATGCTGGGCGAATCGGATGTGATTGATCCATTGTCGGATGATTTAGCGTATGTACAGGATCTGGGTTTAATCACGGTTGATCGCGGGGTGAAGAAACCGGCTAATCCGATTTATGCGGAAGTCATTGGGCGGACATTGAGCTTTCGATCACAGGAAGCCATGGCTGAAGCTCGATTGCCTTACGTTCTGCAGCGTTATGGAACCCCGGAAGGCGGACTGGATATGAATGCCATGATGCAGGATTTCCAACAGTTCTGGCGCGAGAACAGCGATGTCTGGACCGAAAAATATGAGTACAAGGAAGCGGCGCCGCACCTGGTGCTGATGGCGTTCCTGCAGCGCATCATCAATGGCGGGGGGCATATCGTTCGCGAATTCGCGACCGGCCGCAAACGCATGGATCTAATCGTGGAACTCAACGAATTTCGTTATCCGGTGGAAATCAAACTGTGGCGCGGCCCGAAAACCGTTGAAGAGGGCCTGGAGCAATTGTCGGGGTATCTTGAAACATTGGGCCTGGATGAAGGCTGGCTGGTGATCTTTGACCGTCGTCCGGATATCTCATGGGACGAAAAAATCTACCAGCGCGAAGAAACCGACGCCTCCGGCCGGAAAATCCACCTTTTGGGCATGTGATGGATTTTAGATTGATGATTTTCGATTTTTGATTGGAGATTTCAGGTTTTTGGGGATTTTTTATCACGACTTGTCACGCACCAAGCGTGAACCTGTCACGAAATAGGCGTGATTTCACCAATTTCACGAATTTTTTCGTCCATTTCGTGGTTTTTAAAATTCGTGAACGAAGCGTATGGTGCGCCCATGGTTCTTGCACCCACTCCGGGGTGCTTCGACTTTCTGGTTCAGGGCAGTGATATCCTGATGCGGTAGTAACGTGATCCGCCGGGAATGTTTCCGCTGGTGTTGCCGCTGAAATCATCAAGAAAGGTGAAGGTGCTGTCCAGATGGTTGGTTTCCAGCCAGGTTCCTATCAATAGATTGGTGTTGTTGAATGTGTTCCAGTCGAGGCTGTCGCTGAAGCCCTGGGTGGCGTCGGCAAAGAGGATTTCAAACTGCCGGTCCGGTGTGGTGAATGATTGTACCTGTATACCGGTGGGGGAAAAAACGATGGACGAAATATGCGGGTAGGCGTTGGAGCTGTCCGGGCAGGTGTTGGCAATGTATTCATCGTGGTTGCTGATGCCGTCGCCATCCAGGTCCTGCGCCGCGTCCGCGGCGTTGGTGGGCATGAGCCCGTAGCTTACCTCATATCCATCCGGCATCCCGTCGCCGTCGCTGTCGGCGGACTCATGATTGGTCCCGAGGACGAATTCGTTGGTGTTGTCCAGTCCGTCGCCATCAAGATCGGCGGCGGAGGCCTGGCTGAAGGCGAGGGCGATGGAGAAGTTGGTTGCGGTGTTGCAGGTCTCGAATTGTTCGATCAGCGGCAGTTCGCGCGCTTCCCACCCGGTGTTGGCGATGTTGGTGGGAACCAGCGCTACGTTATGCCCGAGGACCAGGTATACCGCGCCGCCCTGTGTGTTGCGCAGTCCGGTATAGGAAGGATCGAACTCTTTGACCAGATGGGTGTGGCCATGCAGCATCAGGTCCATCTGGTTGGGGCCCAGGCCCTGCCGTGTGTACAGGGCGCCGACATTGGTGGTGATGGTATACTCGGCGACAATCACATCACGGCCGTCGGCCAAGGTGATGTGTTTGGTAATATTTCCGTCCTGCGAAGTAAAGGTCCATGAATTGGAGCCCTGTATGGGCGAAAGGGGCGCCGCGAAGTCCATATCCACATAATGATTGCCGTTGAGTCCGGTGTTGTAACGGTCCTTGAAAGCGGAACAACGGTTGTTGTCGGCATCCTCGTTTTCGCTTTCCTGCGCGGGATTGGATATGGGGACGCCGATGACTTCCCGGGCGTCGCCACCGTTAAGGTCGGGGTCGTACACAAAGGCCTTGATCAGCCGCGCGCCCCAGCGTTCAACGCAGGCAAAGACCCGGTTGTTGCACAGGACGTATTCATCAAGGGTGTCATCGTCAAGGTCCGCCGCGTATACCAGCGGCGTTGGACCCTGCGTACCATTTTTGACGGAGGCAACCCAGTCGGAGGCGGCCTTCAACACGCCCATGTCGCGGACATGGGCATGCAGGCGCACGGCCCAGCCGGAGGTGTCATCGGTGGGAAGCCCGTCCTCGTAGGAATTGGCTTCAGCGCGGTCAAAGGTGGTTTGATAGTTGCGGGACTGGTAGGCGTCCGACCACGAGAGCCAGGGTTTGTCGACGGGCGGCCACCACGCCGGCTCATTCTCATCGTGCCATGCGGTTTCGTAGATCATGGCGCTGTACCCCCATTCCGCGAGCGCCTTGAGATTTGTGGCCGTGATTTCCTGGATGGTGTCCCAGGCGTCACGGATGAGGGAATTGGTGGTGTTCATGTCGCCGTAGGGTTTCATGCCGCCCGGCGCCCAGCTTTCGTGCACATAGGGTACGCGGGAAAAAAAGGACTCCTCGAGCAGGTCGCCACTGTTGGTAAATCCGTAGTACCAGTGGTCGTAACTGTGTTCGGAGGCGTGTTTGAGCCATTCGTAGGTTTGCATGCCCTTGTCGTAAACATACCCCTGGTCGACAACCCATGTGCTGTCGTTGGTGGCCCAGTGCAGCACATCCTTGAGGTTCACCAGTTCGATCCACGGATGGTTGGCGGCCCATCGCAGGGTGTTGTGCCACTGGTCGGCATTGTTGTTGGGGGTGGCGGAGGCGAAGGAATTCCCGGCGAAGGCTTCCCAGTCGTCGAAGACCAGTGTCAACTGCGAGGAATCGGGATGCAGGGCCTTGGCCAGGAGCGTGTAGCGCGTGTCCAGTTCCATGCCGCCGTCCGTGTTGCCGAACTTGGACTGATCCTCGCGGTCGTTGATCATGAAACAGTAGACGCCGTTGATCTTGTGCACCTTGTGATGGTAGGTCTCTTCGTCGTTGCCCTGCCCGCCGGCCCAGCGACCCCAGTTGTTGGTGTCCCAGCCCGGATTGTTTTGTTCGTCGGCGTAGAACCACCAGTGCAGGTGCGTGACCTCGTCAAGATAGGTCGCGGCAAAACCGCTGGCTTCAATATCGGCGAACGTCTTGCCGTCCAGCGGACCCGAGGACGAAACATAAGGACTGTTGGTATCGGAACGAATGACCCGTTCGGGAGTATGCATGACCTGCATATCATTTTCCGTGAGCCCGAACATGGAAGCGATCAGCTCGCTGTTCTGCTGGATGCTCTTCCGGTTCACCTCGCCTTCGAAGTAGGGCATGATATGTTCGGCCAGCACGCCGCCGATCAGTGAGCCGGGACCATTGGTGACAAACGCCGCCACACGGCTGTTGAAGGTGGGGCCGTCGCGGTCGGGATAGGTCGCGTCTGACGGGTCCTGCCGCGCCCATTGCAGGGAGATGAGCAGGGTGCCGCTGATGTGCAGGTTGACAGGGGTGTTGAGCATTTCCGCCGAATCCAGCATGCGGATGAACCCGGGGTGCAGGTCGAGGTCCGTGCGGTCGGTGTAGATATGACCCTGTGTGCCGCTTTGGGGGGCCACCGACTGATTAGCATGGGCGACCACCGCGTATTTAGCGCGTCCGGTGGCCGCCTCGCTGCTTATGGCGCCCAGGTACCAGCCATTGGAAGAGGCATTCCCCCGTTCCAGGGTCCCGATGACATCGACCAGGTCGCTGGCCTGCCCATCGATCTCCCCGTTCCCGCCGTCGGTGCCATCACGACAGGTGAAGGGTTGCATGTAGAAAGCGGATGTGCCGTCCCATCCGGCATCAAGCATCGCCGCGCGGGTGATCGCGAATTCCACGCTATCGAGGTCGGCGCGCCAGTAACTGCCCACATATTCGGTGGCCGCATAATTGGTCCAATCGGTATGATAGACAGAGGCCGCGGAGCTGTTATAGACCCCGATGCAGAGTTCCCAGGGGTGATCTGTTTTCGTGTCGCTGAAATCAGGCAGCCAGTCATTACCGCCGGGGGCGCAGTCGATGGCCACATAGACATCCACCTCGCTGTTCTCGTCCTGGTATCCGATATCGAAAAAA
The DNA here is from genome assembly GCA_009929845.1 of Spartobacteria bacterium. Taxonomy (GTDB): domain Bacteria; phylum Verrucomicrobiota; class Kiritimatiellia; order RZYC01; family RZYC01; genus RZZM01. The sequence continues at coordinate 4,508 of RZZM01000304.1, forward strand.
TCGAAACGGAAATAGATATTGGTACCGTCGTCATGGGAATAAAACGCGACGATATCGCGGCTCGTATCCTGTGCGTTGTTGAATTTGTACTGGTCATCATTGTAATCCAGCGCCCGGATATCGGAGGCGGCCCAGTCCTGGAATTCCTCATACCAGGTGGTGCCCCGTTTATCCGTGGACGTGCCCAGGCTGTTTTGCAGGGCAGGGCCCTGGCCAATCGTAATCGCATGCCCATACAGGGTGCTGAGCAGAAATATTTTAGTAAACAAGGTAAAGCGCTTTACTGTCATACTGTTTCTTTCGCGTAATCGGGTTGTTTTAATGAGATACCTTAATAATAGAACGCTTAACCGGTTCTGTTAATAGGGGTTATCCTAAAAAGAGCAGTTAAATACAAAGCTGCCAAAGCGTTGGCCGTTGTTTGTTAAGGCCTCAGTTTGTTCTATTTGGATAGATTTCGGTAAGGCTTGTTGTAAAGATTCTATATGATCTTCACTGTTAACGGCCTGGAATCCACATTTGTATTGGTCTACATCTGCAATGCGGTGGCGTCCAAGGGCGGTTAATGAGAAATGTCGACGTGTCGGGCCGTCGCGGTTTGCTAAGACATTATTTCCAAGCCTGGCGAACAATGATATCGCGCATGGGATAATGCTTAAGATTTAAGGTGTAAATCATCCCGCCAAATCGTTTGGTTGTAGCTGCAAGAATGGCATCATTGGCATCAATGCCATGGCTTGGATTCCACTGTCTAAACAAGAGTCCTGCATCATCAATTATAGATTGGTCTACACTTTCTGTCTTGAATTGAGAAAGAAACTGCAATGTCGGAGCCACTTCATTCTCACGCATAAAGAAGACAACTTCTGCCCGTTGCATGGCGCCTGTCCATAGCTCATACTCACCTTTATCTCGAAGACCCCGAAGAAACCGGTGTGCCTTTGTCTCACCTCGTAGGTGCCATATCAAAACATCCGCATCGATAAAAGCCCTCATTGGTGATGCCTCGTCATAGAATTCCGAAAGGCTTTACGCGCCGCCTGAACTGTTTCATCAGTTGATTCGCTTCGCTGCCACGACCCGCATGTTAGATCAAAAACATCAACATTCAGCTCCTGTTCCACTTTTTTGGCGAATAGATTTATAGCGGACTCAATCACATTCTTTTTTGAAGTATGTAATTCTCGGGAAAGGATACTAATCTTATTCAAAATAGAATCATCCACACGGGCAGATAGCACTTTATCCATATTTCACCTCTTATGCTTACGTATACAATATAACGTAGTTGATGTACGCGTCAAGTTTAAGCTGTAAAGTCTCCAAACGAAAAACGTTCAAAAATGCGTGTCCTAAGCATCCTAAGCATCCTGAGTCATTGAGGACAATGACCCTCCCGACGAATCGTCTCCGGCGGGATCGGAGATAAATAGTTTGGATTACCTGTCTCC
>RZZM01000305.1 GCA_009929845.1 Spartobacteria bacterium
GTGCAGCGGCGAAGCGTTCGGTTCCGGCTCCAGCCCGGCGTCTCCGTACCCGGTGTCCAGGCCGGGACTGTCTGCGCCGTCCGCGCTCCAGACCCCGCCGTGGTAGCTGCCTCTGGTGCTCTCCAGGTGGTAGTCCCCGCCCGTCGCATTGACGAACCCCGGATCGCGCGAAAGGCTGTTGACGTCCCCGTCCGTGGCCGTCCGCCAGTCGGTCAGCGTGGCGCGGTCCCCGCCCGAGTAGCCCACCAAGGCTCCGTTGGCCGCGTGGAAACAGTTGTAGTCCGAGTTCAACGTGTAGCTCGTCGAGTTCCGGTATATCGCGTAGTCCCCCGTCCCGTCCGCGTAGATGATGTTGTTGCGCAACGTCGTACCTGAATGCCAACTGATGTAGACCCCGTACTTCGTGTTGCCTGCGATGGTGCAGTTGTTCACCGTTGCATAGCTTGAGCCGACGTAGATGCCCACCCCGTCGGAGGTGTGGGTGCTGCCCCGCGCCAGACAGTTCTCCACCGTGGCGAAGGCTGCATCGATGAAGATGCCGCGGTAGAGGTTCTCCGCCGCATCCACCCGCTCCAGCCGACAGTATGTCCCCGCCACATAGATGCCGTAATACCCCCCCGTGACCCGCATCCATCGTTGCGTCGCATTGGGATGGGCGGCGCTCACAGCCGTGCGCAGCGTGACATAGCTCGCCCCGCTGATGTGCCAGCCATAGCTGCCGAAGGCCGTACTGCCGCGATCAAAGGTCACGCCGTAGGGCGATGCCTCGAAGATCACCGGGTTGCCGGCCGCGCCCTGGTCCTGGCTCGCTACCACGATGTTATCATTCAGCCCATAGTCACCCGTATCGATCCGCACCGTGTCCCCGGGCTCCAGATCGTAAGCGTCCAGCACCGCCTGCACGGTCGCCTTGGGCGTGGCCGACGAAAGCCCGTCGTTGGCGTCGCTGCCCGGCACCGTACACCAGGCGTCCAGATTCGTAGAAGCGTCGTTGACGTAGAAGATCAGCGTCCCGCCGATACGAAAATCGCTGGCGCTAGCATCTGTAGCCGCCGCATCCTGGTTGCAGGTCGCACGCACCCGGTAGAACGGTTCGGGTGTCAGCCCCGAGATATCCCAGGGGTACTGTCCATCGGTGGCCACCACCGCCGAGGCCCCGGCGATTCCATTCCACGTCCCTCCGGAGTTGGCCGAGTACTCCAGCGCCACCGTGTCCGCGCCCTGCCAATTCGTCCCCGCCCAGGTCCAGCGGATTGTCACTGGCACCGCCTGGTTCACGTAAATCTCCCCGCCCCGCGGAGCGTACAGCCGCAGCCGCCGGTTCGACGGCGTCAGCGATCCCTGTTCAGTCCCCCCGTATGCGCCCAGGTTGCGCATCCCGCGGCTGGAAGCGTGCAGGGGCGAAGCGTTCGGTTCCGGTTCCAGCCCGGCGTCTCCGTAACCGGTGTCCAGGCCGGGACTGTCTGCGTCGTCCGCGCTCCAGACCCCGCCGTGGTAGCTGCCTCTGGTGCTCTCCAGGTGGTAGTCCCCGCCCGCCGCATTGACGAACCCCGGATCGTGCAAAAGGCTGTTGGCGTCCCCGCCCGTGGCCGTCCGCCACTCGGCCAGCGTGGCGAGGTCCCCGCCCGAGGAGCCCACCAAGGCTCCATTGGCCGTATGGAAACAGTTGTAGTCCGAGCTCGGCGTCTGCCAGACCGCGAAGATTGCGTAGGCCCCCGGCCCATCTACACAGATGATATTGTTGCGCAACGTCGTATCCGTTGAACCGATGAAGACCCCGTACTTCGCGTTGCCCGCCATGGTGCAGTTGTTCACCGTCGCGTAGGTCGATCCGACGAAGATGCCCGCCCCGATGGAGATGTCCGTGCTGCCCCTAGCCAGACAGTTTTCCACTGTGGCATAGGTTCCGTCGATGTCTATGCCCCGACAGAGGTTTTCCGTCGCCTCCACCCGCTCCAGCCGGCAGTGTGGACCCGCCACATAGATGCCAACGTACCCCCCCGTGACCCGCATCCAGCGTTGCACCGCGCCCGGATGCACCGCGCTCACCGCAGTGCGCAGCGTGACATTGCTGGCCCCGCTGATCTGCCAGGCATAGCTGCCCGAGGCCGTACTACCGCGATCAAAGGTCACGCCGTAGGGTGAGGCCTCGAAGACCACCGGGTTGTCGGTCGTGCCTTGATCCTTAGACATGACCTCAATATTTTCGCTCAAGAGGTAATCGCCGGTGTCGATCCGCACGGTATCGCCGGGTTCCAGTTTATGGGTGTCCAGTATGGCCTGTACGGTCGCTTTGGGCGTTGCGGGGGTCAGGCCGTCGTTGGCGTCGTTCCCCGGCGCTACACACCAGGCGTCCAGGTTTGTTGAAGAATTGTTGACGTAGAAGATCAGCGACCCGATACGGAAATCGTCTGAGCTTGCATCCGTGACTGCGGCATCCTGGTTGCAGGTCGCCCGCACCCGGTAGAACGGTTCGGGCGTCAGCCCTGAGATGTCCCAGGCGTACTGCCCGTCGGTGGCCACCACCGCTGAGGCCCCGGCGATTCCATTCCACGTCCCTCCGGAGTTGGCCGAGTACTCCAGCGCCACCGTGTCCGCGCCCTGCCAATTCGTCCCCGCCCAAGTCCAGCGGATCGTCACCGGCGCCGCCTGGTTCAGGTAGTTCTCCCCGCCCAGCGGAGTGTACAGTTGCAACCGCCGGTTCGGCGGCGTCAGCGAGCCCTGTTCGGTCCCCCCGTACGCCCCCAGGTTGCGCATCCCACGGCTGGAAGGGTGTAGCGGCGAAGCATTCGGTTCCGGCTCCAGCCCGGCGTCTCCGTAACCGGTGTCCAGGCCGGGACTGTCTGCGCCGTCCGTGCTCCAGACCCCGCCGTGGTAGCTGCCTCTGCTGCTCTCCAGGTGGTAGTCCCCGTCCACGGCATCGACGAACCCTGGATCGCGCGAGAAACTGTTGGCGTCCTTGCTCGTGGCCAACCGCCAGTCGGTCAGCGTGTCGCGGTCCCCGCCCGAGTAGCCCACCAGGGCTCCGTTGGCCGCGTGGAAACAGTTGTAGTCCGAGTTCAGCGTATAGCTCGTTGAGTTCCGGTATATCGCGTAGTCGCCCATCCCGTCCGCACAGATGATGCTGTTGCGCAACGTCGTACCCGAATACGAACCGATATAGACCCCGTACTTCGTGTTGCCCGCTATGGTGCAGTTTTTCACCGTAGCATAGCTTGAGTCGATGTAGATGCCCACCCCGCCGGAGGTGTGGGTGCTGCCCCGCGCCAGACAGTTTTCCACCGTGACGCAGGTTCCGTCAATGAAGATGCCAAAGTAGAGGTTCTCCGCCGCATCCACCCGCTCCAGCCGACAGTATGTCCCCGCCACAAAGATGCCAGCGTACCCCCCCGTGACCTGCATCCAGCGTTGCGCCGCGCCCGGATGCGCCGCGCTCACGGCAGTGCGCAGCGTGACATAGCTCGCCCCGCTGATGTGCCAGCCATAGCTGCCCGAGGCCATACTACTGCGATCAAAGGTCACGCCGTAGGGCGAGGCCTCGAAGACCACCGGGTTGCCGGCCGCGCCCTGGTCCTGGCTCGCTACCACGATGTTGGCATTCAGCCCGTAGTCGCCCGTGTCGATCCGCACCATGTCCCCGGGCTCCAGATCGTAGGCGTTCAACACCGCCTGAACCGTCGCCTTGGGCGAGGTCGGCGAAAGCCCGTCGTTGGCGTCGTTGCCCGGCGCCGTACACCAGACATCCAGATTCGTCGAAGCGTCGTTGACAAAATACATCCTCTTGACGGCCAGTCCGACAGGCCGCATCTGAGCATGGCCGCTCACGACATTACTGAACAACACTGTATCGATATATGTTCCGATGGCCAACCCGTTGGCGTTCGTGTTGACCGCTATGACAACGTCTGCGACACCGCCTGCATCCAGCGTGCCCCCACTTGGCGAGACATCTACCCATGCCGCCAGATTCGTTGCTGTCCAATCAATATCCGACATTCCGCAATTCGTCAGGGTGTAAACTAAGCTGTTCGGGACGAATGGACCACCCTGCGAACCCACGACATCAAGTCCCGCCTTCGGCGAGACACGCAGGTCATCGGCCAGGATGACCATGATACAAGGCACACTTTGCACGGGATTCGACACATCATTGCACGAGATCGTTATCTCTCCCTCATAGGTTCCCGGCGCCAAGTCTCCCGCCACAAACGAAACGGTGATGTTTGTGGCTGTTCCCGGGGCAAGATTCGTCGCAGCGTTCGGGGTAACACTCAGCCATGCCGAACTCGCCTCACCCAGCGCACGTGCCACGTTGAGGCGACCGCCAGTGACACACACCAGCGCTGGACTCGGCACATCCACCGTACTCAGCAAGGCCTCTTTGCACCCCGCCACCGTCAAAAACGGATTCTGCGAAAAAAGCAGCGCACAGGCGCCGGCCACATGCGGGGTCGCCATTGAGGTGCCGCTGAAACTGATATAGCCGCCGCCTCGCTTGCAACTCAGAATCGAGCTGCCCGGCGCGGCTATATCCACCGACGAAGAACCCCAGCAGGAAAACGATGAGCGCAGATCGTCATGATCGGTGGACATGACAGCAATGATGTTCTCCGAATCGTAGCTTGAGGGGTAGTGTGGACTCCCATCGTTGTTTGAGCCGCTGTTTCCCGCCGCCGCCACAAAGGAAATGCCCGCCGCTCCAGCGGCATCAATGACATCATTCATCGCCTGTGAATAGCCCCCGCCGCCCCAGGAATTGCTCAACACTTTCGCCTTTTTGGCGATCGCATACTCGATACAGGTAATCGCATCAGAAATGTAGCCACTGCCGTCCGCGTTTAAAAACTTCAGGGCCAGGATACGCACCTGCCAGGACACCCCCACCACGCCCACGCCGTTATTACCCACAGCCCCGATGGTGCCCGCACAGTGCGTGCCGTGGTTATGATCGTCCATCGGATTGCCACTGCCCGTGATGGCGTTGATTCCGTAGACATCATCAATGTACCCGTTGCTATCATCATCGATCCCGTTGCCGGGAATCTCCCCCGTATTGATCCACATGTTGGCGGCCAGGTCCTCATGGTTGTAGTCCACGCCGGTATCAATCACCGCCACAATGACCTCATGACTGCCCGTCTGAATATCCCAGGCATCCGAAGCCCCGATGTCCGCACCAGGCGTGCCGCCTGTCTGCCCCGTGTTATGCAACCCCCACAACTCACTGAAACTCGCATCGTCAGGCACACGGTTGATATGCACTTCGTAATCCGGCTCGGCGTACAGTACGCCCGGAGCCCCGTTCAATGCCGAAAGAGCCTGCTCCGCCGAAACGTGCTCCGGGAGTTCCACCCGGCATAATCCCGAGACAAGGCCGTATTCCTGCTCGATCATGGTGGCGGACTCTGCAACCGTCAGCATGCCGGGCAACGCATCTGCCAGCGTAAGGGCCCGCATATCTTTCCCGCGTTTGCTCTGCAGCTCCGGGCTGAACCGCACCAGCAGGCGCCCGGGCTTTGAGCTACCCCCCGGACGCGCAGCATCAAGGCTGAATCCTGACGCAACCTGCTCCACAGGCGCTGTTGCCACCTCAATCAGCTCGCGGCCCGTGTCATGCGTACTTAACTCAATGTTCAGATCAGCGTCGGCACCCGGCGCATTACCCAGATTCAGCACACACACCGTTTCCCCGCCCAGCACATTCGTAACGGCGAACGACTCCGGCGAAAGAGTCAACACTGGCGTGCCCGCATATCCCGGAAGAACAAGGGCTCCTCCAAGCTGAATGACGAGCGCTAGACACAAAACTGCACGACAACACCCCATAGTCTTTTTCATAGTAGCCTTTTTCATATCACGCCCTATATCTGAAGCAAATTACCACTTCTGTTTCGTTATATTTAATGCAACCCGTGCAGAAAGAATCCATCGGATGGCTCGGGTGAACCAGTGCTTG
>RZZM01000738.1 GCA_009929845.1 Spartobacteria bacterium
ATGTCCGCGGCGGAATGGCAGCAGGTGATCGACGGCATCAACGAAAAAAAGCTGCCGACGTTTTCGCTGATGGGCCATACGGATGTCCAACTGGGCGTCCTGGCCGCGCTGGCCCCGGACTGTTCCGAGCGCCTGGCGCGCCGCCTGGCCTTGAATATCGAACAAATCTTCATGGGGAATGCGCCGGAAAATCTTCAAGTGACCATGCCGGTGGATGAAAAACTGATGTTTAACGCCAAAACGGCCGTCGAAATCGGCTATTCGCCGTCGCTGGAGGTCCTGTCCAGCGCGGATATCATTAACCAGGCCGCCTTTGAAAAGGGCGAACAACTGACTGTGCAGCAGGCGATTGCCCTGGCGCTGGACCATAACGTGGAACTGGCGATTCAAAAGGCCGAAACCGAGGGCGCGCGGGCCCAGAAAAACCAGTCGATGAGTTCCCTCCTCCCCAATGTGGAGGGCAATGGGCGCTACTCTAAAATCGACAACGATACCGCGGAGGCTTCGATGGGTTCTGCCGCCGAGGAACAAACGCAGGTGGGGCTGTCCGCTACACAGATTTTGTACAACGACCCGGTCATCAGTCAATACCGCGCCAGCCAACGCAGTTACGAGAGCAGTGAAATTGACCAGGAAAAAGTCCGGCTGGATGTTGTGAAAGACGCGGCCGACGCCTTTATCCAGTTGTTGCAGGCGCGCGCGCTGAGTAATATCGAACTCGAAAACCTGAAGCTTACACAGAGCAACCTGGAGCTGGCCCGGATTCGTTACCAGGTGGGGACCTCCGGTCCGGAAGAAGTCTATCGCTGGGAGGCCCAGGCGGCTTCGCAGCGCGCCTCGGTCAATGATGCGCGCGCTTCGGTGAACACGGCCCGTATTGCGCTCAACCGGATCATGGGCGTGGATATCAATACAGACTGGTTGCCCGTGGATATCCAGGTGACGTCTAATAATATGCAATTCATGGATGCGCGGCTGGAGAGCATGCTGCAAACCGAGGAGCAGGTCGATCTCTTTGAAACGTTTGCCGTCGAGTACGCCCTGCGGAACGCCGAGGAATTGAAATCGCTGGATAAACAGATTCAGGGCCAGGAGATCATGCTGAACCAGTACAAGCGCCGCTTTATCCTGCCCGAGGTTAGCGCCAGTTTCACGTTTGACCATTCTATTGACCGCAAATACGCGGTGGACCCGCAAACGGAA
>RZZM01000739.1 GCA_009929845.1 Spartobacteria bacterium
TTGACCAGGCTGGCGGCTTCGCCACTGGCGATGATTGCGTCGTTTGTGCCGAGGATACAGAGAATGGGCGCCGTATAGGTGAACGCATTACTTTGTATAGAGCGACCGAAACTGATGGAATCAACCACAATATGACCCAGCAATCCGGCGGTCGCATGACCCGCGGTGACCACGACCTGCGTGGCGGACTGGCTGTCGATGTTCGATACCGCAAAACCACAGAGGGTCACATTGGTGATATCCGAGCCATTCCCCAGATTAAAGCCGCTGATGACCACCTGGTAGTTGCCTGTATAGGAGCCGGACGATGGCACGGCACCGGATAGTTCCGTCTGAGCCGGATAGCGGTATACATTGGTGAGGTAACCGGAACCATACCCACCGATGGAATAGATCGTACCGTCAAGCGTTGCGGCGGCCAGCCCATAGACATTGGTGGGCAGCGAGGGCGCTGCTGTCCAATTCATGCCGTCAAAGCGGGATACCGTGGATACTCTGCCGGTTGCGCTTCCTCCGCCGATCACATAAAAGTCATTGCTCAATACTGCACTGCCCGGACTATTCAGGGCAAAAGGCAAGCCCGCAATCTCGATCCAGTTCGTGCCGTCAAAATGGTAGGCGTTGGTCTGCGATACACCCGACTCATTCAGTCCGCCGGCGATGTAAATGCCATCCGACCGAACGCCCGTGGCCATCACGCGACGGCGAACGGGCAGACCTTGTGCTGCGCTCCATGCCGTTCCATTATAGCTATACATGTTGGAGTTTACCCCCGCTACGGAGGAGTAACCAGCGATGGAATAAAGCAAGTCATCCCACGCAGCCGTGCCTTCATCATGTATTCGTACCGGCATAGCTGCCGCCGCATTGCCCCATGTGCTGCCACTGTACACATACACGTTGGAAACATTCTGCGAATTGTTATATCCGCCGACCGTATAAATCGTGCCGGTGTAAACCGTGGCGGAGAACATGTAAAGCGGTTGTGGCAAGCCGGCAATCTCCGACCAGGTGAATCCATCAAAGCGGTACACATTGGTTTTGGGCGAAACGTACTCGCCACCCATGGCGTAAATGTAGCCGTCCACTGATACGGCGGCCAAACGGGAGCGCCCTTGTGGTAATCCCGCGGTTTCACTCCATTGATTCCAGTCGACGCCATAGTTCACGACTTTGCCCGCCGGATTGTAGGTGTAGGC
>RZZM01000306.1 GCA_009929845.1 Spartobacteria bacterium
GTGCGAACCCTCTTTTGCCAGGTAATGGGTATGTACATATTCATACGCCCCCATGTCCGCTCGCGCCACCCCGTCGCCATTGCCGTCCAGCGGTCGCGGGGTGCCTTCACAATCCGCCATGATCTCTGGCAGGTTCACGCCGGCGTCAATGCCGGGCGAGCCGGCCAGCAACCGGTAGTCGCCGTTCGTGGCATTAACAAACAGCGGAACCTCCGCGATATTGCCGATGCCGTCCTGCAAAGGCTGGACCAGCGAGTATGAGATGCTGGAAGCCGAGTTACCGACATGCCGAACGTTAAGCACGGGGGGATCGCCCGCATTTTCATTCATTACCACAATGCAGTTGCGAACCACGTTGCTTCGGTAGAGTTCCAGGCCGGCGCCGGTGCTCGAAGATCGGTTCCCCACGACGGTGCAATGCTCCATGGTTGAGTTTTCCAGGTAACTGCCGGCTGCCATACTGGCTTTGTTACTGAAAATCACGCAGTTTCGTACGGTGCTGTTCTGTGATCCTTGCGCCCCGCCGCCCGTCATCCATGCGTAGTTCCCCGCGATGATGCAGTTCTCCACCAGGCTGGTAGCAACGCAGTAGACGCCTCCGCCCTCCAAATAGGAGGCATTGTCGCGAACCTCGCAGTGCTTGAGGATGGAATTGTCGCAGTAGACGCCGCCGCCGGCAGCTTCGTACCAGGGAGTGTGCGAAGTATTACTTATGATCAGACAGGTTTCAACACAGGCGCCCGCCGCGGCATAGACACCAGCGCCGTCCCCCGCCTGGTTGTTGTGGATCAGGCAATCACGGACGACGCCGCGCTCAATCGCCACGCCCCCGCCATAACCGGCGAAGAACGGTCCGCTGCACGACCAGGAGAAACTCGAATTGGTGGCTTCGTTAGCATAGATCAGGCAGTCTTCAATCAACCCACCCTCGGCCAGCACACCCGCGCCGTGATCCGCCCTGCCGCCGGTGATGCTCAGGCCCCGCAAGACGGCGTTGCTGTGCGTGAGATGGAAACAGCGCACGGCATCCTGGCCGTCCACGATCGTCACCTCCTCGCCATTCACGCTTTCCAGCGTGCAGCCGGCTCGCACCTCGACGCTTGCGTCCAGGCGGTAGTGGCCGTTGGTCAGAAAGATGGTCATGCCCGAGCCGCAGATATCCGCCGCGGCCTGGATGTTGGTGGCCGCCCGCTCCCACGTATCGAAGGGATAGACGTGCCCGCCGGAGGGAGACACGTAGAGGTCATCGACATCCACAACGGTGATGACGACCGGAAACGACGCGACGTGGGTCGCATTCCAGGCGTAGAAGACGACCCGGTATGTGCCGCCCGATGCAAAGGCATGCGTGGGGTTGTAGGTGTTGAGGTCGAAGGCGCCGTCGTCCCAGTCCCACAGGTAACCAAGGGGCACGCCTTCCACGATGGCCTCGAACTCGATGGGACAGCCCTTGAGGACATCGACGGCGTTTGCCACCTCGACGATTGCATTCAGGGTTCCGAATGCGCCCAAAAGGCTGAATTCATAGGCGCCAATGTCCACCTGGCCCTCGGCTATTCGAGGGTTCCCGGCCAGGTCTTTGCTCCAGGTCACGGGGCTGTTGTCGCCGGCATTGATGCAGGGCGAACCGAGGAGCAGGCGTAGATTGTATCGACCCGCGAGCCCGGGATCACTGAAGCAGCAGTTCGAGGACGAGCAGGAAAGCATCTCCGGCCCCGAGGGACTGGCGTTGTAGCAGACAATGCAGTTGATGAGATTGGCAGCGTACGCGCCGCCGCCCTGGAGCTGAGCTTCATTGTCGACGATGGTGCAGTTGACCAGCGAGCCCCTGCAGGCCCCGCCACCCGCGCCAAAGATTGCACCGGGATCATAATAGGAACTGGATTCGCCGGCAACCCTGTTTCCGGATAGCAGACAGTTCTCCAAAACGGCGTCGCAGGTTCCGCCGCCGTATTTTTTGGTCTCGTTGTTTTCGATCATGCACAGCCGAGCGAAGCCGCCGTAGATTGCCCCGCCGGAACCGTAGTCGTAGGAACCGGACATGCCGTGGTACCCCCCGTCGACGCGATTGCCCGTGAGTTGACAGGAGGTCAACGTGCAGTTGTAGGTTGCGCCGCCATACTCGCCGGCCTCGTTGGCCGTCAACTCGCAGCGGGTAAGGGTTGACGCATAGGCCGCGCCACCTTTGCCCCGGGTGTATGCATAGGCGCCGCCGACCGATCGTCCGTCAGAGGAGATTGCCCGGTTACCGTCGAGGATGCAGTCCACGGCGACGCATTCAAACAGACCGCCGCCCTCAAGCGCGGCGCCGTTACCGCGGATTTCGCAACCCAGGAGGTCGGAGCGGCACGCGCCTCCGCCGCGCCCTGTGGACGAAAAGGCGCCTGCGTTGCCGGAGGGGGTCCCGGTGGCCCGCGCGCATCCATTGCCGCGGAGGCGACAGTCGCGCAGGGCGCCGCCGTAGACGCCGCCGCCCTGAACATAGGCGTGGTTGGCGACGAGCGCGCAATCCTCCAGCACCGCATCGGTCTCGCAAAAGGCGCCGCCACCGCTTTGCTGACGCAGCGCGTCGCCGTGGGCCCAGGTGCAGCCGTTGGTCAGCGTGAAGCCATCCAGCCGCGCGTGATAAAACAGGTACGCGCAGCGCACCGGGTCCGAATCCCAGCGGTTGCCCCCCTCAATAGCGGTTACGTCCGGTCCGTTCACGCTGCGGACGGTGATCGGACGCGTCACGGCCACGCGGGTTGGCATGCCGTGGACCACGCGCTTGCCCGTCCGGTAGAGGCCGTTTGTGACCAGGACCAGGTTGCCCGGAGCCGAGACGTCAATGGCCGCCTGGATGTTGGTGGCCGCGTCGGCCCAGGATGCGAAGGGGGGAACATGGCCACCACTCAGTGAGACAAAACGAGTGGTCCCATTGGAGCCAGGCGCGGAAATGATGGCGGATACCTCCACCCGGGTGGTTGCGGTCAGTGTGAAGCCCCCCGCTTCGGCGGAGAGGACGACATCGTAGCTGCCAGGGGCCGCATAGGCGTGGTCCACCAGTACCTGGTTGCTCACGATGGTTCCGTCACCCATATCCCATGTGTAGCCGGCCACAGGACCTTTGATCCGCGATTCGAAATGCTGCACAAAGCCGGTGGGGGCCCAGGGGAAGTCCACCGCCATGGCCACCTGTATGGGTTGGCCGGTGGGGCAGGGCGCATAGTACTCAAAGGCGCCCATGTCCACCGCGCCATTGTTCGTGCGCGCCACGTTGTCCAGATCAACCGATGTTTTGACGAAATCCCCGCAGCCTGAGTCAAAGGCCGGCGATGATCCGGCGAAACGTCCTTCTTCCAGTGAAAGGAGCGCGGGCGCAGAGGCCGTGTTGCCGACACCCGGCGGGATGGGGGTTACGCAGCAGTTCGTGAAACGCGACGAGAAGCGGCCTGCATCGCCATTGTAGTTGGGGTACTCAGGCGCTCTGTTCCAGTAGACGATGCTGTTCCAGGCCTGGCATCTGTATACACCCCCGCAGGTTTCCGCTGCATCGTTGTCAATCACGGTGCAATTCCACAGGTTGCAGTGCCAGGCGCCACCGCCAGTGCCGAAGAGCACCCCGCGGGGAGCCCCCTGATAGGTGTCGCGGAGGATGCCGATGGCCCGGTTGCGTGCGACCAGGCAGTTCTTCAGGTCTGAGTCTGAGGCACCCGCGCCTTTCAGGGCGCCGTAGTTGTCCGTGAGCCGGCAGAGGGTCAGGGTGGCGTTAAAGGCGCCAGCCCCGGTGTGGTCACAACGGTTTCCGCTGATCACGGAGCCACGCACCTCGCTTCCATAGACACCGCCGCCATAGCCCCTGTTCTCGCGATCACGCCAGTACGTGCCATCGAGCCCGGTCGCGGTGTTGTTGGCGATCATGGAGTTCACGACCGTGCCGCCGTAGATGCCGCCACCATAGGTCGCGACGTTTTCGGTGACCACGCAATTGGAGATCACGACGGAACTGCTGCAGTAGGCGCCTCCACCCTGCTGGGAAGCTGCCGGGCCGTAAGCGTAGGTCTGGCCCTCTCGCAGCGTGAAGCCACTTAAACGGGCTCCATTAACCAAGTAGGCGCAGCGGACCGCGGATTCGCCCCGCGGGCCTTGTCCGACAATGACCGTGGCGTCCGGTCCGTTGACGCTGCGCACCGTAATCTGGTTGGTCACCATGATCCGACAACGTGAGTAGTGAGTGGTGCTCGAATTGCTCGATTCAAGGATTCGATAGCCGGAATCATAGACCCCGTTGGTAACCAGCACCGTATCACCAGCAGCGCAGATATCCAACGCCGCCTGGATATTGGTCGCGGCACTTGTCCATGAGGTAAAAGGCGGCACATGACCTCCTGCCAGCGAAACATAGCGTGTGGCCGCCTCGCATACGCCCACATAAAGAATAAAGACAAGAGCAAACAACCCTGACAGCTTCCACCCGTGTATATCGTTGATCTTTTTCATATCTATCTCTCCAATGATTAAAGCCCTATATAGGCCACCAAACCTATTAAGGTATAGTTATAAAGTACCCTGGCCGCTTGTCTTTGTAAAGATAACTTAATATGTTTTTATGCTAAATGGTTCTTCTTGGTCTTTTCACAGATTTTTGATGTATAACCTATACTCGCTCAACAGGTAACGGGTATCCGCGCAACCTTCCTCAGGAGGAGGCAACGAGCTTAGCCAGGTCCCGACTGGCCCGGGGAACGCGAAGCAAAAGCGCATGGCGCCCCGGGGGCCAAATTTAGCAGATTTTTGTACGATCGTGAACAAATCTGCTAAGTTTGCCGTTCGACGGCGTTGGGCGAAAAAGTGATATTCCGTGGAAAAACCTGTTCAGGATTGTGCGGGGAATTTGCTAGGGTAGGTGCCGAACGCATAATTATGGAGAGACAGATGCAGGTTGTTATTTTAGCAGGTGGCTTGGGCACGCGGATTCAGTCGGTGGCGCCGGATATGCCCAAGGCGTTGATCCCGGTGGCGGGTAAGCCGTTCATTGAGCACCAGTTCGCGTTGCTGGCGAAATACGGGTTGAGGGATGTGGTGTTGTGCATCGGCCATATGTCCGGGCAGATTGCGGAGCATGTGGGCGACGGCGCGAAGTGGGGGATGCGAGTTGCCTATTCCTACGATCCGCCCACGGGGCTGTTGGGCACCGGCGGGGCGGTCGTGAACGCGCTGCCGGATTTGGCGGAGACCTTCCTGGTGATGTACGGGGATTCGTATCTGCCGACGGATTACGCGGCGATTGTCGCTGCCTTTGAGGCGTGCGGCGAGGACGCTATGATGTGCGTCTATCGCAATGAAAACAAGTGGGACAAGAGCAACATCCGCATCGCGGACGGGCATGTGGTTTTTTATTCCAAGGAGGTCGATCCGGCGGAGGTCGATTACATCGACTACGGGATCACCGGATATAAGAAATCGTTGATCGAGCAGTACAGCGAGATCACCCTGCCGCTTGATTTGCAGAAGATACTGCAGGATCAGGTGGCGGCGGGACGCCTGGCGGCGTGCGAGGTGCATGACCGCTTCTATGAAATCGGCAAGCCGGAAGGGCTGGTCGAACTCGATGCCCTGTTCAAACAACGGGCAAAGGCATGAAGCAGGCATTATTCGCAGACAGGGAGGACCCGACGGGCATTTGTCCATGCGCGTTGATTTGTCCCTTATATTCCGTTGGATAGCCACAAAAACGCACAAAAGACCTGGAGCAGCAGAGCCGCAACCGAAATTCTCAACAAGATTAAGCACTGCGATTTCTCTACCACCCGCTTCGCTGGAGTACACGGAGTGCACGGAGATAGAATATTTGTGTTTGCTCATGTTTTATTAAAAATTGTTTCTAATATCTCCGTGACCTCCGTGGCCTCCAGCGAAGCGGGTGGTTTAATTCTGCAGAGCCTTTG
>RZZM01000307.1 GCA_009929845.1 Spartobacteria bacterium
TGCGAGTTGGCCGTAAAGGTGGATGACTTCAGCACCACCAACTTTTTCATGAAGGTTTGCTTTATGCCGGAGCACATGCCTGGCAAGTTATATCAAGACTATGGACATACCATGCCCTATCTTGACATATCGGTTAAAAAGGATGGTGCATATGCGAGTAATCTTGACTTCATCCTGTACCGGAAAACAGGGTTTGGAATGAACGCTACCAACTTAGCGGAGAATCTCTCGTATGCTTTCCAAGCAGGCGCAACCATTTCCTATCAACTTTCAACCAATGAGTGTGCCGTGTATTATGGAGCCAACCTGTTGTTCCAAACGAATCACGGCGTGAACATGGAGGCAAATTTCCCAGACGGGCTCTACCCCCACGTCGAATTGGAAATACGAACCGGAAGCGAATTGTCAGCAACCATTGATTCAATAAACTGCAATACGCTCGACAATTTCTATGCACCGGTGGAGTAAGACATGAACGCTTTCATTCAACGGCTTGCGGTTCCCTTTATCATGATCAGCCATGTGTGCATGGCTGACGTGGTGATTGACATGACTACCATCGGGAACCCTGGGAATCCCGCTAAAATATTTTTGGAAGGTGATCCTCACGAATACCAGCTAGGCGGCGTGGACTACACCTACCAGATCGGCACCTACGAAGTGACGGTTTCGCAGTATACGGAGTTTCTCAATGCCGCCGCCAAAAGCGACCCGTATGGGATGTACAACCCATCCATGGGTGGCGGTTTTGCCGTGGGAGGCTCCCTTATTCTGCGTTCCGGCGAATCCGGCTCCTACACTTATACCGCGGAAGCGGGAAAAGAGAATCAACCGGTTCGCGGGGTGAATGGTTCAAGGCGGCCTACTACGATCCGGATACTCAGACCTATTATAAGTATCCCAACGGCAGTGATGAAACACCGGAAGAACCCACCGATGGAACCACCACCAGGGAGATGAATTTCGGTCTTGAACCGACATGGCATGGCGATGCAGTAACGTTCACCTCCACCGGGGAAACCACCGGCCACAGTCCTTATGGAATCTACGACATGGGCGGGAATGTTCAGGAATGGACGGATACCATATACAGTGACGAACGGTATGTTCATGGAGGGTGTTTTGGTGATTCTGCGTTCTATTTATCATCAGAAGCCCGGTTTTCTCGTGACCCGGGAGTTGCCGCCGTTAATAGCGGCTTCCGCGTAGTCCATCTCATTCCAGAACCTGGCACGGTTATTCTACTGGTCGCTGGGGGCATTCTGTTGATATGGAGGAGAAAATGCCGATCATGATGAACACAAAGTTCAGAAATCCTTACCTCGACCGTTGGCCGCGGGTGGAGATTATCGTCGATTTTGCAATCATGGCCGTGATATTTCTTGCTGTAATCCAGCGTCAAAGAGATCGTGCACCGGGAAAATAGAAACGACACTTCCATTCGCCAAAACAGCCACTGGAGCATTCTAATTGCAGTTATCGTACAACCCCAGGGGTTGCACTATAACCTGGACGTTTATGTCCACCCGCAAACACCGCCAGGAAAGAAGGTGTCACGTTAACTTCCACGAGGTAAGGATTTCTGAATTTTGAATGGAGTGCGGCATATTGGGCACTCCTTAATCCATAGCCGTTGATTAGTCAGGGCACGGCCACCCCGACGCGGTAAAGAGACCCGGACGGTCCGGTGGTGTCCGGCAGGGTCAGCGCGCCCTCCGGCGCCCCGGGTATATTGGTTTGCCCCTCGACATTATGCCACGAGTGATCTGGCCGCGTCCCGCGCCTCTGCAGGGAGTATATCCTGGCGGTGGAACAGGCAAACCCGACCAGGGCGTGATTGGAAAAGCAAAACCCGGACAGGACAAAAAAGGAGTTACTGTCGGTGGGGATGGTATCGGCGAGGTATTCGTCGATGTTGAAGAAGCCGTCGTTGTCCATATCCATGTAGGCGTCGGCGGCGTTGGTCGGGTTGAGGCCATAATACACCTCCCAGTAATCCGGCATGGTGTCACCGTCGGTATCCTGTTCGTTTGCCGGCTCGGAAACGACGGTTACACTGCCCATGACATAACGCATATCGGCATCTTCGCCGACGGTCTGCAGTCGCACGCCCGGCGCCTGCCGTCGCGGATCGATGACCCCGATGCGCAATGAATAAACGCCGGTCGAAATACCGCTGAGCGTAAACGGTCCGGAATGACTGAAATTGATATCGGGCAGCACATCACGCAGGTCAACGGCAAAGGTATTGGACCAGGCCGGTTGTCCGTTACCGCCGCAAAGGGCCAGTTCAAGCGGAAACGGATGGTAGCAGGGCGCACTGCCCGCATTGGTTATGATCAGGGAAACCTCGAAAGAATGTCCATTGGTAATCGTGTCGGGCCAGTCGCAACGAACAATGCGCCAGGTATAGCCGAGGGCGCGCTTCATTTCGTTGAGCAGAACCTGGTTGCCGTTCTGCTCATGCCCGCCGGCCGGACCCAGAAATGAAAAATGATAATCCTGAATGACCGTCATCACATCCGCGAAGTCATTGGACCAGGTTCGTTTTTGCGTAGCCATCGGGCTTTCACCGGATACCGGATTGTGCCGCCAGTTGTTGACCGCGCCGGTCACGACATGCGCAAAGCAGTAATCCATGTTCCAATCGCCCGAATCATCACAATCCGGAAAGCCGTAGACGCAGGGCGCCGTGAACGATGGAAAATAATCCTCGTGGAACCCGAAATCGACCCCCACGGCATCGGGATCGCGGGGATACCGGGTTTGGAGGGGCGTCTGTGTAAAGGACGACGCATATGCGTCGCGCACGGCAGACTTCACGGCAACACCAGGCGCATGGCTCTCACAGCCGGACTGATGCCACTCGCCCCATAGCCCCAGTAACCCGACCTGAACGGCCGTAATGCGGGGGTCCCCGTCGTACGCAATCGCAAACGCTTCCACAAATTCCACCAGTTGCGTGATCATTTGCGCGTTATTCCAGTCCGGCGTCCACCCGGGACCGTCCCCATCACAGCTTGTATAGGTCCAATACGGAATCGACAACGGCGCCTCAATCAAAAACCGGGGGAAGTCCCGTTGTTCCTCTACGCCGGTGTAAAACAACGTGATGCCACTGTTCTCCCCGTCGGGATAATCCGCGACTGGACGAAGGACAAAGGTGGCGCGCGGGTAATCATTCAGTATGGGCATCAGGTGGCGTGTTTCAAAGCCGGCCCAGTCAAAGACCTGGTCCGCGGTCTCGATTTCCCGCCAGGGCACGTACACATGAAAGACCGTGGACCCGTAATAATTATCAGGGGGGCCGTCCGCGTAGTCTGTCGCCCACAGCATGAACCCTTTGTGGGGATTATTCAGGTCAAGGGCTGTCGCCGCCGGGTAGACCATGGCCGCGAGCGCGTTGCCGACCGTAAGAAAAACAGCCGCACACCGCACAACACGTAACATGTGTCGTGGGTTCACGTCGCCTTACTCAGCAGGTCGATGATACATTGCGGCATTTCGGGGCGGCCCTGCTCATTGATAGCCGTGCCGGTGGTGCGACCCGAAAGCATGAGCTTGTTGTCCGCCGTGCGCACCACATCCTGCAGAAAGGCAAAACGGATGCGCGAGGTCTGTTCGATGTTCACCCCCACCCAGAATGCATCCCCGCTGGTCAACGGTCGTTTATAGTCCAGCTCCACCCGCGTCACCACCGGGTGGATGTTTTGGCGGGTAAGGTCCGCAAAATTGATGCCCAGATGCAACAGGCACTCATGTCGGGCATGCTCCAGGTAGTGCTGATACACGGCGTTGTTCACAATGCCCTGCATGTCACATTCATAGTCACGCACTTTAAAATCATGTCGATAGAGATATTCGGCCATTTGTCCATTCCGTTTTTCACATGCTCTCGATAATACTCTTCCGGGGCAAGCTTAAATCAGGGCAGTGTGACCCCGGTACGATAGAACAGGGCATCCGCCTGATTGGTAAACTGGAGGGTCAAATTGCTGCCGGTTCCGTAGACCGCGTCACCGTACATATTCCATCCTTGCGCAAGAAGATTGGAACGGGTCAACAGGCGGTATACACGTCCAGTCGACGTGGGGGTGATATCCAACTGACAAGTCACACGCCCGGCAAGATTGGTGATAAGAGGAAAGTGAGAGACGGCATTGGTCGGGTTGGTGTCCGCCAGGTATTCCTCCCGGTTGCTGTACCCGTCGGCGTCCGCGTCGGCGGTCGGGGAGGCGCCCGTGATACTCCCGAAGTAGGCCAGCTCCCAGTAATCCGGCAGGCCATTCGTATTGCTGTCGGGCATCTCCACCTGGATGAAATACACTTCGTCCAGCCATCCGGCGTCCGCGCCGACTGATCCGCTCGAATCTTTGCTGTAGACCCATTTCAGCGTATTGTCCCCGCCGTCGAACTCACAGACGCGCTGCCGCCAGTCCTGGGTCCCGCTCATCTGCGCCACCAGCGCCTCGTTGGTGTAAAACCGGAGGTAGTCGTAGCCGCCTTCGGAATCCACTTTCCACCAGAAGGTCAGGATACCGGGACCGTGGATGGTGGTTTCTATCCAGGTGGAATCGGAATGGCCGATCGCGCCGCTTTGCGCCGCCTCCACGCCGTCATGGGTGGTATTGGTCTGGGGAAACCAGAACATATCGCCCCCGGTCGTCCAGGTTAAATCACCATTCAACGCATCCTTGAGGGGCCCGGAAACATCCACCACCGCGACTTGTACGATAACACGTACCGGCGAATTCGCCGCTTCTCCTGAACTGACGGTAACCACACCGGTGTGTACCCCGAGCGGCAGGCCTTCTGTCGCATAGTGCAGGGTGATGAAATCGTATTCCCCGGAATTATCGCCACTCCCGGGAGACGCCTCCAGCCAGGACACGTTGGTGGTGATACTCCAGTTCATGACCCCGCTGCCGGTGTTCCGTATCCAGAAGGTCTGGTCGGCCGGCGCGCCGCCGCTTTGCGCAAGGGCGTTGATATTGGTTGGACTGCACACGATAAACGGGATCGCCGAAGTGACGTCCAGGTCGATACGCACGCTTTTCGGAGAACTGAGCGCATCCGGCGAATACAGGTAGATGTATTCTGAATAGGACCCCACCGGCAATTCGGAGGTCGCAAAATAAACCGTGACGGTATCAATATTCCCCGTGCTCATGCCGCTGTAGGAACTCAGGCTGCACCAGGGGATGTTGTTGGTTATCGTGTAATGCAGGGTGCTGCCTTGTACGCCGTTCAGCACGCGGAACGGCGAATTGGTGGGGGAGGTTCCATAGGCCGTGGAAACGTCAATGCGGATAGGACTGGCAACCAGTGTGGGCATGAGCACAAACACTTCGACGGGAACAAGCAGGGGGGAATTGGACGCGGCGGGGTCCGTAATGGTGATATTCCCGTAATGGTGTCCGGCGGGCAGGCTGGTGGTGTTGAAATAGACATCGATGTCATCCTTTTCCCCCGCGCTGCTGCCGCTGCCGGGACTTACGCCAAACCAGGACGAGGTCTCCGATAAGGTATAATTCAACGTGTCAATGCCAACGTTCCACACCTGCACCGTCCGGACCGTGGGCGCAGGCCCTTGCAAGGGGGCCGTGACATAGACCGATGTGTTGCTAACCCTGATCAACGGGCTGTCGATCAGTGTTTCATAGGCCCCGATGTCCACTACACTGTTAAGTATTCGCGTGGTCCCCTCAAAATCATACTCCCCGGCCATCCATGCCTCGTTGTTGCCTTCATTGATCGTATAGGCCCCCGGCACGGGATGCAAATCCCATGCCGCGGGATCGGCAAAGTTCGGCGCGACAATGACCCGATTGGTGATGGTCGCCTTCGAGGAGCCATAGAAACTGTCGTAATTGCAGTTATCAACCAATATACGACCGTTGCCATACAT
>RZZM01000308.1 GCA_009929845.1 Spartobacteria bacterium
TCAACACCTGCTGGAAGGGGCGGCGCCTGGCTGGCGTGCCGGTGGTTGTTCCGTCCCCGGATGCCCCCCCGGCGGCGCTGGAGGGGGCCACTTGCTTTACCGGGTTGGCTTCCCTGGCCGACAACCTGAAATGGCATGCCCTGTTTCGCGGGGCGGGCTGGCGGGACCTGTTGCCGGAAATGGAAGAATTTGCCGTCGGCAAGGTTCATGATTTGCCGCTGTTGGGCCCGTTCGGCCTTTTCCGGACTTGACATATCTCTTCTTATAAACCCCATCAGGTGAATCTTTTTTTGACTGGATGAACAGGATATACAGGATTTTGCGTAACCGCGGCAGGTAGGCGATGACCGGAAAAATGGTCGCATACGGCTGCGCGGCGCCATGGCATCGAATCTGCTCACAGCCTGCTGTCAAAAAGAATGTAAAACAGGACACCAGTTGAAAGGTGACAGATTATGAGCACATCAAAGAGTATGGTTGAGCGAAAAGGGTCGATGACTGTAAATCCCTACGGGCGCCTGGTATCGCTGCCCGTACATTCGGAAAATGTATTCCATTTTCCTGAAGGGTTGCCGGCGTTCGAAAACGTGAAAGAATTTGTTTTCCTGTGCAAGCCCGACAGCCGTCCATTCTTCTTTATGCATGCCCTTGATCCCGCGGACCTTGCCTTTGTATGCATTGATCCGTTTCTTGTAACTCCAGACTACTCGCCGCGCATACCGGATTCGGATGTGAAGTTCCTGCATCTGGAGAGCCCCGAGGAGGCCTTTATCGCCAATATTGTGACTGTCACCCGCGACATGCGCGACATTACCGTCAATCTTCAGGGCCCGATTGTGGTGAATATCAGGGCGAGTTTGGGCAAACAGATTATTTGCGACGGACAGAAATATCCTGTACGGTACAGGATATGGGACGCATTAAACAAATTGGAAGTGGAAGTGACCGAAGAGAACGCCGGGAAGGAGGAACCTGTAACTGCAGCGATTCCCGGCTGACATCAGTCTGCCGGTCCCGTACGTATTACATCCAAACATAGCCATGGAGGGCGACAATGCTGGTATTGACAAGGAAGTCTGAGGAAAGCGTGATAGTTGGGAGTACGATCGAAGTCAAAATTCTCGGTATACGAGGTGACCAGGTCAGTTTAGGTTTCAGTGCCCCAAGCGAAATAAGTATTTACCGGAAAGAAGTCTATGAAGAGATACAGAGAGAGAACCGACAGGCGAGCCGACTCAGCGCGGATGAGCTGACCGTGCTCACGGACTCTCTGGGCAAACATTTGGCAGAGACACGAAGAAAGAAACAACAGGAAGCAGGAAAGGAGTGATGCGCGGAACATAGTTGAGCAGGTACCTGTCCGGTGAGCCTTGCAGCCGGGGAAGGACAGCCGGACCATGAAGGATGAATCCCGGCAATAACGTGGGAACGGAGTCCCGCATAACAGAAACAAGTATATTCACGGAGGAATATCATGCAAGTATACAACAACATACCCGCCTTCTCGGTGTGGAAAAATTATACGTTCAATGTATCCAACCTTCGCAAATCGATGTCCAAGTTGTCATCCGGTTTGCGCATTGTCAATGCCGGTGATGATCCGGCGGGATTGGCGATGAGTGAACGTCTGCGGACGCAGTACCGTAATTCGGCGGCGGCCGCGCAAAACGTCGAGAATAAAATCAATTACCTGCAGACGGCAGATTCCTGGTTGCAGAAAATCCATGACATCCTCGGTCGTATGGCCGAACTGTCTGTGATGGCCAATGATGGCACCAAGAGCCAGATCGACCGCGACAACCTTCAGCAGGAGTTCGCTCAGATGCAGAAGGAAGTACAGCGGATTACCAGCGGCGCTACTGCGGCGGCCAAGTTCAACGGACTCTATCTGTTCCGTGGCGGCAGCGGTGTGCCGACGATTACTGGTGACGGTGTGCAAGCGGGATTTGGCGCCGTGCAGTTGCAAGTCGGTCCGGATAGTAATATGGTGTTCCGCGAACAGCCTATTAATCTGGAAGCCGACAACTTCACAGGTATCGGCTCCTATAACAGCTATAGTTATGGCTCGGTCAATATGACCCTGCTCGGTTCCAATATGAACACGGTCGATTGGGCCAGCCTGATCTGCTGCCAGCACCTGAGCGTTTCTGTTCAGTCAGTCGCCCAGGGGGCCGTGGACAAGCTGAATATCGGTATCGACTATGTCAGCTCGATCCGTTCAGTGGTCGGTGCGGAAATGAACCGCATGGAGCAGACCCTCAGCGGCCTGCGTAACTACGAGGAAAACATTCGCGCCACGGAAAGTCGTATCCGTGATGTGGATGTCGCCTATGAAACCACACAATTCTCCAAGTATCAGATTCTCACCCAGATCGGTACCGCGATGTTGGCGCAAGCCAACGCGCTGCCGGGGGGCGTGATGATGCTGATCGGCGGTTAATTGGCCTGAAGCGTTCGGGGCCCGGTCCGCCGGGCCCCGAACTTGCTAACACCCTGCCATGAATAAGGAGAATATGATGAATGGCCAAGTACAGCAAACGGATATACAGTCGATTGAAGAGTTCACGGTGTACAGTCTGGATCGTTCCGCCGAGGGCCTTGATGGTCTGATTGCGGAATGCCGTCGGTGTGGAGAGGCCATGATCGCGGAGCCGATCATGGCGATGATGACTTACCTGCCCGCGCTCGCCGAACAGCTTCACGCCTTCCAGTCTTTTGAAGTAAGTGTTTCCTCACTCTTTCAACTCGAACCGGAATTAATTGCCGATGAACAGGGCAGCCTGAAGGATGTGGAGGACCGTCTGGAGGCGCTGGTGCATGGCCTGACCGAGCGGCTGTTCGATTCGGAGTATGGCGTGGTATCGGAAATGCTTCGCTGTGATGTGCCGCATGTGCTGGCGCGCTACCAGGCCTTGTTGCCGGTATTGAGACACTATATTGATGTTGAATATATGCAAACCCCGGAGGTGGCGGGTTGATATGAACTCGCGGATAGAGAACAGACTGGCAACGCTGCAACAATGTGATCCCATATCCGCGGGGCAACTTCGCCCGTTTATGTCGTTCATGACGGAGACGACATTCGCGCCGGCGGAGCTGGAGGAGAGTCGCGACCGCATCCGCGCCTGGCGGCGGGAACAGGGCGGGAACAAGGATATCGATCTGGTCCTTGTCGCGGGCTGTAACCATCCCGCGGACCTGGCTGCCCTGCGTGAAGAGCTTCCCGAAAGCGCGATGATCTACCTGCTGGTCTACGACCTGCGGGTGGCCGCGCGGATTTATGCCGCGCTTCCTTTGGAGGAAGAGGTGACCGCCGGGAAAATGCGCCTCGCGTTCGGGAGTGATGCCGATGCCGCCCGTGCCCGGTTCCTGGGGATGCTCGTGATGTCACGCGCGCCTTCCATCTCAATCTATGACGGCGGCGCTGCCGATAGCCAGGCTATCGACTTCTATACCCGCGTCCTGATGGATATCCGCGAAAGCGTCCACCTTAATGTCTTTAACATCGGGACCATGATAGATCGCGGCACCCTCTGGCAGCACAATACCATTTGCAACATTTCCAGCATTATTGCCAACCCGGGCGTCGATGCCCTGCAGGGGCTGTTCGAGGGAAAACCGGCGATTGTGGTCGGCGCGGGTCCCTCCCTGAATGACGCGCTGGATGTGCTGAGCGAACTCAAGGGACGCTTTGTGATTATCTCCACCGGCACCGCGTTGCGTCCGCTCCGCCGCGCGGGCATTCGGCCCGATTTTGTGGTCGCTGTGGATGGCAGCCATAAAACCGCGCCCCAGTTCGAGACGCCCTGCGACGACCTTTACCTGGCCTGCTCTTCGCTGGTCTATCCCCCGGTCATTCCAAAATTCAAGGGATTCTTCAGCGGCGCGCTGGTCTCCAATCCCATCGCCAACTGGATCAGTACGTTCGGCACCCCCAAAGGCGAACTGATTGCCGCCGGTACAGTCACCGCCAGCGCGGTCGATCTGGCCGTCAAAATGGGATGCGCCCCCATCATCGCTGTTGGGTTTGACCTGTGTTTTAATGATGACGGCACCACGCATGCCTCGAACACCATGTATCATGGAACCCGTGTGAATCCATCGCAACTGGTCGAGGTGCCCGGCAACCTCTGCGAATACGTCCTTACCAGTCCGCAGTTCCGGTGCTATATCCTGTTGATGGAAGAGTACATCAAAACAAAACCTGATACCCGATTCATCAACGCCACCACTGGCGGCGCGCGCATTGGAGGGATGGAGGTGATCTCGCCCGGACAACTGGCCGCCTATGCCGTCGAGCGGTTTGACGCTTATGCGGAAATCGAACGTGTCCATCAGGCCTATGACGAGGACTCGTCCGGCGAAATCTACGATGCCCTCACAGCGATTCACGACCACCTTTCCGCAGTAGCCAATGAAGCCCTCGATGCCGCCATGATTTGCAACCAGCTTATTCTCATGTTGCGCATGCCGCAGGTCGCCGATGAAGAGACGGCGAAAAAGCTGCTTGAAGAGCTTGAAGAAAAAGATGATTTCCTTGTCTCGGCCAGGGAGCGGTCGATGTTTCTTGACCTCAGCCTGCTGCCCATTGGCTTTAAAATGCATACGCGCCGGGATGAAACCGAGGAGCGCTACAGCGATGCCGTGCTTGTGAACCGCCGCGCCCGCGAACTGTACGAACAGATTGCCGGCGCCGCCCGGTGGACCCGTGACCTGCTCAGCGGTGTGGTGGAGACGCTGCCGGGCGGGCAGGAGCAGGCGGTCCTGAATGCGATAGAGGAATGCGATAACTACGTAGAAGATGAATGCCTAGTGTTGGAGGAAGTGCAATGACCCAGACAAACTATCATAAAATGAACATCATGACGGCCAGTCCCATGGAACTGATCCTCATGCTCTACGATGAATGTATCCGCGCCCTGGCAAAGGCCGACCAGGCCTTTTCCATCAGCGGTCCCGAGCGTATCGAGTCCATCAACAACCATCTCCTGCACGCGCAGGATATTATTACCGAACTGGCCGTGTCCCTGGACCTGGAGAAGGGCGGCGAAATCGCTGGTAATCTCCAGCGGCTCTATGATTTCATGGTCCATCATCTCAGCCAGGCCAATGTAGCCAAGGACCGTATGAAAATTCTGGAAGTGCGCAAGATGATGGAAGATCTGCGCGAAGCCTGGCAGGATGTCAGCAAACAGGAAACCAGCGTGCCGTCCGCCGCCGCGCCGTCAAGTCCGATGAGTACCATCAACATTTCCGGGTGAAAAATGAGCGATTCAGGACAACGATCATCCGTGCGCGACCAACTCCTCCAACTGGCCCGCCAAATGGATGAAGCCATTCAAACCCGGCAAATTGACCGCCTGCGCAAACTGATGTCCAAACGACGGTCCCTCCTCGATACCATCTTCGACGCGCCGGAATATGCCGACGCCGCCGAGCATATCGCTCACGAGGCCCTCGCCGAAGACCGGCGCTGGCTGGACGCTTTTTCCGACCTGCGCGACGGCATACAAACCAAACTCAACCGCCTCCAACGCCAGCGCCAGGGCATGCGCAGCCTCGGCGGCGCCTATGATCCCTATACCACCCGCCATACCCTGATCTCCACGCATGGTTGAGCGTTTTCCCATTGCCGGGCCCATATTTTCATTTATTACGTTCAGAACTCCTTACCTCGAACGTTAGCCGCAGAACGAGATTTTCATTGATTTGCCAGTAATCGCGGTGATTTTTGATGGTATCCACTTCCGAAGAGACGCTGCGTTTGGAAAATAAAACGGACCCTCAAGCGGTTGCAAGCAGTGGAAGAGGTTTGTTGTACAGGCGTCAGCCTGCCCGTTCGTTGTACAGGCTTTAGCCTGCCGCGCACGGCGAGCCGCGCATGTTTCGCGCCGTGAATG
>RZZM01000740.1 GCA_009929845.1 Spartobacteria bacterium
ACGCAACACCTGCCGGAACATCCGGTCATCATCAATCAGAAGTATACAAGCCATAATCTCGCAATACTCATCATTCTATATTGTGCTTACCTGTTCGTTATCCTAGTATCTCGCCCACAGTATATACAAAAACATGGATTGGGCAAGTCTCGGCTTCGCTGTTCGCGGCGATTCGCCGCTTTTTTTGTCCGAACCGCCCGTGAATAAAGCGGTCACCAGGCGCGTCTAATATGACGGAAAAAGAAGATAATTTAGTTGAGGCGGCCCGAAAAGGCGATGAACAAGCCTTTGGAGAGCTGGTTTCCATGTATAATGACCGTTTATATGCTGTGGTTTACGGATTCGTCCATCATGTGGATGACGCGCGCGACATCTGTCAACAGGTCTGGGTGAAGGCCTGGCGGAAACTCCACACGTTTAAAGGCGACGCGAAATTTTTCACCTGGCTTTACCGGATTGCGTCGTTCAGTTGCATGGATTTTGCACGGCGGCAGGCGCGTACGCATGAGACGCCGCTGCTCGAAGAGGTTGAGCCCGCACGGGATGTGGACTCGGTGGTACCCCCCAGCGTGGGGGCCCGGCCCGACCAGAAACTGCAACAGGCGGAAATCCAGGAGGCATTCAACCGGGCGCTGGACATCCTGAGCCCGGAGCATCGCATGACGCTGGTGCTGCGCGAAGTCGAGGGACTCTCCTACGAAGAAATTGCCCAGGCCATGAAATGCCGCAAAGGGACGGTGATGTCCCGCCTCTTCCATGCGCGAAAACACATACAGGAACAAATGAGCGAACTGCGGGGTTCAGCATGAACTGTAAAAAAGCACAACAATGGCTCAGCATGGCCATGGATAACGAATTGACCGCCCAGCGACAAAAAAGGTTGGAACAGCACCTGGCGCAGTGTCCGGAATGCCGGGCGCTGCAATCGCAATGGAGCGCATACGGACGGCTGCTGCGTACCCCGGCTCCGCCCGCGATCAGCGCCGAGACACTGCGTACCGATGTCCTGCGCGCCATTCGCACCACCCGGCCCGACAGGGAGCAAACCCGCTTCCCGGGTATCCCCTGGCCCCGCATGGTATACTCTGTAGCCATAACCGCACTTATCTGTACAGTTATCATTGCCGGATTGCGTTTTTACCCGTATAGTGCAGGACCAGAAACAACAGCAGAGCCCAATACGCAGGTAGAA
>RZZM01000309.1 GCA_009929845.1 Spartobacteria bacterium
TCACGTTATGCCCTCCGGGCATCAGGATGCCGTGCCTTTTTGCGCCTCATGGACTATAATTGCGCATATTTCACTGAATATATTGCGGTTTGTTACCCGTCAGGGTAAAACATGAATAGCCGCGGGTGCAACCCGCGGTCAGGAATAAACAATACATAAACCCCGAATAGGGGTTGCACTATAACCGGGGGCGGTTATTCCATCCGCAAACACCGCCAGGAAAGAAGGTATCAATTCAACTTCCACGAGGTAAGGAGTTCTGAAGGTAAGAATTCTTTAACTTATTGTTGCTTTTTGTGTAAATGATTGTAATATTTCGCAATTCAATACATTAGGAGACGATTATGCACAATATTTTGACTCTTGAAGAGGTTGCTGAGTATCTGCGCGTTTCAGAGCGAACTATATACGATTGGGTGCAAAAAGGTGAACTTCCCGGCGGAAAGTTAGGCAATACCTGGCGTTTTAAGCGTGATGAGATTGAAAAATGGGTGGATGAAAAGCTGGCGGGCCCTGGCGGGGGGGCTGTATCGGCCACCGTGGCAGTGACTACGAGCGCGGTATTGACTGTGGAGCGTGTTGTTGTTCTGGATTCGGGTGAAAAAATCGGAATTTTGACGAAATTGGTGGATATTTTGTCGGAAACACCCTTTGTTCACAGTCGGGACGACCTGTTGCGGGGCATTTTGGCGCGTGAGGACTTGATGAGTACCGGGATTGGCTGCGGGATTGGGGTTCCGCATGTTCGTCTTGATTCCATCTCTGATCTGGTGATGGCGGTGGCGGTTTGCCGGTCGCCGATTGAAGGGTATGTTTCACTCGATGGGGCGCCGGTTCATATTGTCTGTATGCTGGCCGCGCATTCGGATCAGCATACCAAGTATATCCGGACACTTTCGGCGATCAGTTCCTGTCTGAAAGATCCATTGACGCGGGAACGCATCATCAATGCGGATGATCCAGACTATATTTATTCATTGTTAACTACCCGATCGTGAGTTGCTGATGCATGACATACAGTTTGGACTACTTGGAATCCTGGGCATATGCATTGCCAGTGGGGTGCTGGGGGCCTATGTTTTTCAAAAATTGCGGATTCCGCAGGTCGTCGGCTACATTGTCATCGGCGTTTTGTTGGGGGACACGGGGTTCGGGCTGTTGCATGGCGCGGACATTGTCACCCTGCGTCCGTTCAACAATTTTGCGTTGGGGCTGATCGGCTTCCTGGTGGGGGGCGAACTGCATGGAGACATGTTCCGGAAGTACGGGCGTCAGTTCATGGCAATCCTGCTTGGGGAAGGCTTGGCGGCCTTCGTTTTGGTGGGGGCTCTTTCTACACTCATCCTGTATCTGGTATTGGGAAACCTGATGATCGCTATTGCCGCGGGGGTGGTCTTCGGCGCTATTGCCTCAGCCACCGACCCGGCCTCCACCATTGATGTTCTTTGGGAATATCGCTCGGCGGGGGTCTTGACCACGTCCATCATCGCCATTGTCGCGCTCGACGATGCGCTGGCGATGGCCCTCTACGGCATCGGAACCAGTATCGCTTCCATTCTCATGCATGCCGGCAACGCCTCCATCGGCGTGGTGATGCTGCACACCGCCATCGAGCTGGCCGGGGCGGTTGTGGTGGGGTTCCTGGCGGGTTTCGCGCTCAACGCGCTGATGCATCACCTGCCGCAGACAGATAAACGCCTCGGCATGTCCATCGGGATCATCCTTTTTTGTATCGGGCTGGCCCTGGCGTTCAAGCTGGATGTCATCCTGACCACTATGGTTATCGGGATTGTTCTGATCAACCGGGCGCCCCGCCGCAGCAAAAAACTGTTTGATACCATCCGTTCTTTTTCAACGCCGATTTACATCCTTTTCTTTGTTATGGTGGGCGCACGCCTGTCTATAAAAACCATGCCGATATGGATTTGGATGCTTGTAGCCGTGTATGTGGCCATGCGCAGCATTGGCAAATGGGCGGGGGCCTATGCCGGGGCCCGCTGGGCACAGGCACAGACGCCGGTCCGTAAGTACATCGGCATGGCGTTGTTTGCGCAGGGTGGGGTGGCCGTCGGGTTATCGATCATGGCCAGCCAGAATCTGCAGCAAATTCCCGTGGCCGAAAACATGTCCCTGGGCGACATGATCATCTTCACGGTAACCGCCACCACCCTTTGTGTTCAATTACTCGGACCGGCCTTTGCAAAGCTGGCGATAAAAAAGGCGGGCGAAATCGGCTGCAACATCACCGAAGAGGATGTGATGGGCGAATGGAGTGCGGGCGACGCCTTGAATACCGGGATTGTTCCATTGCAGGAGGGAACCCCCATTGAAACGGTGATCCGGCATTTTTCGGAACAGGAGACCTTCGTATATCCGGTGGTCGACAAGGAGAACCGGGTGGTCGGGGTGCTGTCGTTTGATCTGCTCAAAGAGTTGTTGGTCGACCGGGATGCCTGGGCCTGGCTCGTGGTGCGCGATGTCATGCAACCGGTACACGACCAGGTCCACGCATCATCCAACCTGGCCGAGGCCCTCCAGGATATGCGCAATATGCAGGTGGAAGCCCTGCCGGTCATCGATGCCGACGCCCGGCTGCTTGGCGTTCTCGATAGCCGTGAAGCCCGCCGGAAAATCAGCGCTGAAATCATACGTCGCCGAACCGCTACATCCTGATCCATCGTCTTTGCGGTTCTCCGCCCCAGCGGGGCGAACTCACCGTAGCCTCGGGCAACGCCCGGAGGCTGAGCAATCCGTTCATGGCGCCCTGAAGCGGCGCTACGTTTGCTATGGGCTACGGTGACGCCGGGCCTTCAGCCCGCCCATCGCCCGGTTTTATCCCGCGAATATTTTATTTGCCTTCATGTATGCCAAAAACGGGTGGTTGTCTTTGTCCCCTTTCAGGGCTCGTCGATAATTGGAATGCCAGTGGGTTGTGATTCAAGCACATCTTCTATCAATAGCTTGCCATATCCGCGGGTTGAAGCGGTATATCCAACGATCCGGGAAATAAGTACACTACCTGTTTCCGCCATTTACAACAACGCTGGCCCTACCGGGAACACCAATCCTAAATCTCCACATCCCATTGCCCGGCCGAGTTGGCCGCTTCTTATCTGTATGCGTCGCGCCGATCATCGACTGAAAGCATGAAGGTGTTCAGTCAACTGGGTGGCGAAAAAAAAGATTGTTTCGGATGAATTTAATGGTCTTGGGGCTTACGCTGATGCGCGGCAGGACGGTTCCTGTCATAACCGGCTGACTGATCCTTCCTTTATGAACTCCAAAGGTGTGGCGCAGGCCAATCTCCCGGGCGATGCCAACCGCGCGCACGTTGTGGTGTCCCCAGGGCCAGAACATGCATTGCGGCGGCTCATTTGTCAGGCGTGTGATGGCATCCGTACACCGTTCCAGGTCCGAACGTAGGCGAACGGCCCACTGTTCCTCCGTTTCCATGTCCTCCAATGAATGCGCGTAGTCCACCGGACGCCTACCCGCCCGCAAGGCCTCGTAAAATTTGTTGCTCACACGCCGCTTCGGCGTCACCAACTCACTGACCAACCGTCCTGTCGGCAATCCCGGCAGCGGTTCGCGACCATCCAGGGCATGCCTCAACGACCAGTTGTCTTTCCCCGGATAACGGCCATACCGCGGGTCCAGGCTTGAAAAACGCCGCACATGGGCTTGCCCATGTGCCTGCACGCTCCAGCGCCCCGGCGCAACCATCGCCTTGATTTCATCCGCATTCAAAAACGCCCGAAAGTCTCCCGCATAGGTTGCCCCTTTCAGGGCCACGTCATCAGGCAACACATCCGATGCGCCCGTCGACAGGTCACGCGCCGGTCCGTCGTGCAGGTAGCCGGTGCTCAAAGCCAGGATTGCCGGACAATCCAAGGCCCGTAGAACCGGCGTCGCATACAGCCAGTTGTCCAGCCACCCATCATCGAACGTAAGCGCCGCAAACGGCCCGCGCCCCGCAACCGCACCATCCAGAAAATCAACCAGGCCCCCGCCATCAAGCACACGATACTTCCGCTGAATATACGCCACGCGCCGCTGGAAGCAATCCGGCGTCAATCCCCCGCCGACCGCGCCCGGATACACCCGGTGGAACATAAAAACATTCAATACCGCATTTTTCATTTGAATGCCCAGTATCTTCCCAACAAGTCATTCTGTCTAATAAATACCCTTGAGGTTCGTTGTCCGGCCTTCAGGCTGCAGCGTACGCAGGGACGCGCGAACAAAATGGCTAATCACGCAGGGCGGCGACAAATTCGCGGACGTCATCTCGCAGTTCGGCCGGGAGTTCGGCCAGACGATTCATCAGCGGTTCCGTCACGCTGAGGGCTTTGTCGTGGAGGCCCTTGGCCTCATACACCATGCCCATGTGCAGGATGAAGGCCGGATTATTAGGATTCTGCGCGAGGGCCATGCTCATCGCCTCCTCCGCCTCCGCAAGATGCCCTTGCTTGAGTAGCGCCACGCCATACGTATCCCAGGTGTTTGGGTTGCGATTTTCATAGGAAAGGGATTCCTTGATGAGCTTGGTCGCCTCTTCATACTGTTCCCGCTGCACCAGGAGCCAGGCCAGGTCGTTGAGGGCGTACGGGTCCCTTTTGCCGGCCAGGCTGACGCGCAAATACTGCTCCGCAAGGGAATACTTGCCTTCGGTGTACAGCAATGTGGCCACAACATAATTGGCGTAGGGATGACGCGGGTCCAACCGGATCAACTGTTCGGCGTGTTCTTCCGCTTTGTTTCGCCGGGAGCCCAGCACGTCAATCCGCAGCACCGTCTCCAATGTCCGTTTGTCATTGGGAAAGCGGCGCAACGACTCCTCCAGATACTCCCGCGCCTTGGGGTAATTTCCATTCTGAATCTGGATTTGCGCAAAGGCATAGGCCGTAGCCGGCGAGGCGCCCGCCTTCTGCCGCATGGTATCCAGCGCCTGCGTGGTCAACGCCTCATCGCCCATGCTCGCCGCCATCAACGCGGTGGCATGCCAGGCCTGCAGGTTGTCCGGGTTGCTGTCCGTGATCTTTTTCAACAACGCCAGGGACTCCTGCGCATGGCCCTGCATAGATTCCAGCACCGCTTCCTGCATCAGGACCGTGGCCAGATCGCCGCCCCCCAGGGCCTTGAGCCGGTTCAGGTACTCCCTGGCGGCAATCAGTTCGTTCTGCATGATGGATATCCGCGCCATCCCCAACAGGGCCGTCATATCATCCGGGTTTTCCTCCAGCACCGCCAGATACGTCTCGCGTCCCATTTCCTCCATCTGCGCCTGGACATAGAACCCGGCCAACGCATTCTGCATGCGGGGATTCGTGCCGGTCATTTCAATGGCTTTGGACATCTCCCCGATGGCCAGGCGGGGCTTGCCGGAAAGGGCCCAGGCCATGCCGCGGTTCACGTATACCCCCGGGTTTTTCACATACCCGAAGAAGCGAGAGAGCGCCCAAACGCCCAACTTGGCGTCCAGGTTGTTCGCGAATTCCTCGAACTGGTCCTGCAACGCCTGTTTTTCCGGACGGTCCAGGCTGACGGCCAATGACAACCGGTTCAGCATGGCGCTGACATTGTTAGTGTCAATCAACCGGGCATTTTCATAGGCGGAATATGCCAATTCGGCTTCTTTCAGGTCTTCAAGCACCACTCCCCGGTTGTTTTCGAGCTTGGACAAATGCCGGGCCGCCATTTTACACCAGGGGTACAACACATTTTTTTCATCCACAGACTCAAACGCCTTTGCCTGCGTAACATTGAAATCCGCATCTCCAAGGAAGGCGGCATCCTGCTCAAGGGCATCCGCGGCCACGGTTCCGCGAATCAGTCCGCGGAAGGGATACGGATAATAGCCGTTGATCACCCACTGATCCGCCGAAAGCACGCCCGC
>RZZM01000310.1 GCA_009929845.1 Spartobacteria bacterium
GATGGTGCTTATACTCCAGTTTTAACCGCTGATAGCGGGTATCATTGCGTGCAGTGTAAAGCCTGAACAACGAACGGGCAGGCTGACGCCTGGACAACGTGCCTCTTCCAGCGCTTGGGTGTCCGATTTATTTCCCATACGGCGGCACATAATCAGCCGGGGCCCTGGTCCGCCAGCGTCGATGCAGCCATATCCATTGTTCGGGATAGCGGCGAATCTCATCCTCGATGATTTTGGTGTAATCCTGAGTTGCTTTTCGAATGGTGTCCGCTTCACGGTCCGGCGGCGGCTCAATGGCAGGATAAATCACTGCCTTATGTCGTGACCCTCCATCCAAGCGATGAATGAAGACGGGAATTATCGGGGCCTGCGCCTGGGCCGCCATGAATGCCAATCCCGGGGTCGTACAGGCCGGTTTTCCGAAGAAATCAACAAAGACCCCCTCCTTATCAATCATGTTCTGATCCAGGATAAAACCAATCAGCCCATTCTTTTTCAAGGCGGCACGACACTTTCGGTAAGAACCATGCGCGGGGACAATATTTAATCCTTTTTCGGCACGCATCCCCATCCAGAAATCATTCAGGGCCTTGTTTTTTACATCCTTCGAAATAATGGTAAGCGGATAGCCCTTCACAGGCGTAAACACACTGAGCAAATCCCAATTCCCCAAATGGGCTGTCAGCATTAAGGCGCCCTGTCCGCGCGCCAAGGCCTCTTGAACGATGTGTTCATTCTCCGCTTCAATCATTTCATCCACCTGGCGCATATCCCCGCCGGCCAAACGCAGCGACTCCACCAGGTTCATCCCCAGGTTGGCATACATCCGTTTGATGATGGATTGATATTCAGCCGCTGTTTTCCCCGGCAAACTGCGCTCAAGCGCTTCCCTCGCATCCACACGATGATA
Source organism: Spartobacteria bacterium (assembly GCA_009929845.1). Lineage (GTDB taxonomy): Bacteria > Verrucomicrobiota > Kiritimatiellia > RZYC01 > RZYC01 > RZZM01. Next base: position 911 of record RZZM01000310.1, read on the forward strand.
TCGCACCACCGACCCGTAAATCCAGCCCAATCCACGCCCCACAGCCAATGCCATGCTTAACGGCATTACCGTAAAGAAACGGGTGATTCCTCGAAGTATCCATACTTCCATGTTCATTGCGCCTTTTTTTGCCATTACTGATTATTAATCCGCGACCACAGCAATAACCCGGGAACATTAACAAAATGTTCAGCATAGGTTATGAGATAAGCTCCGGTTTGAAAAGCATGAGCCGCGGGAACCATTTTTACCATAAAACATGGTCATCAAGATTATGAATGGTTATCGTCTTCATTACACACCCGCGTATGAATCATAAATCTAATATCATGATTCATACTGACAAATCATAATGATAAGTCAATTTATTATATATGCGATTATTTAACAAACATACGTATAGCAACGGCCTGGTTGGCGCTTTCTACAGTGGCTTCACAGAAGCGATGACCGGATTTCACGGCGCCGGCCAAACAAGTTGATGTCGTTTTTGCGCGAATCTTTTTCCATGCCCCATTCCCGACCTTACCCTCCAGCCTGTCGACCTGTTCAGCCTCTTCCAGCCGCACGCGAAGAACATAGATACGTTTCCCGGGTTGCCCCTGGTAGGCGCCCTTTGGCGCACTAACCGCCATCTCGATGCTTTCCGTCGTTCGCTTTCCAGTTACGGTCGTCATCGCACATTCCCTGTTCTCATAGGCTTTCGTTTCCCCGTCATCCTCATATAAATCAAAGGAAGAGGGGTTAAACAGGTCAGGATAGTAATCAAACTCAACGCGCTCCGTCACCTTCGTCCCGATTGACTCCCGCACCGGTTGACTCGGGATAATGGCCCCTTCGTGAATATACGTGGGGATACGTTCAATCGGAATATCGATCCAGCGATCTTCCGTGCCCTGGATGATTTCATCTGTTTCCAGCCCGAACCAGCGGCCTTTGGGAAAATACACCCGCTTACGCAGCACCCCTGTTTGCTTGTTGATGGGCTCATCCGCGGGAATCACCAGCATATCTTTACCAATAGTGTATTGATGCTTGCGCCACATAGCGCCCCCGTCATTTTCACTGTATTCGAGGTATAGCGGACGAATAATCGGCAACCCACAGGTGTGCGCCTGCCAGGCCATCGTGTAAAAATACGGGACCAGCGCATACCGAATCCTAGTCTGTTTTTTAAACAGTCGTTTCGCCTGTGGGCTATATTTCCAGGGCTCCCGATTACCGTGATCGCTGTGTGTTCTGAATATCGGGCTCATGGCCCCAAACTGCGCCCAGCGAATAAACAACTCTTCATCCACCTCTTTGGCAAAGAATCCGCCGATGTCATGTGACCAGTACACCGCGCCGAGATTTCCCGAACGCGAGGTATATTCGACCTGGTGTTTCAAGACGCCCCATTCCGACGCGGTATCGCCGGAGAACTGGACCGGATAGCGATGCGAACCCACCCCGCCCCAGCGCGACAAAATGAGTCCACGCCGCCCCGTCCGTTCCTCGCACAGCTCGAAGTACTGCTGGTTGGCCCAAAGCTGACTCTTCATGCCGCCGAACGGCGGTTTGAGCCAACCGTCAATCCACCAGAAATCCATGCCCTGATCAAAGAACGGGCCCAACAGGATATCTTTCCATGCCGCCACCGCCGCCTTGTTCGACCAGTCACACGCCCACTGCCCCTGGTGCGGCAGGCTGCCCAAACGTTTTTCTATGGCAGGAATGTGACTGTCTTTCTCCGGCAGGGCATCATAGTTGTCATACCCCGGATGATCATTCAGACCGGTATGCACCCCCAATGCATGGAGCTGGGCAAGGGTCTTTTCCGGCGCCGGAAAATATTTTGCCGACCAGTCATATCCGCCCCACCCGTCGCGCCAATCCGTATCAATCACCATCACATCCATGGGGATGCCCTCTTTCCGGTAACGCTTCACCAGGTCGATGACCTCCTGATGATTGTAGGCATACCAGCGTGAGTACCAGAATCCGAAGGCCCAGCGCGGAATCATCGGAATCCGTCCGAATACATGAACAAAGTCCTGCAAGGCCTGTTTATAGTCCGAGCCATAGGCAAAGAAATAACCATCAAAAGGCACGTTGCCGGCAAGACATTCCGGCCAGTCATATTTTGTATTCCAGTAAACGCGCGCGTCATCCGCCAGGAAATGTCCGCCTTCGGTACTGAGAATCCCGGGCACGGACTGGTGGTCCGGCCCGCCGCACCATTGCCACTGGTCCAGGCAGCGCCGCACCAATCCAAGATTGCCCTTATCCTCCTTGCCCGGCGTCCACACCTCCCGTCCGCCGACATGATTGCGGTGCACCACCTTCAGGTTCTCCGCGGAAAACACCTCGCCGTTATCCTGGTACGTCAATTCAAACCGGGTTGTCCGGATGGTCAGCGCCTTTTTATCCGCGGACACGTCCGCCTTGATGCCCCGCGCCATCTGTTTTCCGACCAGCAGTGATGGATACGGACTGAACTGCCCGTCCCTCGAAAATTCCATACGCACGCAACCCTCCGAATAGACTGTAAAGCGCGCATTCCCGAAAACCACCGGTGTTTTCATCTTCTTCATCACGAACTCCTTGTTATGGACAAACCAATCAGCACGGCACGATTAAAGCGCTTAACCTGACCCATGTGCCTAAAACAAGCACAACCACCAACTAATCACGTGCCCCCGGCTTCAGACCAGTTCGCGCTGTGTATATTTGGTATGCAGCAGGTGGTGTGATTTCTCGCCCAGCGGTTTGCCCAGGTATTCTTTGTAGAGCATGTCGATCTGCGGATTTTCGTGGGATTTGCGGTACTCGCGACCTTCATCTTCCTTGTAGATGGCGGCAATACGCGCCTCGCGCACGGCATTGTTCGTCATGCGGGGTTGACCGCCACCGCCGATGCACCCGCCCGGACAGGTCATCACTTCGACAAAATGATACTGCACTTCTCCGGCCTTGACGGCCTCGATCAGTTTACGGGCATTCCCCAGCGAGTGCGCCACGGCCACCTTAACGGTGACCCCTTCGAGGAAGGACCAGTCCTTCACGGCGCCCTCGATGGTGAGGGAGGCCTCCTTGATGCCGTCAAGCCCGGCCACTTCCCGCACATGCAGGTTATCAACCGGAAGTTCCCTGCCGGTGACAATTTCATAGACCGTGCGCAGGGCGGCTTCCATAACACCGCCGGTATTCGCGAAAATATCCGCGGCGCCGGTACTCAGGCCCAGCGGCGCATCCATTTCGCTATCGGGCAGGCTCCTGAAATCAATATTCGCCTGTTTAATCATGCGTCCCAGTTCGCGGGTGGTCAGCACGATGTCCACATCCTGTACACCGCTGTCGTTCATTTCCGGACGACGGGCCTCATATTTTTTGGCCGTACAGGGCATGATGGATACCGAGACGATATCCTCGGGCTTCTTTCCGATTTTCTGCGCGTAATACGTCTTGATCAACGCGCCCATCATCTGCTGCGGCGATTTGCATGTGGACAGGTTCGGCAGGAAGTCCGGATAGAAATGTTCCGCGAAGGCAATCCAACCCGGCGAACAACTGGTGAACATGGGCAGCGCCACGGAGGCGTCTTTGTCTACCAGCGCCTTCTTCAGGCGCGTCAGCAGCTCGGTGCCTTCTTCCATGATGGTGAGGTCCGCCGAAAAATCGGTATCAAAGACCGCGTCAAAACCAAGGCGCTGAAGCGCCGTGGTCATCTTGCCGGTCACCAGGGTGCCCGGGGGATAATCAAAGCACTCGCCCAACGCCGCGCGAATGGCCGGGGCGGTTTGCACCACCACCGTTTTTTCAGGATCATCCAGGGCGGCCCAGACCAGGTCCACCTCGTCCTTTTCCGAGATGGCGCCGACGGGGCAAACCGCCGCGCACTGCCCGCACTGGATGCAGGTGACATCGGCCAGGTCGCTGGCGAACGCCGGACCGATGGCCGTACTGAATCCGCGGCCCTGCGGGAAAAGGGCCCCGACACCCTGCACTTCGTTGCAGACGGTCACACACCGGCGGCACATCACGCACTTCCCGGCGTCACGCACCAGGCCGGCGGTGCTGGTGTCAATATATTGACGGGTCTTCTGGCCCTGGTAGCGCACCTCGTCAATGCCCAGTTCACGGGCCAGGGACTGCAGCTCGCAGTCATCATTGCGGTTGCAGGTCTGGCACTCGCCACTGTGCTCGGAGAGCAACAACTCGACCACGGTTTTTCGCGCGTTACGCACACGCTTGGTATTGGTGTACACCACCATGCCCTCAGCGGCCGGCATGACACAGGACGCGACCATATCACGCAAGCCTTCCACTTCCACCAGGCAGACGCGGCAGGCGCCGATCCCGTGAAGCTTTTCAAGGTAACAGAAGGTGGGGATGCGCACACCCGCCGCGCGCGCGGCCTCAAGTACCGTCGACTCTTTCGGCACTTCCACCGGAACATTGTTTATCGTCAGTTTAATCATTTTTCAGAACTCCTTTATCGGGCACATGGGGTTTTACCATAATCACAACGCAGACAACGTTGTGCCTGTCGTATGGTGGTGGCCTCATTCCATGGCAATTCGACCTCATCAAAGTTGTTGCGTGCATCCGGATCCAGGGTAGGCATCTCTTCCCTTTGTTGAGCTAAAAACTTCCCAGCATATTCATCAGGTTTCTGTTCGCGGAAGTTATCTTTTCTACTAAGGAATTCTTTTTCAGGAGGAAGAATGGGTTGCCCCATGAGATATTGATGACAGGAATGAGAGGCCAATCTGGCTTGACCAATGGCTTGTATGAGTGTGGCAGGGCCAGTGACGCCATCCCCGGCAGCGAAGACAGAAGGTATACCTGTTTGTAAAGTATCAGGGTTGATCTGGCTTTCTTTTGCAAGAAGACGGTATGTAAGATTTATTTTTGTCTGTTCCCAGGTTATAAAGAGAACAGGAACCTTTTCATTTGAAGCGATTAAAGTCGCAAATTCAAGGGTAAGAGTTGTTT
>RZZM01000741.1 GCA_009929845.1 Spartobacteria bacterium
CGCATACGCAATGTCGCCATCACCAACCGGGTGCTCAGCGGCGCGGAAATAGCGGCGTCCATTGCCAATCTCAACACGGTGAATTCCAATGCCATGCCGCAATGGGTCTCCACGGAAACGCCACTGGGCGATTACCGGGTGGCCGACCAGTATCATCCCGCGGGCGCCTGGACACGCCGACCATCCAGTGGCTCGACAAACGGCCTCATAGTCACCGCCTCCCTTTCGGATGTCACCAACTTTATCGTGTGCGGGGACAACAACCAAACCGGGCCATCAAACGACGAGGTGGCCGATGTCTATACCCGCCGGTTGGCGCGTGTGTGGTATTGCAACCTGCATGGGGCCACCACTCAACCGGTCGATTTGACCTTCACCCCGGCCCTGGGCGGCTATGTGGATTTCTATACGGAAGGGGAACGGTTCTCGCTTCTTCACCGCGAGATGGCCACCGGGTTATTTACCGATCTTTACCTGACGCCGAATGCGGTTGCCGCAGGCCATATCACCTTCACCAATGTCTCGATATCCGAAGGATTTTATACGCTCGCCCGCTACGCGCCGGACGCCCCGGCCGTTTTGAGCGCCACCGGAATCACAGCCTGGCGCTTCCATGCCTGCTGGGACCTTAACCCCCTGGCGACAAACTATTTTCTGGATGTGGCTCCAGATGCCGGATTCACGACCAGGTTGCCGGGTTATACCAATCGCTTCATCGGAAACACGGACTCGGCGCTGGTCACCGGACTGGTTCCCAGCGCTACGTTCTACTACCGCCTCCGCGCGGACAGCCCAGGCGGCATAAGCGCCAATTCCGCCACCGGTTCGGCAGCGACACTTTCCGAGGGGGCCATCGGCATGAACTCCAATGCACTGGCGTTCTCAACAACGTATAACAGCAATCCCGTCCCCCAATCTCTGGTCCTGACCAATTACGGGGATACCGATTATGCGTATCTGAGTGCCATCGCCTACGACCCCGCCACCAATGGATGGCTGAGCTTCCTGCCAACAAGCGGTTCGGTGTCCAATCATAACTCGCTGACAACAACCGCGGATGTTACAGTCGCCGGCCTGAATGTAGGCACGTACTACGCCACAAATACCCTCAGCTCAACAACCGCCACGAACAGCCCCGTAGCCCTCCCGGTCACCCTTACCATCGAAAAAGCCGGCGCCCAGGTATACCT
>RZZM01000311.1 GCA_009929845.1 Spartobacteria bacterium
TTTTATCAGTTTTGAGGTGTGTGATGAAAATGAGAATGGCATGTGTGTTAGTGTTCGTCAGTTTATTGCTTCAGTCCGCGTGGGCTGAAGAGGCGTCTATCGGGCAGGTGGTAGGCATCCAGGGCGAGGTCACCGCGGTTGGTCCGGATGGGGCTACGCGGCCTTTGCAGCTCAAATCCAACATCTACCGGAACGACCGGATTACCACCGGGCCCGAAGCCCGGTTGCAGATCATGTTCAATGATGACACTCTTTTCGCGCAGGGTGAAAACAGCGAGATGGTCATTGACGACTACGTGTTCACGCCGGACCGGGCCGCGGATAACGGGTTCGGGGCCAGTCTCTTCAAGGGGATTTTTCGGGTGATTACCGGCAAGATCACCGAATTGAATCCCGACCGGTTCAAGGTGAAGACCGGACGGGCGAAGATTGGTATTCGCGGTTGCGAGCTGGGCTTTGATACGGGGGTGGACCGGGATGTTGTGTATGTGCTGCGCCTTCCGTCCGGAAAAACCATACGGGTGGAACCCTCGGATGGCAGCGGGCGCGCGCAAGGTTTCTTCTCGGGCCGGGGAGCGGTCGAGCTGCTGCAACCGGGAGTGGTAACGGTACGCGATGCCGGGCGGCTTCAACAGCGCGGGTTGCGCCCCGAAGATTTGCAGGTTATTTCCGGGAGCACCACCCCGGCCCAGCCGGTCCGTTCACGCGGCGGGCGACAGATGCCGGAATCGGGGGATACGGATGACGATCACTATGCGGCTGACGGGGCCCCGTCGGCAGAGCGCGTGGTCGCAACCGATTACCAGACGCCGGCGGGCATGGTCATGGATACCCCGGTGGACCCGGGGAATACGATATTGCAGGAAAGCGAGCCGTACGCCTTGACGCCGGTGCAGCCGGTCGGGCCGGATCGCCCCGCGCGTCCGGGGGGCGGCGGGGAGCGGCCGGATGTCCGGCCGGACCCGGAACCGGGCCCAGGGCCGGGCCCTTCCCCGGAACCCACGCCCGCGGGTTCGTGGTCATATGAAGGTTATGCCATGGCCTGTGCGCACCAGGAACAGGCAGAAAACCAGACCGTGCTCAATCCGCCGCGGATTTATACATCGAAGGAGGTCGGGGATGTAAAGGTACACCTGGACAAGGACCGGGGCCGCGCTGATGTGCAGATCAAGCTGACGGATGTGGAAGACCGCGCCTATGTTCTGGGCACGCCGACGGAGACACGCTACGGCGGCGGGAACCGTTTTGTGGCGGTGTACGACACCCCGGAAAAGGACGTGGTGCTTGTGAACCGGGAGGGCGGAACAGACTGGACGTGGGGCGAATGGAACGGGGAGCAGGCCATGGACCCCGCAAAGGATGACCCTGAGGAACAGGAGCGCGAACATGTAAAAGGCGACTATGTGGTTGGACGGGTCCTGACCGGCGGCGAAGTGGACCGTATCGCCCAGATGTCCTCCGTGCATACCTTGACCGGCGTCGGCGAAGCGACGGCGGTTTTCTCGGACATGTACAACGCGCCATTGGCCCGGCTCAATGGCACGGCGGATATGAATATCCGCATTGGCGGCGGTCACCAGGAATGGGGCGGGCGGTATGATCTGCAGGGTGGCGGCTATGCGATGAACATGGTGGTGCGGGACGGGACCCCGATCGTGAACGGCCGGTTGAAAGGAGTTCCTTCGAGCTACAACCTGAGTATGAACGGCACGCAGGTTTATGGGCCGGGCCAGGTGGCGGACGCCGGTATGGACGGACGCCTGGTCGGTTCGCCCACCCGGATTACCGGCGCCATCGGGAGCGGGCATATCCGGCATAAAGACTATACACGGGTTGATTTGCTCTATGGGACCGATTTGAAGTAGAGGGGCAAAGCCCATGGATCAGCACGCTAACTTTAAACAGGTAAGACAAGTGGAGCAGGGAGACGAGTGATGCAAACGCGCTATAAGACCAATGGAATAGTACTGCTGGGGCTGTGCCTGCTGGCGGCGGCCGCCACGGCGTCGGCCCGGCTGGATATCGAGTGGGCACGGATATGGGGGGCACCGGTCAACGATTACGGGCAGGGGATCGACATGTCTGGCGGTTCGACGATGATCTATGTGGCGGGCCAGACCTTCGGTTCATTTGACGGCGCAACGGCAGTGTCCGGTGTTGGCGACGCCTGCATGAGCGCCTACCTGCAGGACGGCACGCGTTCATGGACCCGTATTTGGGGGTCGAGCGGGACTGACAATGCCAAAGGCGTGGCGGTAGCCCCCGGGTCCGGCGATATCTATGTGGTCGGGTATACGGACGGCAGTTTCGGGGGGCAGACCAATCAGGGCATGGTCGACGCCTTTTGCTCCAAATTTGATTCAACCGGCGCCTTGCTGTGGACGCGCATCTGGGGATCGGACAAGGATGACTATGCGGAAGCCGTGGTGGTGGGCGCCGGCGGCAAGGTGTATGTGGCCGGCTGGACCTACGGGGCGTTTGATGGCCAGACGAATAACGGGTTGTCCGATATCTTTGTGAGTTGTATTTCCGAGACCGGTGACCGGGACTGGTCGATGATCTGGGGGTCCACCGTCCAGGACGAGTGCCGGGACATCACCCTGTACCCGACGGTGCCCGAGCAGGTGTTTGTTACCGGCTGGACGATGGGCGCGTTTGACGGGCAGCCGCATTTTGGTTTGGGGGATATATTCCTTTCAAATATCGACGTGGGGATTCCCATGCGCGCGTGGTCGCGAATATGGGGGTCTTCGCTGGATGACCAGGGGGCCTGTGTGACCATGGACATGCCCGGCTACGCGGTGTACGTGGCGGGGCATACGGCCGGCGCCATCGGCACGGGCCAGTCCAATGCCGGCGGCGCTGATTTTGTGCTTTCACGTCTGTCGATCGGTGGCACCATGATGTGGTCAAAAACATGGGGCTCCCCGGAAGATGACAGCGCCATCGCGGCGCGCTGCGAGATGTTCAGCCCATCCAACAGCGCGGTGATGGTGGTCGGAAACACATACGGGTCCTTTGCTTCGCAAATCAATCCCATGCCGGGACACAGCGCCTTTGCCATGTCGGCGATCAATGAGACGGGCGGCATGGACAGCGCGTATATCTGGGGATCGACTTCTGACGACAGCGCCAAAGCGGTGGTTGTTGATGGTGCGTGCAATGTGTATGTGGCCGGTTATACAGATGGCAGTTTTGGCGGACAGACAAATCATGGGCTGTATGATATGGCCCTGACGCGCTTCAGTCCGGCGATGCCCGGGGACCGGTTTGTGGCGCCGGGCGGCGCGCACATCTGGCCGTATGACACCTGGGCCAACGCGGCCACCACGATCCATGAAGCCGTCATGGCCGCGTTTACCGGGGACACGGTCTACATCAGCAACGGGGTGTACATGCTGGATGCGCCCATTGTATTGATGGAAGAGGTCAATCTGACCGGGGTCAATGGCCCCGAGGTGACCATTATTGACGGGGACGGCTCAAATCGTTGTGTGGAAATCAACAATACCGGAAGTATCGTGTACGGCTTGACGTTGCGCAACGGCTACGACACCACCAGCGGCGGCGGCCTCCAGATGACCGGCGGGCGTGTGCGGCGATGCGCGATCAAAGGTTGCCAGGCCACCTATGGCGGCGGCGTTTATATGTCCGGGGGCGAGGTGCAGAACTGTCTGATTGCCAACAACGACGCGAGCATGATGGGCGGCGGGGTCTACCAGGGCAGTGGCGGATTTATTTCCAGTTGTACCATCGCCGGGAATTCCTCGATCTCGCAGGCGGGCGGGATGTATGCTTCGGGTGGGAGTGTGGTGAATACCATTGTGGATGGCAATAGCGCGCCGACGGACGCGAATATCTACAATTCGTCCACTACACCGGCCATCTTTGATCATTGCTGTTCGGTCCCGGTCATGCCCGGCGTGGCCAATGTCACCGGCCCGGCACAATTCGTCAACCCCGGCGGATATGATTTTACGCTTGTGAACGCGTCACCCTGTGTCGACCGGGGCACCAACGCGCTATGGATGGATGCGGAAACCGACCTGGGAGGCCATCCCCGCATCATCAACAGCATCGTCGATATGGGCTCTTTTGAATATATGAATGTGCCCACATCGTTTGTTGTCTCCGCGGTACAGGGTGGGCATGGGACCATTCTCCCCACACAGGCGGTGGTCAGCGCCGGGGGGACCGTGGTCTTCAATATCTATCCTGACATCGGATATGAGGTGCTGGATGTGCTGGTGAATAACCAGTCCATTGGCCCGACCAACCAGTATACCTTCGTCAACGTGATGAGCAACCAGATCCTGGGCGCTACCTACACGGCCCAGATGTTCAACATCATTTCCACCTCCGCTGTAAACGGCGTCATTACACCGCCCACCGCCATTGTGCCCTATGGTGGGGGCGAGACTTTCCTCATCAGCCCCAATCCGGGGTTCGTTATCGCGGATGTTTTTGTGGACGGGTTTTCCGTGGGCATTACCTCTAACTATACGTTCACCAATGTCACAGACGACCGGACGATTGCCGCGCTGTTCTCGACGAATGTGCCGACCTATACAATAGCGGCCAGCACCACACCCGGCGGAACGATCCTGCCGCCCAGCGCGCTGGTCACGGCGGGGAACAGTCAGTCGTTTTCCATCATCCCCGACGCGGGATACCACATTGTGGACGTGTTTGTGGACAGCACGGCGATCGGGGCGGTGACGTCCTATACATTCAACAGTGTTTACAGCGACCACTCCATAGCGGCCTCCTTTTCCACCAACATGACCGGCTATCACATTTCAACGATCGCGGGAGCGAACGGGCAGATTTCGCCCATTGAGGCTAATGTGCCGCCGGGAGGCAGCCAGAATTTCACCATTGAACCGGATCCCGGCTACGTGATCCGCGGTGTGCGTGTCAACGGCGTGTTCATCGGGCAGACCAACACCTATCTGTTTACCGACGTGAACAGCAACCAGTTGATCGCGGCGTCCTTTATCGCGGCAACCACCACGTACGAGATCGCGGCCGCCGCGGGGGCGCACGGCAGGGTCAATCCTTCCAACGCCGTGGTCACCGCAGGCGGAAGCCATACCGTGACGATTACCCCGGATGCCGGGTTCTTTGTCCGTGATGTTACAGTGGACGGCAGTTCCGTGGGCGCTGTTCCTTACTTCGTCTTTGACGATGTGTTTGACAACCACCATCTCTTCGCGTCCTTTGATACGACCGGTCCCGGGTCCCTGAGTGGACAGGTGGTGGCCGGCGCGATGGTCCTCTCGAACGCGCATGTCGAACTGCGGAACAGTGCCAATGTGACGGTCTACGACGCCTTCACCGACCATGCCGGGCACTACAGCATTACCGGGATCAATCCGGGGGGCTATCGTGTGAAAGCCGGCCATGCCGCGTATGCGGATGTATGGTACGACGGGGGGAGCGGTTCTCACTATATCGCGTCCGCTGCCGTCTACCAGATTTTTGGAGGCATGACATCACAGAGCCTGGATTTCTCCCTGGCGCCGGGGCAGAGCCCCGCGCTGGTGGACGTTTGGTCCTCGCCGACAGGCCTGCCGGTATACCTGGACTTTTTGTCAACCGGCCTGGTGACACCGGCAGTGGTCGCGTTGGGAGAGGCCAACGGGATAGAGCACACGGTCTGGGTGAAGGGCGACGGCCTTCCGTGGCCCGCACCGGTGGGCGTAGCCGGCATTGAGGCCGAGACCGAACGGGTGGACTTCACACTGGCGTCGTCGCCGGTCGGTTACCTGGAGGTCACCACCTCCCCCGACGGCGCGGAGGTCTACCTGGATCACACGGACGCACCGGCGGGGGTGACCCCGTGCGGACCCTTCGCCCTGGCGCCCGGTACACATG
>RZZM01000033.1 GCA_009929845.1 Spartobacteria bacterium
CTGGCATTGACGCTGGGGTGGAAGCGCAGGCCGCCCTTGTAGGGGCCCAGCGCGCTGTTGAACTCGAAGCGGAACCCGCGATTAACCTGGGGCTGTCCCTTGTCGTCCAGCCAGGGCACGCGGAACATGATTTGCCGTTCCGGCTCGACCACGCGGTGGAGAATGCGCGCATCGCAATAATCCTTGCGACGCTCCATGACCGGTTCGAGCGATTCAAGTACCTCGCGAACAGCCTGGAGAAACTCCGGTTCGCCCGCGTTGCGACGTTCTACGATTTCCAAAACTTCCTGTATAATACCCATAGTTGCTTCTCCTGTTTTTCTATTTTTCAGCCTTGTGTGGCTGCTTGTTGCCATTTACTTTTGGCATGTAATGACCGTCATTTTTATATAAATACGCATATTGTCAAGTGAAAATGATAAAGTTGGAGAGCATAGGCTATCTAATATACGGCAATATTGCCGTAAGAATTTTATTGCCATTTACGGCATGTATGCCGTTTAATGGCATAAGCAAATAAAAAGCGGCCATTTGATACGGCGAAATGTCGTTGGAAAAAAAGACAGGATGGGCAGGATGAGCACGCGGACGGAACATGCGCAGACGGCGATTTTGAAGATATTGAATGATTTTGATGAACCGGCGGGGGCCTCGCGGATTACGGAACGGCTGCTGGCGATGGGGGTTAATCTGCAGCCACGCACGGTGCGTTTTTATTTATTGCAGATGGACCGGGACGGGTTGACGGATTTTGTAAGCCGGCGCAAGGGGCGGGTGATTACGGAGCGGGGTCGCGAGGAGTTGTCGCATTCGAATGTCATGGAGAAGGTGGGATTTGTGGCGGCGAAGATGGACACGCTGAGCTACCGCATGTCGCTGAATCCGGAGACGGGGCACGGCAGCCTGATTGCGAATGTGGCGATGTTGCATACGCGTGATTTATCGCGGGCATTCAGCGAGATCAAGCCGGTCTTCGCGCGGCGGCTGGGGATGGGCAACCGGTTGGCGCTGGTACGCTCGTCGCACACGTTGGCGGGCCATCACATTCCGGGCGGTTCGGTCGCGCTGGGCACGGTGTGCAGCGTGACGCTCAACAGCGTGCTGCTGGCCGCCGGCATTCCGGTGGTCAGTAAATTCGGCGGACTTGTCGAGATGCGTGGCGCGCACCCGATTCGGTTTGTCGAATTGATCGAGTATTCCGGTTCGACGGTGGACCCGCTGGAGACCTTTATCCGGGCGGGGATGACGTGTGTGCGTGAATGTGCGCGCACGGGCAACGGGATCATCGGCGCGAGTTTCCGCGAGATCCCTTCGGTGGCGCTCGACGACGCCAAGCAGCTATGGAAAGCGCTTGAGCGCATTGGACTGGACGGGGTGCTGGTGGTGGGGCGTCCGAGCCAGCCGCTGCTGGACATCCCCGTGACCGAAGGGCGGACCGGGATTGTCGTCGTGGGCGGGTTGAATCCGATCGCGGCGGTGTGTGAGGCGGGGATACACTGCGAGCTGCAGTCGCTCTCCGGGCTGGAGGGGTTGGAACGGTTTTCCCCCTTCGATGAAATCTTCCGCCGGTACATGGATTCACTGCGATAAATACACAAGTTTTCCGCTTGATTCACCCCGGTTTATCTGCACAATGCGTGCGTGCCTGGAGCGGGCAGAAGACATGCATACACCTCGCTGGAGGTCTGTGCCGTTGGCCCGCACGCATGGAACTGGACAACTAAAAGGAACAAGGAGGACGAGTGATGATAGCAGGAGTAATGATATTAGGACTCCATCCGTCGATTGCACTGGTGTATCTGCTCTGTATCGCCGCAACCATACTCTGCGTCGTCTACGGGGCCATCAACTGGAACAAGGGGGAGCGTGCGCCGGATGAAGATGATCAGAAATGGGTCGCGGACGAGGACAAACTCGAGGAAGAACTCTAGAATTTTTAACTACGCGCATGCGCGGCATGCACAAGGAGGCTTAGCATTATGGAAATTCCATTACTCACCCTGATCCTGGTCATTCTTTATCTGGTCATTTTGGGTTTTTTGTCGTACCAGGGCTATCGCGGCACGAAAACGGCGGCCGATTACATGGTTGCCGGGCGAAAGATACATCCGTTTGTGATGGCGATGTCCTATGGGGCCACGTTTATCAGCACCTCCGCCATTGTCGGGTTCGGCGGGGCTGCGGCGCTGTTCGGCATGGGACTGTTGTGGCTGACGTTCCTGAACATCTTTGTCGGCATTTTTATCGCCTTTATTTTCCTGGGCGGCCGGACCCGTGCGATGGGCCATCACCTCAACGCCCATACCTTCCCGGAATTTCTGGGCAAACGGTTTGATTCGAAATTCATTCAGATATTTTCCGGACTGGTCATTCTGTTGTTCATGCCGCTTTATACGGGCGTGGTCTGCATGGGCGCGGCCAAGGTCATTGAGGTCAATCTTGGCGCCCCGTACCCGGTGGCCCTCTTTTTCTTCTGCGGCATTGTCGCGCTGTACGTCACCATGGGCGGGCTCAAGGGCGTCATGTACACCGACGCGCTACAGGGCTCCATCATGTTTGTCGGCATGGTCCTGCTGCTGTTCCTGACCTATTCCAAACTGGGCGGGATTGTTTCAGGACACACCCGGCTGACGGAACTCGCCCCGGAGGCGGTGAAGATATTCGGCAAGGCCGGACACCAGGGATGGACGCAGATGCCGGTCTTCGGCACGACCTTCTGGTGGATTTTGGTCTCGAGCATCATCATGGGCGTGGGCATCGGTGTGCTGGCCCAGCCGCAACTGGTGGTGCGCTACATGACCGTGCGCAGCACGCGCGAATTGAACCGCGCTATCCTCATGGGCGGGATATTCATCCTGGCCATGACCGGCGTGGCTTTCGTGGTCGGCGCGCTCTCCAATGTCATCTTTTTCGAGGACACCGGGAAAATATCCTTCCTCGCCGCGAACAAGGCGGTGGACAACATTATTCCACTCTACATTACCAACTACATGCCGACATGGCTGGGGTCCGTCATTGTGGTGACCCTGCTCGCCGCGGCGATGTCCACCGTGAGCAGCCAGTTCCACGCCATGGGCACCGCGGCTGGACGCGATATCTACGAGGCCTGCTCCGGCACCCCCACCGGCGACAAGAAGAGCATCATCGCCACGCGGGTGGGCATCATCCTGACCCTCGTGCTGAGTTTTTCCCTGGCCTACATCCTGCCCATCAAATTTGAAAAGGCAGGCATTGCCATCATTGCGCGCGGCACGGCCATCTTCTTCGGGCTGTGCGCCTCGGCGTTTTTGCCCATGTATGTAGGCGCCCTCTATACGCGGGCCATCACAAAAGCCGGCGCCATCGCCGGCAGTATGACGGGCTTCCTCGTCAGCGCGTTCTGGCTGCTCTTCATCCACCAGAAGGAATCCGAGGCCCTCCAGCTTTGCCAGAAGCTTTTCGGGAAGCCCTCCCTGGTGACCCACCTGGTCGACGGCAAGTATGCCGCCATCATTACCGGCAAGATCGTCTGGCCGGAAGTGGACCCGCTGTTCGTGGCCTTCCCGCTGGCGATTATCGTGACGATCGTCGTCTCGCTGGTCACCAAACGCTACGCGTCGGCGCACCTTGACAACTGTTTCCACGGTATTGAACGATAGAGCGAAAGGCAGGACCATGATTTTTAATGAGAAATTCGAGTGCATGGACCGCGGGCAACTGCGGGCCCTGCAAGGCGAACGACTTCGGGACGCGGCCTGCCGGGCCTATGAAAATGTCCCACTGTACAAGAAACTGTTTGCTGAAAAAGGAGTGACGCCGGACGATATCCAAAGTATCGACGACATCACGAAACTGCCGTTCACAGTGAAGGACGATTTCCGGGACGCCTATCCGTTCAACATGTTTGCCGTTCCGCAACGTGAGATCGTACGGGTGCACGCCTCCTCCGGCACGACCGGCAAGCCCACGGTGGTCGGCTACACCAGGCGGGATATCGCCCTCTGGGCGGAGACCTGCGCGCGTACCCTCGGGTGCGGCGGCGGGACCCCGGAGGATGTGGTGCAGATCGCCTACGGCTACGGCCTCTTCACCGGCGGCCTCGGCATGCACAACGGCGGGGAGGCCCTCGGCGCGATGGTTATTCCCATGTCCGGCGGAAACAGCAAAAAACAACTCATGCTCATGCAGGACTTCGGGACCACCCTGTTGTGCTGCACCCCGTCCTATTCCCTACTGCTGGCCGAGGTGGCCGAAGAGGAAGGCATCGACTTCAAACAGCTCAAGCTCAAGACCGGGTTTTTCGGGGCGGAGCCCTGGACCGAGGCCATGCGCCTACAGATTGAGGAGCGCCTCAATCTCAAGGCGCTGGATATCTACGGGCTGAGCGAAGTGATCGGACCCGGCGTGGCCAGTGAATGCCTCGAACAGCACGGCCTGCATGTGTTTGAAGACCATTTCTATCCCGAGATCATTAATCCGGAAACCGGCGAACCGGCCGCGCCGGGCGAAAAGGGCGAACTGGTCTTTACCTGCCTGACCAAGGAAGCGATCCCGCTGATCCGGTATCGTACGCGCGACATCACCAGCCTGGAAGAGGCCGTCTGCGCCTGCGGACGGACCAGTCGGCGCATGGCGCGTGTCACCGGCCGCACCGACGACATGCTGATTATTCGCGGCGTGAACGTCTTCCCGTCCCAGATCGAGAGCGTGCTGATGAAGGTTGAAGGCACCGAACCGCACTACCTGATCGTTGTGGACAAGAGCGGCGCCATGGACGAACTGGAAATCAAGGTGGAGGTGTCCCCGGAAATCTTTTCCGACGAAGTCAGGCAGTTGGAAGACCTCAAGAAACGCATCAACGTGGAAATGGCATCTGTACTGGGGCTCCACGCGAAAATCACCCTGGTGGAACCGAAATCAATTGAACGCAGCATGGGCAAGGCCAAACGGGTGATTGACGCCCGGGATATGGCATAAGGAGGCACGGCATTATGAAAGTAAAACAAATTTCCGTATTTCTGGAGAACAGGAAAGGTCGGCTGGCGGGCATCACCCGCCTGCTGGGCGACGCGGGCGTCAATATCCGCGCGCTCTCCCTGGCCGACACCTCCGATTTCGGCATATTGCGCCTGATCGTCAACGATGCCGAGAGTGCGCTGGCGCTGCTCAAAAAGGCGGAATACACCGTCTCGCTGACGGATGTGGTCGCCATTGAAGTGCCGGACAGCCCGGGCGGGCTGGCGGATGTACTTGACGCCTTCCAGAACGCCGGGATGAATGTCGAATACCTCTACGCCTTTGTGGAGAAGGCCGGCGACAAGGCCGTGGTCGTCTTCCGCTTTGAAGATGTCGAAAAGGCCCTGTTGGTACTCAGCGATATCGGGGTCAACGCCCTGACTGCGGAACAGGTGTATAGCCTGTAATCGCCTCCGTGGTTGTATGGTTCAGGAGTACGCAGTGTGATCTATAATCTTGTGAGTTTTGTCGGATTTGGCGTGCTGATGCTGCTGGCGTGGGGGCTGTCCGCGCAACGGCGCGCTGTCCGGTTGCGGACGGTGCTGGGCGGCGTGGCGATCCAGTTGGTCTTCGGGGTTCTGGTCTTTGTCGTGCCCTGGGTCTCCCGCGGGTTCCTGCTCCTGAGCGACCTGGTGGTGAAGGTGCTGGACGCGGCCAAGGCCGGCAACGCGTTTTGTTTCGGACCGCTGGCCGCCGGGCCGGGCGCGGAGGGCTCGATCGGGTTTATCCTGGTCTTCCAGGGGTTGACCCTGATTGTGTTTTTCGCGGCGCTCATGGAGCTGTTGTATAATGTGGGCGTCATGCCGTTTATCCTGAAGTGTTTTTCGCGCCTGTTTTCGCGCATGATGGACACCAGCGGCGCGGAATCGCTGTGCGTCAGCAGCAACATCTTTGTCGGCATCGAGGCGGCTACCACGATCCGGCCTTATATCGAGCGCATGACCGCCTCGGAATTGTGTACCATCCTGACCGCCGGAATGGCCACCATCGCCTCCAGCATGCTGGCGTTTTATGTCTTTACCCTGCGGGCGACCTTCCCGAACATCGCTGCCCACCTGATGTCGGCCTCCCTGCTCTCCGCGCCGGCGGCAATCGTAATGTCCAAACTTCTGTTCCCGGAACAGGGACAACCCGAAACCCTGGGGTTGCATGTCGATCCGCATTATGACAAGGACCGCAATTTCCTCGAGGCCATGCTCTACGGCGCGAATTCGGGAGGGCGTCTGGTTTTGGGCGTGGTCGTCATGCTGCTGGCGCTTCTCGGGATGGTGGAACTGGTCAATATCGCCCTCGGCGTCATCTCCACGGGTCTGGCCAACATCTTCGGCATCCAGTACGAGCTTACCCTGCAAGGCATCCTGAGCTATGTCTTTTATCCCTTCACCTTACTCATCGGGGTGCCTCCGGCCGATGCCTTCACGGTAGCCGGACTGCTCGGCGAGCGCGCCGTCCTGACCGAGATTCCGGCCTACCAGCATCTGAACGAACTCCTGGCCGCGGGCGCCTTCCACCATCCGCGCAGCCCGGTCATCGCCAGCTACGCCCTGTGCGGATTCACCCATGTGGCCTCCATCGCTATTTTTGTCGGCGGCATTTCCGCCCTGGCCCCGTCGCAGACAAAAAACCTGACCCGGGTGGCCTTTCGCGCCTTCCTGGCTGCCACCCTCGCCTGCCTCATGACCGCCGCCGTGGCCGGGATGTTCTATGGCCGCGCCTGCATTCTTTTTCAATAAGGGTCCTCTAAAGCAAGAATTTGAAGGAACACCGTCCGATAGGTTTCCCGGTAAAGATCAGCTCAAAGTCGGTACGTTCGTCTTCGGTGGGCATAAACGGCGGCGCTTCCGTGAACCGTTTGTCTTTCTGAAGCAAAGTATGCACTTCCTGGAAGTAGGGCTGATGATCCGTGGCAAAATGCAGCATAGCGTCCGGTTTCATGGTCCGGCACATCGCGTCCATAAAAGGCACATCAAACAGCCGGTGCGACGCATGTTTTTTCTTGGGCCACGGATCGGGAAAGAAGATGTAATAGGTGGATACGCAGGTTGGGGGGATCAGATAGGATACGGCGTAGTAGGCCTCCATCCGCAGCAAGCGGACATTTTCCTGGGATCTGCGAATGAGCTTACGGTCCACCTTGCGGATACGGCGCAGCATGCGGTCAATGCCCAGGAAATTCGTATCGGGAAAGGCGGCGGACCGGGCCAGCAGGAAGCGGCCTTTTCCGCACCCGACATCAATCTCCAGCGGCGCCTCATGTTGGTAGCACGGACGAAGGTCGATGGGGCCCAGCCAGTTTTCCGCATATAGACGTGTGGTCGACGTGTCGCTTCCTGAACTGCTCATGGTTTATCGCCCAATATTCGTTTCTCTGTCAACTTGCGCTTGTCAATTCGGTTAAATAGGTTAAAACAGCCGCGAAATCTAAAAAATATGATGTCGCGAAGCAAGTGTTTTATGCCCGGTATACACATTGCGTTGTCGCGGCTTTTTTACTAGGATGCACGGAAGAGTTCGAACAGCAGACAAGGAACAAGAGTGGCGCGCAACAGTCAGGAAAGATTAGAAACGTATATCCTCAGTGTGATTGAGGGACGCCGCAAGGGACGCCGGGCGGCATTTCTGGCCTGGGTACTCAAGCAACTTTCTTATCTCTTCCGCTTCATCGTGCAGGTGCGCCTCTGGGTTTATCGGCACGGCATCTTTCGCTATAATACGCTGGGGTGCCAGGTAGTCAGCGTCGGCAATCTGACCGTGGGCGGCACGGGGAAAACACCTATTGTGGAAATCTTCGCGCGCAACCTCCAGCAAAGCGGACGCAAAGTGGCTATTCTGAGCCGCGGATACAAGAAAGTGAAACCGCCGCTGATGGAACGAATAAAAAACAAGCTGACCCGGCGGGATAAAAAGAATCCGCCGCTGATTGTTTCCGACGGCAAGCGCCTGCTGCTGGATTCGGCGATGAGCGGCGATGAACCCTACATGCTGGCGTCCAATTTGCGTGATGTGGTCGTGCTCGTCGACAAAGACCGGGTTAAATCCGGACGCTACGCCATTCGCGAAATGGGGTGCGACACCCTGATCCTGGACGACGGCTTTCAGTACCTTTCGCTCAAGCACCGCCTGGACATCGTCCTGGTGGACCGGACCAACCCCTTTGGCAACCGCTACACCCTGCCGCGGGGCATTCTGCGCGAACAGGTCAAAAATATCCGCCGCGCCAGTTTCATCTTTATCACCAAATGCGAGGAAGGCGGCGAGCCGGAGCTGAAGCGGGAACTGCGACGGCTGAATCCCGACGCGGAAATTGCGGAGTGTCGGCATTGCGCGAAATACCTGCAAAATGTCTATACCCGCGAACGCAGGGAACTGGATTTTCTGCAGGGCAAATCCGTCGCGGCCGTGTCCGGGATCGCAGCGCCAAAAGGGTTTGAAGAGGAATTGAAACGCCTCGGCGCGCAGGTTATCTCGCATAAATGCTATGCCGACCACCATCGATACACCCAACAGGAATTAATCGACCGCATCAATAAAAGCATTCGGCGCGGCGCGGATATGATTGTCACCACCGAAAAGGACGCGGTGCGCTTCCCTAAAATTGACCGGACGGATATCCCCATCTACTACCTGCGGGTTGAAATCGAACTCTTGAGCGGGGAGGAAGATTTCAAGGACTGCATCTCACGCATTTGCTTTGATTGATGATGGAAGAGGGATGGTATGCAGCGTATTTTGATCGTCAGTGTCAGTTGGATCGGGGATGTCATCATGAGCATGCCCGCCGTGCAGGCCCTGCGCGAGGCCCTGCCGGATGCGCGTTTGTGCCTTCTGGCCAAACCGGGCATGGCGGCGTTGTGGAAACTGCATGCGGCGCCGGATGCCGTCCTTCTTCAGGAGCGCGGCTGCGCAGGCATCGCGCGCACCATCCGCCGCATCCGCGCGGAACACCCGGATACGGCCTATATCCTGCCCCATTCCTTCCGCTCGGCCTTCCTGCCCTTCCTGGCCGGCGTGAAAACCCGCGTCGGCGCCGCCGGACACAGCCGCGACTGGATGCTGACCCGTCGCATGCAGGAACCGCCGGATGTCGCCGCCGGACACCAGGTGGGCGAGTACTACCACCTGTTTGGCCTGGACCGGCCGGAGCGGGTACCCGCGCCCGTCCTGTCGATTCCGGACGAGGCGGCCGTCACCATCGGCGCCCGCGTGGCCGCCTGTGACGCGCCGCGGATCGGGTTCATCCCCGGCGCCGCGCGCGGACCTTCCAAGCAGTGGCCCAAGGCCCACTTTATTGAACTGGGAACGCGGTTGTGCCGTGAAACCGGCGGGTCCATCATTCTCATGGGCTCGGTGGCGGAACAGGCGCTGTGCCGCGATATCCGCGAGGGCATGCAGGGCGCTGTGACTGATTTTTCCGGGTCGACGACCCTGGGGGAATGGGCCGCATTGCTGGCGGCCTGCGATGTGGTTGTGGCCAACGACAGCGGAGGCATGCATCTGGCCTCGGCGGTTGGGACCCCTGTTGTGGCGCTCTATGGTACAACCGATCCGGCCAAAACCGGTCCGTTGGGAACCCGCCATACCATCCTGCAAAACAGCCCCCTCCGCGCCCGGGACGTCGCGCGCGACGCGCGGGAAGCCCGCCGCTGCCTGGCCGCCATCCCTCCGTCACAGGTGTGCGAGGCCGTGCAGGCCGCGCTGCGCGCCTGACAGGGTTTGTTGTCTCATCGCCCTTTGTGATTGCTATTTTCCCGCAGGCACAGTAATCCCTGATGCCGTAACAAAAAATGATGGAGCAGAGAGAATATGCGTGAGAAAATATCCGCCTGTGTTACCGCGGGTAATGAAGAACGGAATATTGACCGGTGCCTGCGCAGCCTGACCTGGTGCGACGAGATTGTCGTGGTCGACAGTTTCAGCACCGACCGGACGGTGGAATTCTGTCGTAAGTATACTGAACGTGTTTATCAGCACGAGTGGCTGGGCTACATCGGTCAGAAAAACCTCATTCGAGGCATGGCGCAGTATCCCTGGATACTTTTCCTGGATGCGGACGAAGAGGTGTCACCCACCCTGCGCGATGAAATCTGCGCGCAGTTCGACAAAGGCCCGGCTCATTATGTGGGCTACCAGTTTCCCCGCAAGGTGTATTACCTGGGCCGATGGATATGCCATGGCGAATGGTTCCCGGACATCAAATTGCGCCTGTTCAAAAAGGAACACGGGCGCAGTGGCGGACGGGAACCGCACGACCAGGTCCTCGTTGATGGTCCTGTCAAAACCCTCAACGGCTGTATCTATCACTACACCTACAACGATATTGCCGAGCACCTGGCCACCATGAACCGGTTTACCAGCATCACCGCCCGTGAAAAATATAACGAAGGTTACCGTTTCCGGTGGTCGGACTGGCTGCTGCGTCCCTGGTGGCGTTTTTTCAAGGCATTCATTTTGAAAGGCGGGTTCATGGATGGACGGCGCGGTCTCCTTATTGCCTGTGTCAGCTCGTTTGCCGTGGCGATAAAATACGCCAAGCTCTGGGAGATGGGCGTGCAGGAAAGGCTCTATCAAAATAAACATTCCGACCCCGGCGCATCAAAGCGGACCCCCTGAGTTACACGCATGCATATCGCTTTCGTCATCGAGCACTTTAACAAACAGCAGGGTGGCGCCGAGCAGTATGCGTGGGGACTGGCCCGGTGGCTGGTCGCCCGTGGGCATACCCTTGAGGTCCTCACATGTGCGACCGGCGGGGACGTGGACTTCCCCTGCTGTGTGACCGTACTTGACCTGCAACGCACGCGCGGGTTTGTCCGTCGACAGCGCATGGCAGATGCAGTATCAGCGCTGATCAAAGAGCATGCTTTTGACATGGTTCAGGGCTTCAACCATGTGTGGCCCTGCGATGTGCTGCGACTCGGTGGCGGCGTGCATCTGGCGTTTGAACAGTACAACCTGCTCAGCGTGCAGCCGCCCGCCCTGCGCGTTGTCAAGCGAATGCTGATGGCCCTCCAACCGAAATACCGGGCGCTGCGTCGGAATGAACAGCGCCAGTTTGCCGACCCGAAACGCCACTTTATCGCCATTTCTGAACGGGTAGCCGGCGATATGCGCGCCTGCTATCCCCATGTGGGCGATCGCATCCACCTGATCAGGAACGCGGTGGATACCGCGCGCTTCACGCCCGCCGCACGGGAGGAACAACGCGCCTTGGCGCGCGCGAAACTCGGGTTTGACAAGGGGACGGATGTGCTGCTCTTTATGTCCAACAACTACCGGCTCAAAGGCCTGTACGATCTGCTTGGGGCGCTGCCGGAAATTATCCGGACCGCCGCTCGGCCGGTGCGCCTGCTGGTCACCGGCCGCGGCGATACAGCCCGGTATGCAGGATTGATTCACCGGCTGGGCCTCGACGAAACCGTCCGCCTGGTCGGTCCGGTTGCCGATTCACTGGCCTGGTATGCGGCCGCGGACGCCCTGATTCATCCCAGTTACTATGACGCGTATGGATTCGTCGGGTTGGAGGCCATGGCCTGCGGATTGCCGGTTGTCATGTCGCGGAATAGCGGGGTGTCGGAAATCATGCAGGACGGCAACGGGGCCATCCTGCTGGATATGCCCGCCCAAAAATCAACCCTGGCCGCCGCCGTCAACCGGGCGCTTGAACCCGCCTTCCGGACCACCGCCCGCGCGGTCAACCGCGCCATGGCGGAACACTACCCCCTGGAAGAGAATTACCGCCAGGTCGAATCTTTATATCAAGATTTGCTATAGCCGATATGCGGCTTCTGGTGTAGGATACAACACTATGACAAATAAAAAATGCGTATATCTTTCTCTTCTCTCCATCCTGCTGGCAGGCGTGGCGACCTTTGCCGACGAAGCAGCCCACGATCAGGATGTCCCGGTGGCGCCCATCCACGCTGGCGCCTTCGCGGGATTTACCAACACCTTTCAGTTGAGCAATGCGAGGCTCCATATCGTGGTGGCGCCCGACATCGGACGCATCCTCCATATGGGCCCAAATGCGGCCACCAACCTGCTCAACGCGAATCCGCACCTGGCGGGAAAACTACCCCCGTCGGATGACGAGACACCGTGGCTGAATTATGGCGGCGATTGGCTCTGGCCCGTCGCGCAATCCCGTTGGCCTGATTTCCAGCAGGGCGACTGGCCGCCGTCACGGTTGCTGGACGGCCGCCCCTGGGCCGGACGCGCCTGGAAATGCGCCGACGGCACGCAATGCTGTCTTATCACCCAGGACTTCGGAAGCCCGCTGCATGTCACCGTCAGCCGTCTGATTAAACTTCCACCCGACAAGGACACCTTTACCATCCACCAGCGGATGGAACGTACCGGGACCTCGGGCATACCCATGACCCTGTGGCATATCACCCAGGTCGAAGGTGCGGAACGCGTGGTCATCCCGCTGGACGCGAATTCGGCCTTTGAAAAAGGCTATCGGCCCATGATGTTTGGCCCCCCCGCGACCAACGCCGTGCTCGAAACACCCGAAGTCGTGGTGTACCGCACAGCCGACGGAAAAGAATCCAAACTTTGCTCCGACTCAAAAATGGCATGGATCGCCGCCCGCCGCGGCGCATGGGTCCTGCTGGAACAGATACGCGATCCCGACACCGACGGCGTCTTCCCGGACGGCGGATGCACGGTCGAAATGTACTCCAACGCCGGCCTTGGCTACTCGGAAATCGAAACCCTGAGCCTCGAAAAAGTCCTGCAGGTCGATGAATCCATCGAAAACACCCTCTACGTCACCCTGCGAAAGCTCGACCGGGAAGACATGGAAGACGACGCCCTTTCCGCCCTGCTCCTGGAATGGACCGCCCCCCCGGTGAAGTAGGACACAACCGATTATCACTTTTGCCTCGCGCTCGCGCCGCGGCGCCATGGCGCAGAGAAGTTACAATTTTTTTGTTGGTAAATGTCCCGAGAGGCCTATAATCGGTGCAGGTTATAACATTGGGATGTTGCCGGACGCCGTCCGGGGCAGATGTAAAGGCAGGGTGGATACGTGAAGAAGAGAAAGACGAAGGATAAGTATCGGACAGTCACTTTTCAAGTAGAGACCATGGTGCCGCTCCCGGCAGGTGAACAGGTATTCATCAGCGGCAGCGCCGCGGAATTGGGGAACTGGAATGCGGCGGGTTTTCCATTGACGCGAACCGACGACAATATGTGGAAAGGCATGACGACCCTGCCCTCCGACCAGACCGTCGAGTACAAAATTACCCGCGGGGCCTGGGAGGCGGAGGAGGTTTTTTCCGACGGACGCCTGCCGGAGAATTACAGCCTCACGCCGGGGCGCGTGGAAGTGATGATTCACCTGGTGCATCACTGGAAAGACACCCTGCTCGGACCCGTTCCGCAAATTGCCGGCAACTACCGCTTTCGTGAAAACGTGCGTTCAGCCTATCTCAAACAGAAGCGTAACATCATCATCTGGCTCCCGCCCACCTACGAGGAGGAACCCACACGCCGGTATCCGGTGCTGTACATGCACGATGGACAGCAGGTCTTTGATCCGCAAACCTCCACCTGGGGCAAGGCGTGGGATGTGGATGAGGCGTGTCTCCACCTGATCGAACAGGAGCAGATACAGGAGATTATCGTTGTGGCGGCATACAGCACGTCGGACCGGGAAGAGGAATACGATCCGGCGACTGGCGGTCCGCAGTATGCCCGCTTCCTGATGGAAGAACTCAAGCCCTACATTGATGAACATTACCGTACGGCGCCGGACGCGCCCAATACGGCGGTGGCCGGTGCGTCGTGTGGCGGGGCCATCTCCTTTTACCTGGCCTGGATGTACCCGGAGGTCTTCTCAAAGGCCGCCTGTCTGTCGCCAGCCTTTGATCTGGGTGGGGACACCTTTATGAACGACCTGGTGCATGGCGCCAAGACAACGCCCGACATCCGCTTGTTCATGTATTGTGGAAACGGCCCCGACCTGGAACAGCAACTTTTCCCCGGCACCCTCCACATGGTGAAATACCTTCGGCGCAGAAAACATTTCAAGGACATGAACAACCTGCTCTTCATTGAGGACCCGAAGGCGCTTCATAACGAGGCCGCCTGGGCCCGGCACACCGAGGAATGGCTTCGCTTTCTCTTCGGCGCGACGCCTTGAGCACCCCCTTCACGTTCTTTTCTACAAAAAATCTGTGCGCATCTCCCTGCTTTGTAGACCCCCATAACGCTGTTCCCCTGTAACGCCGTTTAAGGAGCTACATTAAAATTATCATTCGACATAATCAAAATGGGGCGTATTGTGTGGAAATAACGATTTTATAACTCAAGCAGAAAGGTTGCAGCATGGACCCATTAAAAAAACTTTCAACGTTTGCCGGCCCGCGCGGTCCGGTGGTACTCGTGATCATGGACGGGGTGGGCATCGGCGCCTGTGAGGAAGGCGACATCGTGCGCGAGGCCACGACGCCTCATCTGGACTGGCTGAAGGAACACGCGCTCTATTCACAACTGAAGGCGCATGGCACCGCCGTCGGGCTGCCGTCCGATGACGATATGGGCAACAGCGAGGTCGGACACAACGCCATCGGGTGCGGACGGGTCTTCGAACAGGGCGCCAAGCTGGTCAACCAGGCGATTGAAACCCGCGGCCTTTTCGAGGGCGACGTCTGGAAAGACCTGATCGCCAACTGCAAAGCCAACGACTCGACCCTCCACTTTATCGGGCTGCTCTCGGACGGGAATGTCCACAGCCATATCGACCAGTTGAAGGCGTTGCTCGACGAAGCGCGCGCCGAGGGCGTCATGCGCGTGCGTGTACACCCGCTGCTGGACGGGCGCGATGTGCCGTCGACCTCCGCGCTGGTGTATGTGGACCAGCTCGAAGAGATGCTCCAGGCGCTCTGTACCGAGGGCGCGGATTACCGCGTGGGCTCCGGCGGCGGGCGCATGAAAGTGACGATGGACCGCTACGAGGCTGACTGGCGCATGGTCGCCCTGGGCTGGAAGACGCACGTCAAAGGCGAAGGCCGCCAGTTCGCGTCCGCGCGCGAGGCCATCGAAACCTACCGCAAGGAAAACCCCGATGTCATCGACCAGGATTTGCCCGCCTTTGTAATCGGCGAAGACGGAAAAGCCATCGGCGCTATCCAGGACGGTGACAGCGTGATCTTTTTCAATTTCCGCGGGGACCGCGGCATTGAGATCAGCCGCGCTTTCGAGGAAGAGGCGCTTGACTGTTTTGATCGCGGACCGCGCCCGGATGTCAAGTACGCAGGCATGATGCAGTATGACGGCGACCTGCTGATCCCCAAGCATTACCTGGTAAGCCCCCCGGCCATTGACCGTACGATGGGCGAGTACCTGGTGCGCGCCGGCGTCCGCCAGATGGCCATCAGTGAAACCCAGAAATTCGGGCATGTCACCTATTTCTTCAACGGTAATCGCTCCGGTAAATTTGACGAAAAACTTGAAGAGTACATTGAAATCCCCTCGGACCGGGTACCCTTCGAGGAACGTCCGTGGATGAAGTCTTCCGAGATTACCGACAGGGTGATCGAAGCGATTGGCGACAACGCCTTTGCGTTCATCCGGTTGAATTACCCCAACGGTGACATGGTCGGCCATACGGGCGTGGTGCAGGCGGTCGAGATTGCGGTGGAAGCCGTGGATTTAAACCTGGCGCGCGTGATGAAGGCCGTCAAGGCGGCGGGTGGCATCCTGGTCGTCAGCGCCGACCACGGGAACTCGGACGACATGTACCAGCGAAACAAGAAGACCGGTGCGGTGACCATCAATCCTGAAACCGGTGAACCGGAAACGAAGACCAGCCATTCGCTCAACCCCGTGCCGGTTTTTGTATACGATCCGGAGGGCACGGCCAAGGCGCGGTTGTCCGGCGCGGAAGGCCTGGGCATTTCCAGCCTGGCGGCCACCTGTCTGAACCTGCTGGGCTACCAGGCCCCGGAAGGATATGATCCCTCGATTGTGGATCTCGGGTAAGGCCCCTGCCCGTTACAGCGCGGCCACTGGTTGCGCTGTAGCGGTTGGAATTATCTTACTGCAAAAAGTCTCTTGTCGTGTGCGGGTCAGGAAGCCAGCATATCCTGATAGGCCTTGCGGATTTTGTGTTTGAAGCTCGCGAGGCTGTACTTTTCTGCCACGCGTGCGAGCGCGTCCTTGCCCAGGGCATCAGAAATCAGGGGCTCCTTGAACACCTGCATGATGCCCTCGGCGAGGTTTTCCGGCTGCGCGCGCACCAGCACGGCGCACGAATCATCCAGCAACGAGGTATGCGAAGGGATGCGCGTGGCCACGATGGGCTTGCCGCTCTGCATATAGGTGAGCAGTTTGGTGGCCGTGGCGCCGCCGGAGAGACGCGGGGACACCAGCACGACGGCCAGCGTCATGCAGGCCGGTATTTCCTCAACGGGACGGCTGCCCGCAAAAATGCACTTGTCCGCGATATCCAGGCTGTTGGCCAGGTACTCCATCCTTGCCCTCGTGTCCGGTTCACCGCCGACCAGCAGGAAACAGACATCCTTGACCTGCTGCGCCACCTGCCGCGCCGCGCGGATCAGCATGTCCACGCCCTGCTCCTCCGAAAAAGAGCCCGTGTATACCACAACCTGGTCTGTGGCGATGTTGAATTCCTCGCGCAGGCGGACGGCCCCGTCCGGGTCCGGCTGAAATGACATTTGCAGCGGCGCGTCCTCAATCACGACAATCGTGTCGTTTTCCGCGCGGCCCAGCGAATCAGCCATTTTGTCCGATGCCGTCCGGACCAGATCGGCCGCATCCAGCGTCCAGTGCGCTATCCGATCCGCCGTTCGCGCAAGAATATGGTCTTTCTTCGCGCGCTGAATGCCCGTTTGAGGGGGCAATCTTCCCCCCAGGTCATAGACAAAATGCACCCCGAAAAGGCGTTTCAGCACAGCGCCGATCCAGCCGGTCCGTCCCAGGGCATGCGCCACATCATAGCGGTTGCGCCGGCACATCCAGCAGGCCTGGATGAGCATGCACAGCGGCGTAAGCAGGGTTGACGGCCATCGGCCGGGTATTCGTGGCGTACGAAAGATGGCACAATTCGCCATCTCCAGGGCGTGCCCTTCCGGGATGCCCAGGAAATCCACCTTATAATTGGCCTCGGTCAACGCAATCAGCGTATTCCGAATGCTGATGGAGCATCCTTTGATGACAAAATAAGGCTCCGCAGAAATATACAATACTTTCATACACACTCTCCGGCCCATATCAACGAATGAAGTACGGACACGGAGGAAAGTCTTGTTGTTTACGCGCAAAGAATCAAGCAGTAACTTTAAGCCGTTTTTTTACGCCGTGGGTTGTGTTACAAGGCCGTGGCTCAAAACGACAGGGCGGCTTCATCAAACTTCAACGCCCCGGCACGTTCGTCTGATTCCGCCGGTGTAATAACAATCAATACCCGCACGCCTTCCGTGCGCGGGGCGCCGATGACGACGATCTTGATCCATTTGTCCGCGCTGAGTTTCCCCATGGAGAACGTTTCCGAGGCGATGACTTCCCCTCCGCCGAGGGCTTCAATGCGCAATTCGACGGACTGCGCATTGGTCTCATCGTCCTTGAACGCATATACGGAGAACTCGCAATCTGTATCGGCGGGCACACCACTCACATCCTGGTAAACACCGGAGGTCTCGCCATTGATGATCCGCCAATGGTGGTATCCGAGCATGCATTCCCCGTCCTTTGCCGGGAACCAACCCGTTTCCCGGTTCATCCACTCGCCCCACCGGGGCCATGCCAGCGCCACGTCAGAGGTCCAATTTTCCTCATCCGCCGACGCCTCGAACGAGGGATTGACCAACGACGCGGCCGGGATGGACGTCCACGCCACGAAAAAAACTGGCGCCATAACGGCAAAGAACAAGCTTCGGCTGAAAATATTCACATCACACTCCAATTTTTCTACACGGGCCAAGCCCGCACTCCAGAAACGACCATCAAAAAGCGCCGCAGGGCACAAAACAATCAACAGGAGACAATATACGGGACCGCTCCCGCTTTGTTAAGTAATAAATGAAAAAATTTGCGTTATGCGGGCATTTTCAGGCCAATTTGAGGGGTTTTTTGGAAGCCCGAACCTCACGGGTCCCCACAGAGTCCCCGCAAACGGCGCAGCGTATATCATACATCTCGGAATGGGGCAACACCAGCAACAGCCGTTCCCTCACGGGCTGGGCCGTCCGGCAGCGTCCGCAATACAGCTCAGAAGCATGCAATCGTTCAAATTGTTCGTTCATGGCACAAATTTATGAAAAATAATCCAAAAATAAAGGAAAATCTTCAGCTTGCTTGACGCATCCGGGAGATTTCGGTATTCTTCCTCCCGAATATCGGCTGGTAACCAGGAGGCATGATGAGGACGCGAAGCGGTTTTAAAGCAGGCGTGTTGAGTGGTGTATTAATGGCGGGGGTTACGTCCGCGGCTACGTACACGGTTACGAATCTTACGGATGTGAATTTTGGCGGCACCTTGCGTTGGGCCATCAACAACGCCAACCTGGGCGGCGTTGCCGACACCATCCAGTTCGATCTTCCCTCGCCGTATGTCATCTCGCCTACAGGCGCGCTTCCCCACCTGCACAACTACCCGGGAACGGCCATTGACGGGACGACCCAACCCGGCTATGCCGGCATCCCGCTGGTTCACCTTTGCGGGACGGGCGCCCCCGGGTCCGCGCATGGACTGTACATCAATTCGGACAGCAACGCGGTCAGGGGGCTGGTCATCCGCGATTTCCCGTTCCATGGCCTCTACATTGATCAGGGCGACGGCAATGTGATTGAGGGCTGTTACATCATCAGCAACGGCCAGGCGGGGGTGTGGGTATATGATGGTGACCGCACCCGCATCGGCGGGACAACCGCGAATGCGGGCAATGTCATTGGCGGCGGTGTGTACGGCATTTACCTGGAGGGGGAATCTGCCGACACCGTCATTCAGGGCAATCGCATCGGTACGGACCCCTCCGGGAGTATGCGATACAGTATTGCCGAATACGGCATCCATCTGAACGATTCGTACAACACGCACATTGGCGGGACGAATCCATTGGCGCGGAATATTATTTCGGGCAGCGATCGACATGGCATCACAAGCGGCGATGGCAGCGGCGGCAGTCATGTGATTGAAGGGAATTACATCGGGACGGATGTATCGGGCACCGTGCCCATCAGCAACTTGTGGTCGGGCATTTCATTGGGGGTGCCGGATTGCCTGATCGGCGGAACGAACAGCGCATCGCGAAATGTTATATCCGGCAACCGCGAGGGCATTTTTATTGCGGGTACAAACGCGAGCCACACAAAGATATACGGGAACTACATTGGAACGGACGCAATCGGCGCCTCTGATATGGGCAATGATTTCGGAGTGCAAATCCAAGCTGCCAGTCAATGTGAAATCGGGAAGAAGGGCGCCGCGGGCGGCAATGTGATCAGCGCAAACCGCTCCGGCGGGATCAGCCTCTTTGGCGGTAGTTACAGCAATCTTATTGTCAATAACTACATAGGAACGGACGCCGCGGGCACCGGCATACTGGGTAACCATAGCGGCATCTCTATTGCTCACAGTCGCTCCATCACTGTAGGGGGAAGTTTCTCAGAACGAAATATTATAGCCGGCAATACCAGCTCGGGCATCTCTTCGGATTATTCCACGGGGCTGGTTGTCCGCTCGAACTATATCGGGATCGACGTCAACCAGGCGCCCATGAGCAATGCGGAGTACGGCGTGCGCTTCCGGCAGGTGGCGGAGTTTGACATCGGCGGCACGCTGGGGTTGCATGGCAATATGATTGGAAATAGTGGGCTGGATGGCATTAACCTCAGTTTGTGCACCAACGGATATGTTCGCAGGAACTATGTTGGACTGACCGGTTTGAGTGCCGCCGGCAATATGCGCGACGGGCTGCAAATCTCGGGGTCCGCCCAATTGCAACTACGTGACAATACGATTACCTCATCGGGGGAAAATGGCGTATACATCAACCAGGGCGTGAACCTTACACTGGCGAATAACTACATCGGAACAGACAGCATGGGGGCTACGGGTCTTGGAAATGCGGGCAAGGGTATCTATATCACGTCTCTTTGCCTTTCCAATACCATCGGAGGGACGGATGGTATGAGCGGGAATATCATTTCCGGCAACGGCAGTTCGGGAATCCAGCTCAACGGAACCGAGGTGCAATATACGCTGATCGCCGGGAATAAAATCGGAACGGACTTTTCCGGGACGGGCGCCCTGGGGAATGAGAATATCGGCGTGGCGCTTTCGGGGTCGTCGTTCACCATGATCGGCGGAACCAACACGGGCGCCGGAAACATCATTTCGTGCAATGACGGTTCGGGCATCCTGATCGGCGGCGCGGGCTCCTGCAGCAATATTGTGCAGGGTAATATCATCGGCGCGGATGTGACCGGCACGTTGGCGTTGCCGAACACGGAAGGCGGCATCTTCCTCGGGTCCGCTGTATCCAACACGCTTATCGGTGGAACGGAAGGGGGCGCGGGCAACACCATCGCGTTCAATCGCGAGCGCGGTGTACTTGTCTATGATGGCGGCGCCGGAACATCAAAGGGCAACGCCATCCTCGGCAACCGGATCAGACGCAATGAGTCACTGGGGATCGATCTTGCCTATGATGGAGTAACGCCCAACGATCCGCAGGATCCCGATCCCGGAGAGAACCGGCTTCAAAATTACCCGGTGCTTGAAGGCGCAACCAATAACGGCGTCTTGATTACCGTGACGGGCTACCTGGACAGCCTGCCCTCCACCGAATTCACCATCGAATTGTTCGGCAACAGGGATCCCGACCTCTCGGGATACGGCGAGGGTGAATTCCTGATGGGGCGCACCAATGTGATCACGCCGGCAGACGGAACGATCGGGTTTACGGCGGTCGTGTCCGTCGCGGCGGGTACCCCTAATTTCATCACCGCCACGGTCACCGCCCTGGCGAACAACGACACCTCCGAATTTTCCAGGGACCTCCTGCTGGATTCGGACAGCGACGGCATGGGAGACGGCTATGAGGTCGAATACTTCGGCAGCCCCACCGGCGGGAATCCTGCGGAGGATACGGATGTAGACGGAATATCCAACCTCGGGGAATTCCTGGCCGAAACCGACCCGACCGACGCGGCGTCCTGCCTGCGCATCACCAGCATCCGCCGGGAATTTGGCGACTGGTATTTCACCATTGTCGCGTCGGATACCCGCAACTACAACTTCCAGCTCAACCGCGATCTTGCCGGGAATCCCGCCTTCAACTGGTGGGATTGGGGCAGTACCGTATATTCCCGGACCAACGGCGCCGCCACGCTGCGCGACGGCAGCGGGATCACGACCAATTTCACGGCTTACCGTGTCCGGGCGGTTCTTCCATAGAAGGCAAAGAAAAGAAACGACTGTCCGACGGATATTGTGCGCGTTAAAAAAAGGAGAAATTACGATGAAAGCATTCCTGTATATTATGGCGATGGTGTTGCTCTGCGCGGGGGCGATGGCGGCGGTCAAGATTCAAGGGGATTTTGCTACTGACTATGTGCAGGTCAGCAACGCCGTGGCCAACGCGATCAGCGGCGACACCATCCTGATTGCGACCGGTGTGTATAACGAGGCTGTTAATATTTATGGCCTGGACCTGACATTGGATGGAGGGTACATCGACGACTGTTCCGTGAAGGCGGTGGGGGGACGAAGCGTCATTGACGCCGACAGTCCGGTGTTGTTTGGCGGCTGGGGCTCTGCCCTGGATATCACCGGGAGTGTGGTTGTGCTGCAGGATATGGACCTTTGCGGAGGCGAATGGTCGACGTTGAGCACAGTGGGGTACGGCGGCGGCCTGGATATCCGTTCGGGCAGCATCGTTACGGCCATCAACTGTCAGGTGTATGATAACTATGCCTATGGCAAGGGCGGCGGGGTGTATGTAAAAGATTCCAGCCTTTTCCTCGTGGATTCAACTGTGTTCAGCAATATTGCCTATGAGGCAAGTGGTCTCATGGTGACCCCCTATGGATGGGGTGGAGGAGTCTGTGTGGATAGCGGCCTGCTGGATTGCGACGGGATGTCAGACATTTGGGACAACCGGGCAATCAATGAAGGCGGCGGTATTTGCGCATCGGATAGTCAGGTATATGTTCATGATGAGCATGCGGATATTTTAGGCAATATATCGTCGAATGGCGGTGGCGTTACGATGTTTGGCGGGTTTTTACGCATAAATGCAGGCGCAGACGTGGCGGGAAATACGGCAGAAGGGCACGGCGGCGGCATCTTTTTAAGGGGGGGCGCAACCGGGGATATTTCGAGTGCAACTACTTCCATCGGGTACGATTCTATAGCCTTGGGAATGAACGAGGTGACGAACGGAATGGGCGGGGGCATTTGCGTGATGGACGCTTTGCTTATCGTAAGCAACAGGGCGCGGGTGGCCTTCAACAGCGCAACAACACTCGGTGGTGGAATATGCGTCTCGAACGGTATCGTGATCCTGGATAATGCTTATGTGGGATATGGCGGCCAGACCAATGACGCGGTATTCGGCGGCGGCATCGCGGCGATGGATTCCACGGTGACGTTGATCAGTACCAGTTATCTCCGCGGGTGCCGGGCTTTTACAGGCGGCGGGCTTTATATGGAACGATCCCAACTCACGGTCGGACCGGATGCCATCATCGGGGAAACCAGTGCCCTGCTGGCCAATCAAGCCTGGGGGGGCGGAGGGCTTTATGCAAAGGATTCCACCTTGGAGGTGCAGGGAATGATATGGAACAATATGGCGCTTTTGGGTGCGGGTGGCGGGCTGTTCGTGGAGGATGGCCACATCGATTTCACGGATGCCGAACTCGTCGGAAACCAGGCCATTGGCGGTGGCGGCGGGGCGTACCTGAGCGGATGTACCGGGCGGCTGTATAATGCGCAGATTATCAGTAATATGGCCATGAATGGCGGGGGGCTTTATTGCGCGCCCACCGGCACCATAATGGTGCGCAATTCTACTTTTGAGTTCAATATGGCGTCCAACAATGGTGGCGCGCTTTGCGTGGTCACCGGTTTTGTCGAGGTGCGCAACGTTGAAATGAGGCACAATACGGCCGATGCGGCCGGGGGGGGGATGTATGTTACAAACGGGAATTTGACTGTGTTTGCAGATCCGGTCGGCGCTGTCATTTACGACAATGAGGCGGACGTGGGCGGCGGCATTGCCGTACACAGGGGATTTGCCAACCTGGTGGGAGAAGGCGATTTCCTGTTGACGGGAAATACGGCGCACCGTGATGGCGGCGGGCTTTGGATTTATCAAGGAAGCGCCTTTGGGGCGGGACGCCTTTATGTCGGAGGCAATACGGCCGGCTATCTCGGTGGCGGAATTCACGTCGAGGACAATGCATCGCTCATGATGTGGCCCCGCGCGGCGGGTAGCGGCTATATTTACAATAATCGCGCGGGCATCTCCGGCGGGGGCCTCTGCCTTAGCAACGACGCGCAAACCATCTTGACCGGCGTGCGTATCGGATACACAGACCCGGACAACGCTTCGCCGAACTATGCGCGGGGAACCAACTCCTTCGAGGGCGGCGGTGGTGTGGCCGTGCTGGGGGGATCCCGGCTGTATGCGACGAACCTGTGGGTCAGCCATAACATCAGCTCCAACAGTGGGGGCGGCATGTATCTGAACAGATCATATTTTTCTGTCCACAGCGACCTGAATGCGCCGATTGCAGGAGAGATGCTGCCGCCGAATCGCTTCATGAACAACCGCGCGACGAAGGGCAATGGGGGCGCCATTGCCGGCATACTCAGCAGTTTCAACATTTATGAGGCCCTGATTTGCAGCAACGTTGCTATGCGTGGCGGTGGTGTGATTGTGGATAATACAGCCACAGGAACACTTGTCAATGTGATCATCGCCGAAAACACGGCCAGCATCACCGGCGGTGGCGTCCGCGTCTATAGCGGGAATTCAAGGGCGGAACTGCTGTATTGTACGTTGATTGGCAACCGGGGTGACGGCTTAAGCGGCGATCCGTCCGCCTGGGTGGAACTGGTCTACAGCATCGCCTGGAGCAACACCGGCGTGGCGTTAACCCCCGGTCATGTGGTCACCTACTGCGATGTCCAGGGCGGGTACCCCGGCACGGGAAACATCAATACAAACCCCGCGTTTAAGGACGGGGCCGCCAATGACTATCGTCTGCTCTATGGATCACCATGCATCGATATGGCGACCGCCGGCCTGCTGTCCCTGAAAGACTGCATCAATGAGATACGGCCTTCCGGCCTTTGGTCGGACTTCGGCGCCTACGAGTACAACCGCAACACCTACGACAGCGACGACGACACCATCCCTGATGGCTGGGAAGCGGACCACGGACTGAACCCGCTTTTTGCGGCGGATGCGCTACAGAACAGCGATCCCGACCCCTATCTGAATATCGAAGAATACATCAGCGATACCGACCCCTTTGATGGCGCTGACTACCTGTACATTGCATCCATTACGGGCGCCATTGAACGGCAAATCGGATTCCCCTCGTCAACCAACCGCCTTTATACGCTCTATGCCGCGCCACGCATGACCAACCATGTGCAATGGTCAACCGTTGGAACCAACGTGAATTTCTACGGCCAGGGCGGCGTTCACAATGTGGCGGACACCAACACGCCCGCCGGGCAGGCCTTCTATCGCGTGGATGTGCGTCTGCCCTGATTTTGAAGTAGCCCATTGTTTGCTTTTTAGAGCCACGGATGAGCGCGGATAAGCGCGGATTGGAAAATTTGTGGGATTCGTGAAATTCGTGATCAAGGGAGGTCGGTGGGGACAGGGAAGTACCCTTTTTAGGCCTTTCAGGGGCGTTTTTT
>RZZM01000312.1 GCA_009929845.1 Spartobacteria bacterium
CGTCGGGGTCAAAGCGCACGGTGAAAACACTGCTCTCGCCGGCAGGGACCGAGGCGTCGGGTGGGGTGGTGACGATGAAGTCGCCGGGATGCGCGCCGTTGGTGGTGACGCCGGTGAGGGTGAGGAGTGTGGTCCCGGCGTTGGTGACGGTGAAGTCGTGCTCGATGAAGCCGACGCTGACCCGGTTGGAGGTAAAGTCGGTCCCGTCCGCGACGGATGGCGTGGCGTCACCGTCGTTTATCACGGAAAGGTCAATGCCGAGGACGGCGATTTCGGGTTCGACCCCAAGGCCCTGGACTGTGAAGTCGTAGTCGGGCGTGTCGGGGTCGTCGGTGGCCACATGAATAACCGCGGAACGGCTCCCCAGCGCGGTCGGATCAAAACGCAGCGTAAAGGCGGTCGCTCCGCCCGCGGGGATGCTTGCGGCGGGCTGGTTGGTGACAATGAAGTCGCCCGGATGCGTGCCGTTGGTGGTCACGCCGGTGATGTTGAGGATGGTGGTGCCTTCGTTGGTGACGGTGAAGGTGTGTTCGATGTAACCGACCGTGACGCGGTTGGACCCGAAATCGGTGCCGTCGGCCACCTGTGGCGTGCCGTCCCCATCCGGAATCTCTGAAAGGTCGATGCCCAGCACTTTTACATCCGGCTCGATGCTGGTGCCCTGTATCGTGAAGGTATAAGGCGTTTCGTCGTAATCTGTATTATCGATGGAGACCGTTGCCGTTTTGCTTCCGGCAGTGGACGGGTCAAAGGTAATCTGAAAGGTTTCGCTGCCGCCCCCCTGGCTTACCGGCGTTGAGGGCTGGCTGTTTACCGTGAACTGATCCGCGTCGGCGCCCGACAATTCGACACGGGGCGTGCCGGAAAGATGCAAGTCTGTATTGCCGTCGTTGTAGATGGTGTAGGTGCGTATTTGCGTGGCCGCGGTGGTGTTCACTTCGCCAAACGCGGTGTGGTCCGCGTCCGAGGGGGTGGCATCCCCGTTGGCAATGGTGGTTCCATTCCCCTGCACATCGATAATTGGAGACAGGGTGGCCTGGTTGTCGGAGGGTTCATCCGACGTGCGATAGGCGCTCAACGCCCCGACACCGTTGAATTCATACACCTTGAAATAGTAATTGGTTCCGGAGGCCAGGCCCTCGACCGAAACCGACGTATCCGCCCCCTGGTAGACGACAAAGGACCCGGAGCCGCCGATATCCGTTCCCGCGCCGAAGGTGGCGCTGGCCGAATAGCCTGTTCCGTCCGTCGGGTCTACCGGGGCGCTCCCTGAACGTCCGACCACCAGGACCGCATCCCCGTTGCCGCGGCTCCACGACACCGTCATGCTGTTGGTGGACACGCTGCCGAAGGCAATGTCGGAGGCATTCAGCGTGGGTGTTTGCGGCGCGACACCGAGCAGGCCCCACCAGTTGGTCGCGAAACGCACTTCATCGAAGTAGACATCGCCGGGCCGTCCCGAGGTGGCGCCAGCGCCCAGCCGCAGGCCGTCGATGCGGCTGATAGCCCCCGCGGAAAGCGTCTGGGTGGCCGCCCATTCAGCCGGCTCCGCCGCGGGAACAGAGCCGCCCACGGCATAGGCGAGGGTTTGCAGCTTGCGGGTGTTGAAGTCATACTTTCCGAAGATGATATAGTCGTTACCCGGACCGGCGCTCAGGGTCGTCGAGGACTCCGTATTGTCTACACCCACCGTCAGTCCCAGTTTGGTGTCGGCGCTCGAAATCTCTCCGAAAAACGCCTTTTCCGCGGTTCCTTCCACAAAGGACATGCCGCACCACTTGGTGTTGCCGCTCCAGGTGTAATTCATGATATAGGCCGCGTAGAATTTGCCGGTGGTGATGCCGTCAAAGTTTCGGCGCGCGGTTTCCGAGGTTCCGTCCGACGGATGCACCCAAACTTTATTGCCGTAATTGGTGGGGAATCCGGTGGTCTGCCCGAAGCTGTTGTTGCTCACCACAAAACTGCCGGGAGTGCTTTCAATCCACGCATTGGACCAGTTCCGACCGCCGTCGCTGCCGTTCAGCCGCGTCGCGGCATTGTACGAAAAGGCCTCCACATTTTCGCCGCTCCTGAAGGCGGACGGGGCGCTGAACATGGTCCCGCCGGAAGCCACAACGCCTGTAGCCGACGAATAGTAACTGTAGTTTTCGGTAAAAAACGCGTAGTGATAGGTCGTTTCGGGCTCCAATCCATAGTCGGTCATGGCGTTTGCATTGCCGGTGTAGACAACGCGCGTCGAGGAACCGAACAACGCCCCATTGGTATAGGCCGTGCCGTTTACGGGTGCGCTGGGTCCGCTGCCCGCGCGGCGTACCACCATCACCTGGTAGCTGCCCTGGGGCTGCCAGCCCAGTGCCAGGGCTTCCGGTCCCGTACCGCTGTTCGAAACCGCGCATCCGGTGGCGGCCGGCAGATTCGTGATATCAAACGCGTAAACCGGGGCAAACGAGGTCGTGTGGTCCCAATTGGTGTCGTTGGCATAGTGCCAGGGGTCAACGGCGTCCTTTCGGGAGCGTCCGACGTAATACCAGGTGCCTGTCCCCAGCCGCGAGACATTTGTGAAGGCCGTGTGCGTCTGTTTGTTCTGCCCCTCGCCGTCAGCATACCAGTCCGCCACCTGCCACGCATAGCCGGCCGGATCGCTCGGAGAGACTCCAATGCCGATGTCATTGGCGTCCCAGCCCCCTTCGCCCACCTCCAGGTTGATCCAGTTCGTGTGCGGCGTCCCCAGCGCGTACGCAAAGGTGTCCGTGGTCATCAAATGGTTCCAGATGTCGCCTCCAGACGCCGAAAAGACAAAAAACCCCAAAAAAAAGGCAAAAAAACGCCAAAAAAGCACCTGGCCATGCCAAAATCGCATCTTTCGGCACATTTTACCTGGTCTGGCTACTATCATTGGCGCCGTCACCTAACCTGTACTACTGTTATTTTTTGACCAAAAAACGTCCAAAAAGCCTCAAAAAGCGTAAAAATGAGCGAAAAAAACGCCATTTTTCACTTTCGACTCTAAAATCTTCCTGTCTTTACTCTTCCGTTAGCCGGACACATGCCACGGACGGGCCGGATATGCGCCACTCGCCCACCCAACCTCACTTTGCAAAATATCACGTCCAACATACCCAAAATGGCCCAAAAAATATAGATTTTCTCGAAAATTCATAATTTTGACAAAAAAATCCGTTTTTGGGTTCAAAAATCAAAAAAATGACCCATTTTTCTGCATAAAACCCTTATTTTTTGCGTTTTTTTTAACAAAATTTGTGTAAAAAGTGGTTAGCGCTTGACCGCGAAGGCCAAAACTGCTTACAATGCAAACACTTGGATGACGATAACACAGGAAAAGTGTGATAAAAGTTACAGACAAATGGATGCAATAAAGGAGTGCGATTTCGGGTTATGGGACATGTAGTATGGGGTTTAATTCTAGCATCGGACAAGGATGAGCAGATAGCCTCCGGGGTCGATACGGCGTTCCTCAATTTGGGTGGACGTCCCGTGCTTTCGTACTCCCTGGAAGCCTTTGAAAAGTGTCCGGAGATCGATGCGATTGCCGTCGTTGCGCCCAAAGAACGAATGGCGGAAGTCCAGCGTGTTGTGCAGTTGTTTGGCTGTACCAAGGTGCGTCGTATCGCGCCGGGAACGACACAGCGGCTGACTTCCCTGAAGTCGGGTCTTGATTCCATGGATAATGATGTGACGATCGTCGTTTACCATCAGGTATCCAGGCCATGTATCAGTCCGGACTTGATTTCCGACACGGTGAAGACCGCCAAGCGCTA
Source organism: Spartobacteria bacterium (assembly GCA_009929845.1). Lineage (GTDB taxonomy): Bacteria > Verrucomicrobiota > Kiritimatiellia > RZYC01 > RZYC01 > RZZM01. The sequence continues at coordinate 3,780 of RZZM01000312.1, forward strand.
TGATTGCGGTGTGGCGGCTCAGCGTGTGGCCGAACCGGTTAAAATTGTCCCCAAGGGACACAAAATCACCGACAGCGTCGACCCGGGAACCGCCTGGATCGCCCAGATGCCTGTGGCGTGCCGTATGGAGGCCCTCCAAAAGGCCATCACCGACATGCAGAAAAAGAAAAACGGCATCGACGACATCATAAAAGCCATCGAGGCGCAGAAAAAAGCCGTCCAGGTCGTCCCGGCCCCCGTTTCCAACATCCGCATCACCGACGCGGATGACCTGATGCTCGCCGAAGCCTTCATGCGCTTCCAGTAGGGTGCAGGGCGTGAAACCCATAACAACAAGCGTGTATACCTTCAAGAAACTGATTGAAGGCGGATTTTTGTATGTAGACAAGACACGTTGGTTGTACGACCTGGTAAAATTTCCTGACGGCGTCTTTTTTTTGTCGCGACCCCGTCGTTTTGGGAAATCACTGACGCTGTCGACGCTGGAATCGATTTTTCTCGGCGCAAAAGACCTGTTCAAAGGGCTCTACATCTATGATCAGCCGTTTGAATGGAAAGAGCATCCGATTATCCGGATCGACCTGGGGGACAAGCAGGCGGGCTCCGCGGAAGAATTGAAAGAAAAACTGGATTATTCCATCAATAACAATGCCGACAGATATGGAATAACCTTGCAGAGAAATGGCCCTGATTCCCGTTTTGAGGAGTTGGTGTTGGCCTTGAAAGACCGTGGCCAGGTGGTGATCCTGGTCGACGAGTACGACAAGCCGATCCTGGGCAACATCGGCAACCCGGAACTGCCGCAGCTCCGTAATGTGCTCAAGGCGTTTTACTCGGTCATAAAAGGCGTGGATGAGCATCTGCGCTTTGCGTTTATGACCGGGGTGAGCAAGTTCTCGCAGGTTTCGATCTTTTCCGATCTGAATAATCTGACCGATCTGACAATGATGGAGAAATTCGCGGAAATGCCGGGCTTCACCCAGGAGGAAGTGGAGGATAATTACACGCAATATATCGACCAACTGGCCGGAAAAGAGGGGATGGCGCGAAGTCAACTGGTGGATAAAATCCGCGAATGGTACAACGGATACCGGTTTTCCAAAAAAGAAGTGACGCTCTATAACCCTGTGAGTATCGGGAAACTGTTTGAAAACCTGGACTTCAAAAACTACTGGTTTGAAACGGGTACACCAAGTTTTCTGATCCACCTTTTGAAAGAAAAACAGTTTGATATCGCGAAAATGCTGGAAAGACCGGTCGGCCCTGAAACCTTCTCCGTATATGATGTAGAGCACCTGACTGTCCTGCCGATTTTTTTTCAAACCGGTTATCTGACAATCAAAGATACCGTCGCAACCTCCCGGCAACCCTTGTACCGGTTGGGATATCCTAATATCGAAGTCGAGGAGAGCCTGAACAAATGTATCCTGAAGGATTACTCCCAGGCGGTTGATGATGTCTCATGTGTCCTTTATGACCTCCAAACGACACTGCGCCAGGGCGATATGGGGCGTTTCTTTGAGATGCTGCGTATATTTTTCGCGGATATTCCCTACACGATTCAACTCAAGCACGAAAAATACTACCAGACGATCTTTTTTGTGCTGTTCCGGCTGATCGGCCTCGACATCGAAGCCGAAGTGACCACAAATGTCGGGCGCATCGACGCGGTGGTCGAAACGGAAGATACGGTGTTCGTCTTCGAGTTTAAACTGCAGGGCACTGCCGAGGAGGCCATCGCGCAAATCAAGGCGAAACACTACGCTCAAAAATATGAAAACAGTGGCAAAATCATCCGCCTGATCGGCGCGGCATTCGACGAAACGACACGCAACCTTGAGCGCTGGATCGAAGAAACCTGAATCTGTGATAATCTGTGAAATCTGTGGGCATTTTTTTCGGCGGAAGTCGTGTCCAGGGCTATGCGTACAGCATGATATGTGGTATGTATAGCGCACATGGATCAGAAAACGCAACCGAAATGCTCAACAAGATTAAGCACTGCGATTTCTTTACCACCCGCTTCGCTGGAGTACACGGAGTGCACGGAGATAGAAGATTTGTGTTTGCTCATGTTTTATTA
>RZZM01000742.1 GCA_009929845.1 Spartobacteria bacterium
GAGGCAAAGAATCTATCAAGCTGAGTTCGCAGGTCATCCAATGAGTTTGCCCAGCGATGGAGATGCGTGACTTCTTGTCGCATCAATCGCCAGAGTTTTTCAATAGGATTACACCAAGATGCATACGTCGGCAAGGGTACGAGTTGAATCGGAAGGCGGATTCCCCCGGCGCGACGAACCGCGGCCCGACTCGGGGTTGCGGGCCAGTTGCCTGGACGCGAGAACATCCACGGGGTCGTTTGCGGTTCGAGGGCCACCAGCACATCCGGATGAAAATGAACCGGCCAGTTATCCAAGACCACAAAGATCCGCTCCGCCTGTGGGTAGGCCGCCCGCAATTGTTGGTAGAACGCCACGAGGGTTGCCAAACTGATCGTGTTGGCCCGCCGCACAACCACCTGTCCAGTCACCACATCCAAACTGCCCACGATCCGCACCTCACTATCGGCGGCCAAACTCCGTTCTGCCCGCACCTGATCCGCTCCGGCCCGCCCATAGTCCGAGGCAAGCGTGGGTTGGCGGGTGACCGTCACTTCATCTAAATAGACTGTTATAATCTGATCGGGATGCGCATGAGCATATCCAATGACCTCCTTCATCAGTGCCAATTTCGCCGTATAGTTCGGATCCGGACTATGCACATGACTCCGCGCACGTTGCCACGTAATCCCCAATCGCTCCAAGATGGACGCCACGCCACTCAGGGAGGTATCTTTCAACCACAGCAACTGGTTCCGAATGGCGTTCAAACTCCAGCGCGTTTGCGTAAGCCCACACTGCCGCGGATCACGTCGTACCAGGTGTTCCACCTCGGTCGCCGCCGCCTCGATATCATGATGTTCAGGGGGAAAAAGCGGGCTTGCGCCCGCGTCCATCACGGATATGGAGCCCATCAACGCCCTCGGCCTCCCAACGGTTCAGCCAGATATAGACCGTTTCGGTATGCCGGGGGCGCAGCAAACGTTCACGCGCCACAACCGCTGCTGGCACACCAGACGCAATCAAGAGGAGCGCTGCGGCCCGTTCGCGCAGATAGGGCTGCGGCGCATGATCGCGTAGGTACGCCAGTTCCTGTCGTTCTTCCTCTTGCAACGAGAGCGTACGGCGTGCAGGCATGGGAACCTCCTCACAAAGGCTTGACACTTCTGCGAGTTATTATACCGGATTATTTACTGGAAGACCAT
>RZZM01000313.1 GCA_009929845.1 Spartobacteria bacterium
GCATGTATTCGCGGACGCGGGCGGATTAGGTGGTAGGTGGTTAGGTGATTAGGTTGTAGGTTTTTAGGTGATTAGGTGGTAGGTGTTTTTCGCTGATCGTAATCGCACTCTTTAATTCGCCGATCCCGCCGGAGGCGTTGCTCCGCATAGAGGGGCGATGGGAAGAGTGCGATTAGAATGGGCGAGGATAACATAGAGCATCACGCATAATCCCAACGCGGGAAGAGGCTCGTTGTACAGGCTTTAGCCTGCCGCGCACGGCGAGCCGCGTATGTTCCGCGCTGAAAATGCACAAAAATAGCCATTTTCGCGATGAAAAAGCTTAAATGGGCCAAAAATGGGCCATTTTCGCGCTGAAAACCGTAAAAATGGCCGTTTTTGATCGTTTTTGACAGATTTTTGTCGTTTTTTCGCTGTTGCGCGCGCGGCGCGGCATGTAGCTCGCCGTGCGCGGCAGGCTGAAGCCTGTACAACGAACGGGCAGGCTCTCCCATCGGTCGCAAGATCAGCAAATCGTCCTTAATTTCGAACGAAACTTTCTGATGGGGTTTCAAATGCAGTTTTTTATTGTGATCAGGGGGCGCGGTAGGGTTTTTCGCCGGCGTAGAGTTGCTGGCGTTTTTCGATGTCATTGGCCAGGGCTGGATTTTTTTCCAGGCGGGCGAGTTCTATGGCCTGCGCCGCCATTTTGACGGCCTGCTGATATGCTCCCGCATTGGCCAGGGCGGCGGCGTGGGTATCGAGATTGGACGCATCATAGGCCCCGCCGAGGTCCAAGGCCTGTTGGGAAAGCCGCACCGCCTCGTCGGCATACGTTTTGTTATCCGCATGGGTTGCGAGAATCCAGGCCAGGCTGTTGAGGGCGCGTATGGATTGTCGGTCCAGCTCCAGGGCCGTTCGTCCCGCGTGGATGGCTTCTTCCAGGTTCCCTTGCCGGGCCAGCACGGCCGCATAGAGGGTAAACACGCGAATCAGCAAATCGGCATCCACCCATGCCGGGGGGTCCTGCACCGCCTGTTGCAGGAGGTGTGCCGCCTCCCCGGTCTGTCCGGCCCGATACAGGGCCTTGCCGAGATCGAATTGAAAGCTGAGGTTACCGGGGTCCTGTTCCACGGCCTTACGCAGGATATTGATGGCCTCCTGTTGTTTTCCCTGCCGCAGCAATCGATAGGAACGGGTTACATCGAGCAAGACCGGCATCATGGCGCGGGGGCTTGGCAATGAGGTCACGTCCTCGATATCAGCCGCTGCGCCGCTGCCCGCGGAGTAGCCCAGGCTGGCCAGCACCTGTCGGTCCGATTCCGTCATCTGGGCCTCATCGGGTTTGACCAGCACCATTTCAGACTCCATACCGGCAAGTACGCTTTCCATCATCGCGACCCGTTCAGGCTGTTGGGCCGCCTGATTATCTGTTTCCCCGGCATCCGTGGAGATGTCATACAACTCGCTATCCGCGCCGCGAATATATTTCCACTCCGAATCGATCAAGACACGCAGGGGGCACCAGCCGTAGGTCAAAAGGGGATTATCCGTTTCCCCGTAGAGTTGTCGGGGCGCCACGGGTCCACCGGACAGGGCCGGCGTCAGGTCCGCGGCAAATGACCGGGGGGTCGGCGGACATCCGCAGAGGGCCAGGATAGTCGGATAGATATCGACAAGCGAAACCGGTGTTTGAACCGCAGGGACATCCATATTTGCGCCGACGCGACAGAAGATCAACGGGACATGGAGCGTGGAATTGTAAACCAGCGTACCATGCTCGAGTTCGTCATGCTCCCCCAGCCCTTCGCCGTGGTCTCCTGCAACGATGATCCAGGTTTCATTTTTCAGGTTCGCGTTTTTTACAAATTCGACAAGGCGGGCCATCTGGCGATCGACATAGGCGATTTCGCCATCGTATGGATTCTCCAGGAACCGGTCACCGAACAGGTCCCTATGCGGAAGATAGGGGGTATGGGGATCAAACAGGTGTACCCAGCAGAAAAACGGGTTTGTTTTCCCGCACGACGCCAGCCAGGCGAGGGCCGAATCCACCACCTGCTCGCCCTCGCGTTGTCTTCGGATGCCCCCGCCGCTGCTTCCATCGCCAATCCAGTCGTCATCATAGACCGAGAAGCCCTGCGCGAGCCCGTAGCGGGAATGGAGGACCACCGAAGCGAGAAACGCCCCGTTCTGATAGCCTTTCTCCAGCAATTTTTCCGCGATCGTCTCTACGGTCGGGGACAAACTGGACTGGCCATTGACGTGGATTCCGTGTTCCGGGGGCAGCAATCCTGACAGCATGGAGGCATGGGAGGGCAAGGTCAACGGGACGCAGGTGAACGCGGATTCAAACAGAACGCCCTGGGCAGCCATTTCATTCAATGTCGGGGTTAACGCCTGCTCATACCCATAGCACCCGAGGCGGTCGGCCCGGGTGGTATCCAGGGTAACCAAAATCACATTGGGACGCGCCTTGGCCCGACCGCATCCATTACACAAAGGGACCCATACACAGAGGACAAACGCCGCGCAAGCGCGGGCCCACACGGCATAAAATTTTTTGCATTCAGCGTTGCATCCAGACATATGACACTCCAAATAAGAACCAATATACGTACATGGCTTGCATTATAGCGGCAACTTGTAATAAATTCAGCCCGATAAACGAAGAAAGTTACACGTATCCCGATGGCGGATTTCGCCTGGTGCGTATTCATGATGAACACAAAAAGATACACATATGCCGTTCTGCTTCTTATCCTGGCGCTGGCCATTGGATATCGTGTGGCCTATTACCGGCAGCTCGCGCGGGACCCGCTGGCCTTTCTGCCGATACAGGACGCCGAGTATCATGATTACTGGGCCCGGGGGATCGTCTTCGATCAATGGACTCCACCCGCAAGCTATGCGGACCCATGCATCGCCGACGTGCCCTATTTCCGTCCGCCGGGCTATGTATGGGCGCTTGGTCTGCTGTATCGGACTATATCGCCGACCGTGTCGGCGGCGGTCATCGCGCAGATGATATTGGGGATAATCAACATCCTTCTTTGCCTGTACCTCACGAAGGTTCTCATGGGCATACGCGCCGCGCTTTTCGGCGCATTGCTGATGAGCATGTACTGGGTGTTCATGTTCTTTGAGGGCACGTTGCTTGATGTAACGCTGCACATCACCTTGCTGCTGCTTTGCTTTATTGTCATGGCGGGGCTGACGCGCCGGGGCCTATCGCATGTAAGGGTGTTTCTGTACAGCCTGCTGAGTGGATTGCTTCTGGGCGCGGCGACCATCATCCGGCCCAACTTTCTGCTGTTCATTCCCGTGGCCGCCATCTGGTTATTCGTTGTCTTGATCAAGCGAGACACACGGTGGCGAAGGGGCCTGATGGCGTGCGCGCTTTTTGTCATTGGCGCGGCGCTGGTCATTTCGCCCGTAACGATCCGTAATTACAGCACGGGGGGCGGCGTTGTGCTCATTTCATCCAATGCGGGCCTCATGTTTTTCATGGGCAACAGCGAGGATGCGGTCGGCGTCACCGGCACCGGCGATCTCAACAAACTGCAAAACAGCAAATACCGCTCATGTTTTGATTATCCCACCTTTGTGGAGGCGTTGAGCAAGGCCGGCGGACAACCACTCAGCCACGCAGAGGCCTCGTCCTACCTGATCAAACAGACGCTCCGCCGCATGGTTGATCACCCTTACGCCTTTTTGGGGAACACCCTCAGGAAGGCCGGCATGTTCTGGCGGAATCAGGAACTTGGGCACAACCATGAAATGCCTTATACGCGTCGTTTTTATCCTGCACTGCGCGCGCTGAAATGCAATTTTGCCTGTATATTCGCCTTGTTCTGTGTCGGGGCAGGCTTTTTTTACCTGGCCTTGCGACAGCGCCGAACAACCGTGGCATCTGACACAAAAGAGGCGCCCACGCTCAATTACGCTATGGCCATATTGCTGTTGCTCTTCATTGGGACCGTCTTTCTATCTGTTTTACCCTTTGTGTTTTCCAGCCAGTACCGTATGAGTGTCATTCCGTTCATGCTGCCATTTGCCGGCTACGCCCTGGACCGGCTGGCACACCTGGTGAAGACACGTTCCTACGAACAGGTCGGGATAGGTCTGACGATCATCGTTGCCCTGATTTATCTCAGTGCAGGCACGCAGGCGGGCTCCCCGCCCTCCTCCGCCCAATGGCATTACCAGCGGGCCGCCTTGTATGAACGACTGGAGCGGATCGACGAGGCCATTGCGGAATACCAATTGGCCATTGACGCGCAACCCGACCATGCCTGGGCGCACGGCGCGCTGGGCGCCCTGCTTGCGCAGCATGGGCAAAGTGAAGAAGGCGCGGCGCATCTGGAGCGGGCGCTGCTCCTCGAACCGGACTATCCGCGCGCGCAGGTTTCGCTCGCCTACCTGTACCATCTTCAACGCAAGACACAGGCCGGCATCGACCTGCTGCAACAGGTGCTTGCCAAAAATCCGGACCATATACAGGCGCTGAACACACTGGCCTGGATATGGGGCACCACCTTCAGCCCTGATTTCACCAATGCGGAACACGCCATAGAACTCGCGCAACATCTGAACGAGCTAACCCGCTATTCCAATCCAAGTTATCTGGACACCCTTGCCGCCGCCTATGCGACCGGAAGCCGCTTTGATGAAGCCGTAGAGACCGCTCGTCGCGCCGAGGAGCTGGCCCGCCGGCAACAGCAGGACGGCCTGGCCCGATTGATCCGCGCGCGCATGAAGATATACGAAGCACACAAACGGTATATTACAAACCTCTGAGGGACCATGCATGGAAGCAACAAGAATCCGGATGGGCAAGCCCGTCGAAACGGCATAGGATCAGGCGTCGGCGTATCCGTTTTTATTTTCTGCTTTGCGCTGCTTATGCGGCTGTTCTATCTCTACGGCGCACGGCAGGCGCCCACCTTCCTGGTTCCGATTATCGACTCGCAATCGTACCTGGAACTGGCGCGGCGGATGGTGGCGCACCTGCCCACCGGCGCGCAAATGTATTGGCAGCCCGTATTTTATCCGGCCTTTCTGGCGACCGTCATCGCGCTTTTCGGTGAGTCCCTCTGGTTAATCAAGATCATCCAGGCGGTCATCGGGGCCTCAACATGCGTACTGCTCTATTGGACCGGACGGCTGGGCCTTTCCGCGCGTGAAGGGTTATTAGCGGGGTTACTGATGGCATTGTACGGGCCGGTCCTCTTTTTTGAATCCGAACTACTTGGCGAAGGATGGGCGTTATTCTGGGTTTGCGCCTTGCTGCTGAGCTTTCTTCTCGCCGAACGGACGGACCATCCCCTGCGCTACGCCCTTGCGGGACTTATCGGCGGATGCGCCGTGCTGACCCGTCCGCCGCTGCTCATGGTCTTTGTCTTCTGCGCGTTACGGCTATGCTGGGTACAGTACCGGCGAACCAACCTTCGCGAAGCCTTTGCGTGCGGCGGTCTGATTCTCATCGCCTTCGCGGTCATATGCAGTCACACCGCGTATCGCTGCAAGGCCGTCACCGGGAAGCTGAGTTTTCTACCGCACAGCGCGGGGATCAACCTGTACATCGGCAACAATCCGGACTGGCGGGAAACCGTATGCGCCCGCCCGGGCTACGAATGGCAGCGCCTCTGCAATCTCCCCACGGACGCGGGCGTCACCAATGAATGGGCGGCCTCCGGCTTCTTTCAGCAGGAGGTTAAACATTACGCCCTGGAACATCCGGGATTGTTCATCCGGGGACTGCTGCACAAAACCGTCCGTTTTTTCAATTCGCGCGAAATGCCGCGGAACATCAGCATCTACACCTATCGAGAATGGTCGCCCCTGTTGGCGCTGACCACCTGGAAGAT
>RZZM01000314.1 GCA_009929845.1 Spartobacteria bacterium
GTGTTCAAATGTGGTATACGCCGGCACCGCCGGGCAGCAACTATTCGTGTGTCGCCGCGTTTGACGGCACGTCCTGGAGCGCCATCGGCACGCAGGGGCTAACCACAAATTTTGGCGAGTGGGGCAACAACGCCTGGCACATCAACTCGCTGCTGAAAACGCCGCGCGGCATTTACGCCGCCGGCTGGTTTAACCGGATCGGCACGGACACCAACTTCATGACCGGTTCGACCAACGTCGCCTTCTTCCTCTTCGACCAGACCAACGGGTTGTCCGTGCAGTCCGGCAGTTATGGTGGCGGCACGCAGTTGACGATTTACGGGGGCAACCTGGGCAACGGAACGACGGAGGATGTCTACCGCGTCACGATTTGCGGCGTGGATGCGACCATTGACAGTGTGTCGTCGACCCAGATTGTGGTGACCACGCGGCGCGGTATTCCGGGAATGGGTGACGCAGTGGTTTATACGTATGATTACGGCACCATAGTGCAGTCGAATGTGTTTACCTATACCGGCGGTGCGGGACTGCATCTGTATGGCACAAATGATGCCGAAATTGCTAATGAAAGTCCGGCTTCAAGTTTGGTGGGCACCCGCAGTACGGCGGTGGCGGGACAACGGCTGACAAATGTATTTCGCGTGGTCAATTCAGGAAGCACCACGTTGAATGTCACCGGTTTGCAAACCAATGGAGATGATGCGGCTGCCTTTGCCTGCACCTGGCCGTCCTCGGTGGCGGCGGGGCAGACGGGGGCGGTGACGGTCGTGTTTCAGCCGTCGGCTTCCGGCACGTTCACGGCGGCGGTGGATGTGGTCAACAGCAGTCTGGGGCTGAACAGCCCGTACACGCTTTATCTCGAGTGTTCGGCGGCCAGCCTTTCAACCAATAACGGGCCGTATGTTGGCGGAAACAGTCTGACGATTTCTGATGCAAATTTCGGAGCCATTACAAATGTACTGATCGACGGGACATCTGTGGCATTCAGCGAGCCCTCGGCTGGAGCGGTGAATTTGACGCTGCCTTCGCTGAGCATAACGGGTGCAGTGGATTTTGTGCTGCAGACCTCCGACAACGGCGATATCACGCTGCCGGATGCCTACACCTACAATCCGGCCGGGTGGATTAACCGCAAGGAAAGCAACACCGTAGTGATCGGTAGTGGCGCCTATACCAACGCTGCTTCGGGTCACATGCCGATAAGTCTATACCAGCAATCTCGTCACTGGCAGATACTTTATACGAACGGGGCGTTAAGTTCCGCCGGAATTGGCAGTCCGGCCGAAATTTTAGGGCTTGGCTTCTACGTGGTGAGTGGGGTCCCCTCCGGATTGACAAACTTCCAGGTCCGCCTGAAAAATACGACGAATCAAAATCTTAACCTTTCCTTTGTGTCCAGTGGGTTGACCCAGTGCTATCAGACAAACAGCTATAAACCTGCATCAGGCGGTTTCGATATGATTACGTTATCAACCCCGTTCGAGTGGAATGGTGAGGACAATCTCCTGCTGGATACCGCTTTCGGATTGAACAGCGCCTATAGATTTGAAGGGCGCATGGGATATGACTATGTATATTACTGCGCTAGGCACTTGTTTAGTCGAACTGAAGATGTGTCTGATACGTTTAGCGGTGGTGCAGCTTTGAACTACAGACCCATGCTGCAGGTGTCGGCTCGTTGGGGATCGCAGGGTGTGATTCCAGCTGTCGGTCTGAGCACCGGTGGATACGAAGTGGTGATCAGCGGGCGCGATTTAAGTTCAGGCGATGTGACCAATGTGACGCTTTGCGGCGTGGATGCAACGGAGATCGTCAGCGCCAACGCCACGCAGGTCGTGGTGCGGGCAGGAGCAGCCTCGGGCGATATGCTGGGCGCGGTAACCGTCTATTCCACTTCGCACGGTGTGTCCACGCTGGTCGATGCCTTCCGCTACGCGGGCACCTACTCGGTGATGGGGACGGACGGATCGATTATTGAAGGCGGCAGTGCGGCCCGTTCGGATAACGGGACGCTTTTTGGCAATACAGGCGGCGGCGCAGCGCTTACCAACGAGTTTTCCATCACCAACAACATCGACAGCAGCATCACCTTTTCCTCCATGAGCTTCACCGGCGCGCAGGCGGGGGCGTTCAGCGTATCGCCGACGAGCCAGACGCTCGACGGCCATGCCGTTTCCAATTTCGCCGTGGTGTTCCAGCCGCAGACGGGCGGCACACCGGAAGCGACGCTGGTGATCGAAAGCGATTCGGGCCATGCCGAAGTGAATGTAGCCGGTACAGCGTGGGCTTTGTCCTCCACGGTCGGCGCGGAAGAAGGTGGACAGGTGGTGACGATTACCAATGGCGCGCAGATGGGCTTTGGCGATATTACCGAGGTCATCGTCGGCGGCATGAGCGTTGTTCCCATTGCGCAGGGCGAAAACTGGGTGCGCATCACCATGCCGGGACATTCGGCGGGTCTCGTGGACATCGTGGTGATCTCGACGAGCCTCGGCGAAACGACGCTGCCCAACGCCTTTACCTATGCGCCCGCTCCGGTGATTTACGGGTCGGACTTCGCATGGGAAGAACTGCCGGGCCTGCCGCAGGCGCTCTACCAGCACACGGTGTTCGTGTTGAACGATCAGCTTTATGTGGCGGGCGGATTGAACACCGCCTACGAAAGCGTGACCAACGTCTATCGCTTCGACGGCTATCGCTGGCACGACGCGCCAAGCCTTCCGGAAGCGCGCAGCGCGGGCGCGGGCGGGGTGCTGAACGGCCTTGGCTACTATATTGGCGGCGCGTTCACGAACAATGCGGTCACCAACGTCTATCGTTTCAACGGCACCAACTGGACGCAGGTGGCCGGATTGCCGGAGGCGCTCAAGAATGCCGTAGCCGGCATCGTGGACGGCAACATCGTCGTGGCGGGCGGATGGGATGCGTCGGATGCCTATCGCACGAATACCTACCTCTTCAACGGCGCCAACTGGACGCAGACCGCCGGCTTGCCCGCCGCGCGTGCTGAGCAAGGCGGCGCGGTGCGCAACGGAAAACTCTATGCGTTCGGCGGACGCAATGACGGCAGCGCGGCGACATTCAATCAGTATAGTTTCAATGGCAGCTCCTGGGTGAACGAACCGGGATTGCCGGTTGTGCTGTTCGGCGCAGGCGCAGCCACGCTCAACAACCGCGTGTACGCCTTCGGCGGGTCGGACGGCTCGGTGGTCAAAGATTCGGCGTACCGCTACGATGGCATCGGCTGGAGTTCCGCCGGCGTGATGCCGACCAACCTGTATGCCCCGGCGGCCACTTTCTGGCGCGGCGCGGCGTATGTGATGGGCGGAATGGACTCAATCCTTCCACTGCATTCCAATCTCTGGCGCATGACTGACGGCGGTATATCGCCGATCTGCGGCTATCCATCGGGCGGCTATGAAGTGACCCTTCGCGGCACGAACCTGTGCGGCGAAGCTTCCAACGACGTGGAGTGGGTTACCCTCTGCGGCGTGACCGCCGAAGTGGTCAGCGTATCGTCCACACAGATTGTCGTCGTGGCCGGAAGCGGCGAGTCGGTTAACGGCAACGTGGAAATCCGCTCGGCCACCTATGGCTCCATCATGGCCGAAAACGGCTTCACCTACCTGCGCGGACGCATCACCCTGATCGGCACCAACGGCTTGGACATTGCACCCGGGAGCGCGGCCAGCGCAGCCAACGGCACCGACTTCGGCAGCATGATGGTCAGCCAGTCCCGCACGAATGTCTTCGGTATCCGCAACACCGGCAATGCGCCGCTAACGATCACCGCCATTGAAGGAGCAGGACAGGGCGGACCATCCTTCACCGTAACCGACTTCCCGACCAACGAGCTGGCCATCGGCGCTACCGGACAAATCACCGTCGTCTGCGCGTCGTTGGGCGGCGATCAGCTTGGCGAACTTGTTTTCCGCGACAACGTCGCGATGGACCCCTACGCGCCCGACTTCCTCGGCAACACCGTCAGCGTGTACAACGTGAAGAGCTACGGCAGCGGTTCGGGACTGGGGCTTTCAACGACCTCCCTCACGTTTAACGCCTCTTATGGCGGTTCCACCCCTGCGATGCAGACCTTCACTGTCAGCAATACCGGGAGTGATCCATTGGCATTCAGCAACAGCGTCGCCTATGCATCGTTTGGCGAAAACTGGCTGACGATTGAGCCGGGAACCGGCTCACTTAATGCGTTGGCGTCGCAGACGATCACCAATGCCGTCAGCCTGACCGGGCTGAATGCCGGCACGCACACCGCCACCGTCAGCGTATGGAGCGCCACCGCCACCAACAGCCCGCGGCGCGTACGGGTAAACCTCGTGATTACCCCTGTCGCCCAAACCATTACCTGGACCAATCCAGGCACCCAGACCTACACCAATGAAACCCTGCTGGATGCCACCGTCAGCAGCGGACTCGCCCCGACCTATACGCTCATCAGCGGTCCGGGAGTGCTCACGAATGTGTCCTATAGGACCTATGTGACCTATACTTCGACCGGCGTGGTCACCGTGGCCGCCTCCCAGCCCGGCAATATGAACTTTGATGCCGCCGCAACGGTTACGCAAAGCTGGGAGGTCATCCGGGCGCCCGGCCAGATCACGCTCACCAACCTCACACAGGGCTACACAGGGGGTGCCATCAGTCCGACCTGTCTGACAAGTCCGACCGGTCTGACCTACTCGCTCACCTACGACGGCAACGCCTGGGCACCCACCAACGTGGGCACCTATGAAGTCGTCGCCACCATCACCGATGCGCTGATCTACGGCGCCACGACCGGCGCCCTCGAAATCACCAAGGGCTCGCAAACCATCACCTTCCCGCAAATTGCTGCTCAGCACACCAACGCTGCAGTCGGCCTCTCCGCTACCGGCGGCGCCTCCGGCAATCCGGTGACCTTTGCCGTCGGCGATGGCCCCGGTTCGATTGCAGGCGACACCAACCTCACCTTCACCGGCGTCGGCGACGTGCTCGTGGTCGCCTCGCAGGCGGGCGACGCCAACTACAACGCCGCGTCCGATGTCACCAACACCGTGCGCGTCTTCCGCGTAACCCCCGACAACGGGCCACTCGCCGGCGGCAATAGTATTACCATCACCAATGGAAACTTTGGTTCTATCACTAATGTGCTGGTGGACAGTATTGACGTCATTGACATCATTGACAATGGGGTCAATTGGGTCAATGTGGTCATGCCCCCCGCCACCAACGCCGGGCTGACCGACATCACTCTGCAAACTGTCGAATACGGTGACATCCTCCTGCGCGATGCCTACACCTACAATCCGGCGGGCCGCATCGAGCCCGCGGAGTATGAAGAATACCGCGTGGAATTCCGGGCAACGATCAGTTCTGCTTATCCTACCTACACCTCCCCTGACGGCGCCTACACCTGGACGCAGATCGCGAGGGACAACGACTGGAAAGAGCTACAGACCACCAATGGAACGGCTGGCGGCGTGTATCTCAAGCCATTTGATTACTCGTCGGGTACAACGGGAGGTTGGGGGCCAGAGGGTTACGACTGGATTGCCGAGGGGGCAGCGGATACATTTGTTTATGTCAATAACTCCAGTATGAATACGAATTACGTGGTAATTACCAATCTGCCGGGCAGCAGCTACCGGGTCGATGTGGTGAATGCATACAGTTCCAGCAGCTATCCGAACAGCGACACCCTGCATGCGGGCATCTATCAGCCCGGCACTCCGGCTGATAATGGGAATTACGGCAACTGGCCCTCTGGTGGCAACACCAATGCCGGCAAAGATATCAATGTGCTGGATGTCTACAATTCGCAAAGCAATTACGTGACCTGG
>RZZM01000315.1 GCA_009929845.1 Spartobacteria bacterium
CAATGTCCACGCCGCCCCCCCGCCCGAGGCGCACGACATAGAGCCACTGCCCCTGTTCAATCGCAGTGTAGGCCTGGTGATCTATGATGAGCACACCCACATCGATCCGCAAACCGGCGCGGTGTCGGATGGCGGCAAGGGAAAAACCCAGACCTCCTATTTCTGGCGCCGCAACAGCCGAACCATCGAAATGAGCGCCGCCCGCAACGAAACCATCGGCTTTATCATGAGTTTCCAGCGCAAGGACACGGAATTCCCGCCGATACAATTCTCGGCGGACACCAGTCGCAGCAGTACCGGCGATCAACTGCCCGGCAACATCTTCCAGTTCTTCCGTGTCGCCTCGCATCCCGACCGCCAGGCCACCGGGCGGACCCGGCTTTCCTTGCGCTCCGACGCGTTGGTGTTGATCGACGACCACATGGAAGTGCCCTGGGAAAAGATGCCCCTGCCCCGGCAGTTGGCCCAGTCCGTCTACTGCGAAGCCCATATCCCCGACGACGCGCAGCCCGGCCTCTACCGGACCCAACTGAACCTGCAGGCCAGAGACGGGCGTGTTGAACGGCTGACCGTCATGCTGACCGTCCTGCCCGTGACCATCCCGGAAAAGCCCTCGTTCAATATCGAACTGCTGCGCCCCCTGGGCATCGCCGCCTATTACCGCAAGGGGGTATTCAACCCCGACGAAGCCCTCCCCGTGGAAAAGGCCTATCACCGCCTCGCGCGCGAACACCGGTGCAGCATGGCCGTGCTGCCCTACACCGATGACGGCGCCTGCCCGCAACCCTTCAGTCCCCCCATCGAGGGCGAAGGCATGGAAACCCGGATTACCTCCTGGGATTCGTGGGATGAACGGTTCGCGCCCTATCTGGACGGCGACGCCTTCAAGGGCCTGTCCAAGTCGGCTTTTGCCGAGTCCCACACCATCCTGCCTCTCTTCGAAAACTGGCCATTGCCGTTCGAGGACGGCTACCGCTGCGTCATGTGGGACATCCCCCAACCCGACCGCATCCGGGTATATGCCGGCCCCTCCAGTGAGATCAGCCACTGTATGCTGGAGCAATACTGGCAATCCCTCAACGTGGTCTCGCGCCAGTTTGCCGAACACTTCCAGGCAAAGGCGTGGGACAGCAAGGCCCACGTGGTCTTTAACAACACCCCCACCAACCAGTTCAAGGGCATGGCCCCCCGATGGAACCTGGGCTATCCCGTCCACCGGCAGGACTTTGTCGCGCTCAATGCCTTTGCGGACACCCTCGCCCAGTGCGGCTGGCCGAACAACCAGTACCTTTTCCGCGTGAATGTGCCGGACATATGGATGCTGCAACAATACGGGCGCAACCTCTATGACCTGCTGGCCGTCAGCGATACATCCCTCCCGGCCTGGCGGCAGTTGAAAATCCGCAACCCGCAAAACGGGGAAGCCGTCTGGCTGAAATCAGATGAAGTATCCATCGAAGACAACACCCTGCATATCCCCTCCATGATGACCGGCTATTTCCTGCTGGGCGCGCAGGGATGGACCATCAACAGCACGGCCGGACGAAACAACGCGTGGCGCGAAGCCCAGGCCGAGTCCCTCATCTACAGCGGCGCGCCGCTCAAACAAATACGCCCCTGTCCATCCCTGCGCCTGAAGACTCTCCGCCGCGCCGAGCAGGATATCGAGCTGCTCCTGCTGCTCAAGGGCAAGATGAACTGGACCACCGGGCAGCTTTCCGATTTCGTGCAGCAGTATATCAAAGGCCTGCCGGCGCACGACGGGGTCACCGCGGCGGACTGGTACCTGCTGCGTCATGCCGTGCAGGAACTCCTGGCCGAGTAGCCATGATGAGCCCAACCCGGAATCCCTGATGAGCAGTTCTTGCGTTTTATCCTATTGTGATGTGAGCCGTCCGATAAACGGACGCAGCCGACGTATGTTCGCGCTGCTCGAAGCCCTCGGGGGCGCCTCCGTGCTTTTTGAACCGCAACACCCCCACCCCCTCACGGATACCGTCGTGTACCGCCCGGATTTCGGACGCAAAAAAGTCGGCATCAACTGGGGCATCTTCAACTTCTATTGGCCACGCACCCGCCGCCTGGTGCAACGGCACATCTACCGGATGACCCCTTCCGTGACGATACTGACCTCCATCTGGGATGAGCGCCCGCTCCGCTCCTACACGCACCTGCCCCTGGTGCTGGACGCCCACAACGTGGACGCGGCGGCCATGGCCGAACGCTTCGGCCCCGCCCACCCGTTCACCCGTTGCGTCCGCGCGCAGGAACAACGCGTCGCCTCCCGTATGCAGCATATCTTCTCCTGTTCCGAAATCGACCGGCAGGCCTTCATTGAGAGGTATGGCGTGACGGAAGACCGCGTGAGCGTTGTCCCCAACGGCGCCGATGTCCGCGCCATCGCCCGCGAGGCGCAACAGGAATTCCCGCCGGAGCTGGAAGACAGACTTGCCGGTCGCATCGTCCTCTTTTTCATGGGGAAGCTCGACTACCAGCCCAACAAGGCCGCGCTGGATTTCATGAATACACACCTCATGCCCCGTCTCGAAGCCGCACGCCCGGGCGCGTTTACCCTGCTGGTGTGCGGCGGCCCCGTCCCGGCGGGCGCCTTCCATCCGTCCATCATCTTCACCGGACAGGTCGAGAAACTCCCCCCCTGCATCCGGCGGGCGGATATCTGCCTCGCCCCATTGTTTTCAGGGTCTGGAACGCGGTTCAAAATCATCGAATACCTGGCGTGTCGACGCCCGGTCGTGTCCACCCCAAAGGGCGCCGAGGGCCTGGGGTGCGTCAGCGGCGAGCACCTGCTCCTCGCCGAAGCCGAGGCGTTCGCCGACCGCATTCTCTCGCTCAGCGATACCCCGGAACAACGACGGCTCCTCGGGGAACAGGGCTATGCCCACATCGCCGCGCACTTTGACTGGCAGGCCATCATCCCCGGCTGGCAATCCGTCCTTTCACAGTGGAGCTGAAGGCCCGGGCATACAGTGAAAGGCCCGCGCGCGGATACAGGCGGCCAGGGCCGGCGCGTCCGCTGGTGCGTCATCAAAGACCGTGCACCGTCCGCTGATATTTTCGACACTGTGCGCATCGGAATTGCACACGGGCGGGACCCCCAGCCGGTCGCACAGCGCCTGAATACGCCCATAATTTTCGGGCTGGATATTGATCGAGCGGCTCTCCACCGCGTCCGGCGGCAAGGCCTCCACATCAATATTAAGGCGCGCCCGATAGCGATAGGGATGCGCGAGGACCAGCGCCCCGTTCCGCTCACGCGCAAGCGCGTGCAGATCGGCATAGCGCCAGTTCCGCTCTTCCAGCCGGGCCGCGCGCACGCCATACACCAGGATATCCTCTTCCTCCAAGGTGGTGATTTCTATCCCGGCATAAATCCGGAACGGCGCGTAGCGGCGGTTGAGGTCCGCCAGCAACGCCTCGTCCACAAAGGTATGGTGGTCGGTAAAGCACAACCCGTCCAGTCCAGCATCGATGGCGGTTTTGATCAGGTCGTGTTCGGAGGAAACACTGCACGCGGAGCGTTCGCGCGCATGCACATGCAAATCAATCTTCATCCTCGCGCGCCTGTCTGTAGACTTCCCGCCATTCATCCATGTCGCCCCAACGGCCCACCCCCGCGATATACGCCTCGTCCAGCAGGGTGTCGGATTTCTCCCCGCGCGTTTCGTAATCAAAGATATTGGCGACATGCACCACCGTCAGCGGTGAAAAAACCCGATGCGGGCACAACGTGGGTTCATGATGGAACGCGGCCGCCTCAATCGTGCCCTGCGAGAACCCCCAGATGCCCAGCAGGTAGGCCCCCACTTCCGCGTGGCTCGATCCCAGGATATTCCGCTCCGCTTCCACCAGCGAACATTCCTGCTGCGCCATGACCTGCCGGATCCACTCGTAATCCGCCGGCATGTTTACCATTAAAATCAGCTTGCCGATATCGTGAAACAGTCCGCAGACAAAACACTCTTCGGCCTCCTCGCTGGGCATCCCCTCCGCCCACGCGATATTGCGCGCCCCCACGGCCACGCTCATGCCGTGCCGCCACAACTCACGGAGGGCCTCCTGGTCCACCCCCGCGTCCTCAAACTGCGTAAAGACATTCGACATCAGCACCAGGGACTTGATGATGTGGACCCCCAGCAGGTTGACCGCCTGCGCCGGGTTGTTCACCCGCTCGCGCAGCCCGAAAAACGCCGAGTTGACCAGTTGCAGCACCTTGGCGCTCATCGCCAGGTCCTGCTCGATCACCACACCGATCTCCGCCGCAGAACAATCGCCATTGAGCATGGCCACCAATTGCAGATAGATATCCGGCAGGCTGGGCAGGGTCTTGATCCTGGAAACCACTTCCTCCAGCCGTTCATCCGGCAGGTACTCGCGCACCGTGATGGCCCGTTTTATGATATCGCGTATCTGAGTAATGCTCTGCGGCTTCACGAAGACCTGGTGCGTGGTCTCCACCAGGCGCAACGCCTCATTGTCGTCGTTCAGGTTCCCCGAAAAAATCATCCGCACCGTGCCCGGATAATCCCGCGCCACCACATCCAACAGCGTAGCCCCGTCAATGCCCGGCATATCAAAATCCGTAAGGATCACATCCACGTGCCGTTCCCGCATGCACGCCAGCGCCGCTTCCCCGGTCTGCGCCTTGCGGATTTCCCAGTCGCCCGGCTGGTTGGCCAGCAACCGCTCCAGCAGGCTCAGGATGGCCTGGTCGTCATCCACCAGCAACATGCATTTTTTTGTCATCACACGCCCACCCCGGCGACCTTGCGCCATTCGGCCACCTTATCCTCGTTGCCATGTGTTTTCAGGAACGTGAGATCCAGCTTCTCCCCCAGATTCATCCCCCGCGCCTCATGATCAAAAAAGTTTGCCACATGCACGCACAACAGCAGATCGGTGTTGCACGATATGCAGTCGCTCGGATAGTGATGATACGCGCAAGCCTGGACAATCGCGTCCGAAAACCCCCACAGACAAAACAGGTACGCGCCCACCTCCGCATGTGTCGAGCCCAGGATATCCTTCTCCGCAACAATCAGCGGCATCGCCTCTTTCTTCTGGCGCGCCAGCGCCAGCGCATACTCCTCAGGCATATTCACCGCCAACACCAGCTTGCCCACATCGTGCAGCAACCCGCCGACAAAACAGGCGTCCTGCTCGGCGGGCGCATACTGCTCATGTTCGGCAAGCTCCTTCGACATGACCGCCACCTCCGCGCTGTGCCGCCACAACTCGCGCAACGAAAACCCCGGAATATCCACATCATCGTACTGCGAAAAAACATGCGCCATCAACACCAGCGACTTGATCGTCTCCATCCCCAGCAGATTCGCCGCCTGCGCCGCGCTGTTCACCCGCTCGTGCAACCCGAAAAACGCCGAGTTGACCAGTTGCAGCACCTTCGCCGTCATCGACGGATCGTGCTCGATGATCTCGCCGACGCGCTGCACCGACGGATCCTCCGACTGTAATTCGTCCACCAGCTTCAAATACAAATCCGGCAGACTCGGCAATGTTTTGACCCGCGCCGTCACCTCCGCCACCCGGTCGTTCGGCAGAATCTCCCGCAAGGCAAACGCCCGCCCGACTACATCGCGTATCTGTCGCAGACTGTCCGGCTTCAGCAAAAACTGATGCGTGGACTTCACCAGATCCAATACGCCATCCTTGGCCGGATAGCCCGAGAAGACGCAGCGCACCGTCTGCGGAAACTTCTCCGCCACCTGGTCCATCAACCGCGCCCCGTCCATCCCCGGCATGTTCAAATCCGAGATCAACGCATCCACCGGCTTCTCTTCCATGATGGCCATCGC
>RZZM01000743.1 GCA_009929845.1 Spartobacteria bacterium
GGGCGGAAACGCCCGGAAAAACCGGGAGGGTCGCTGCTTGTCCCGCCGTAATTTATGAAGGCGGGTCCTCAGCGACTGGATTATCCAACTGGCTATTAGATTCATCGGAAAGCCTCCCGGTGCACCCGGTCATTGGGGACAATGACCCTCCCGCGGGCGTAAACGCCCGGAAAAAAACCGGGAGGGTCGCTGTCCTCAGCGACTGGGTTATCCAACTGGCTATTAGTTTCATCGGAATGCTTGCCGGTGCTCCAGTCATTGGGGACAATGACCCTCCCGCGGGCGGAAACGCCGCTTTTGACGGATTTTTTGTCGGTTTTTGCGCTGTTGCGCGCGCGGCTCGGTTTGTGGCTCGCCGTGCGCGTTTTGAGCCGAAAATTGGCCATTTTTGGGCAAAAACACGTAAAAACTGTTATTCTGAAGTAACCTTCCAGCGTGAAAGCCGGACTCAATAGGCGAATTGTTCGATCACCTGGCGCAGGCCGATTCCGGAAATGGGTTTGGTCAGGACGTAATCCATGCCGATCTGCAAACAACGTTCGTGGGTATCAG
The DNA here is from genome assembly GCA_009929845.1 of Spartobacteria bacterium. Classification (GTDB taxonomy): domain Bacteria; phylum Verrucomicrobiota; class Kiritimatiellia; order RZYC01; family RZYC01; genus RZZM01. The sequence continues at coordinate 553 of RZZM01000743.1, forward strand.
CCAGCGCGTTGGCGGTGACCGCGATAATGGGCACATGTTTGCCTGTCGTCTTTTCACGTTCGCGGATAGCGCGCGCAGTTTCAAAGCCGTTCATGTCGGGCATTTGCAAATCCATCAGGACCAGATCGATGGGCCGGCTCTCCCATATCTCGAGCGCCTTGCGTCCGGTCTCGGTCTGGAGCACGGTATGCCCGCAGTCTTCCATGAGGGCGGAGATCAGGAGGCAACTCGACGCATCATCCTCGGCCAGCAGGATTTGCAAGGGTTTCGGGGGTGGTTTTGACGCGGCGTCCGACGCGCCTGAATGGGGGCCCTCGCCGCCGGAAGTTTCGTCATCTTGCCGCGGGGCCGCGGGCAAATGGGCGGTACAATGAAAGGTACTGCCGCCGTCCGGATTGTTATTCGCCCAAATCCGCCCGTGCATCGCCTCGACAATCTGTTTGCAGATGGCCAGTCCCAGGCCCGTTCCGCCGTACTTCCGTGTACTGCCGGGATCGGCCTGCTCAAACATTTTAAAAATACTAAGGAGCTTGTCTTCGGGAATACCGATGCCGGTATCGCTGAATGTAAACAAAACCATTCCTTCGCGATCCTTCATGGGAATGGCCCTCACGGCGACGCTTCCGG
>RZZM01000034.1 GCA_009929845.1 Spartobacteria bacterium
GGCTGGATAATCCCGGTCGCTGAGGACAGCGACCCTCCCGGGTTTATTCCTCCTGGGCATTTCCTCCTTCGGGAGGGTCATTGTCCTCAATGACCGGGTGCACCGGGAAGCTTACGGATGAAGCTGATAGCTGGCTGGATAATCCCAGTCGCTGAGGACAGCGACCCTCCCGGGTTTATTCCTCCTGGGCATTTCCTCCTTCGGGAGGGTCATTGTCCTCAATGACCGGGTGCACCTGGAAGCTTACGGATGAAGCTGATAGCTGGCTGGATAATCCCAGTCGCTGAGGACAGCGACCCTTGTTTGAGAGTCCGTTTATTTTCCAACTGCGGCCAGCTGTCGAGGTGAGAAGTTCTGAAGTTTCAGGTATCAGGGTCCCTGAGGGTCGGTTGCTGTTCCTAATCGCACTCATCCAATCGCCGAACGCGCCGGAGGCTGCTCCGCAGAGATTGGGATAAAGAGAGTGCGATTAAGCTAAGCTAAGCCCGCTGATTTTTGTCCTGCATCCTAACGGTGAATATGTGGGCATTTTCTCCTGTTACCGGCCCGTCATTTTGCTACATTTGCGCGGATTTGCATTTGTGGACCATGAGAAAATGAATGAAGCGTTTAATTGATTCATATTTTAAGCTGACGGAGAACGGAACGGCCCTGCGCATCGAGCTGGTGGCCGGTCTGACTACTTTTTTGACCATGGCGTACATCATTTTTGTGCAGCCCGCGGTTCTTTCCGGTGTGATGTTCGGCATGGATACCGGGATGGATGTTGGGGCGGTCACCACGGCGACTTGTTATGCCGCCGCATTGTCTACGGCCATCATGGCCCTGTATGCCCGCTATCCGATCGCCCAGGCGCCGGGGATGGGAGAGAACTTCTTCTTCGTGTTCCAGGTGTTGCCGGCGGCCGGCGCCCTGGCGGTTGTGAAGAGCGGCGAGGCCGCGGCATGGGAGGTCGGGCTGGGGGTTGTCTTTATCTCCGGGATGCTTTTTCTTGTGCTTTCGCTATTTGGTGTGCGCGCCCTGATTGTCGATGCAATCAGTCCAAGTATGAAAAACGGGATTGCGGTCGGTATCGGCATATTTATCGCCTTCATCGGGTTGCAGAATGCCGGATTGATTGTCAAAGACCCCGGTTCGGGCGTCGCGATGAATCCTCATTTTCTTTCTCCGGATATCATCATTTTCATGGTGGGGCTGTTGTTTACGGCGGCCATGCACGCACGGCGGGTCCGGGGCGCTATTTTCTGGGGCATATTGCTGTCCACCGTGCTGTCCGTGATCCTGAAGATTGTCCTTCCCCGCATGCCGGAACTGATTGGTGACGCGTCCCTGGTGCAGAAAGCCATGTTGACCACCCGTTTCAAGATCGCCCACAGTTTGGTTTCCAGTCCCCCGTCGTTGTCACCCACCTTCTTCAAAATGAATGTGGTTCAAGCGCTTTCCATCCATATGATCCCGTTCATCATCATCCTGTTGTTCATGGACGTGTTTGACACGATCGGAACACTGATTGGGGTCAGTGAGCAGGCGGGATTTATCAAGGACAATAAGCTGCCGCGTATTAATCGCGCCCTGGTTTCGGATGCCGTGGGGACGGTGGCCGGCGCGTGCATGGGAACCAGCACGGTGACCAGCTTTATAGAAAGCGCGACGGGCGTGGAGCATGGCGGACGCACCGGGCTGACAAGCCTGACCACGGCGGTGCTTTTTTTGCTGGCCTTGTTTTTCAGTCCGCTCATCGAGATGGTGGGCAGCTATGGCCCTATAACGGCGCCGGCCCTTGTGATTGTCGGGGCCATGATGATCCAGAATGTGCGAAAAATTGACTGGCGGGACCAGAGCGAGACGGTGCCCGCGTTTCTGATCATGATCGGCATCCCGTTGTCCTATTCGATCGGGGATGGATTGGCCTTCGGGTTCATCAGTTATCCCTTTATCAAATTTTTCAGTGGTAAAGGGCGCGAGGTTAATGTTGTAATGTATGGGCTGGCCATCGTATTATTGGCTTACTTTGTCGCTGTGCGTTCATTCCAGTAAATGGAGATGCCTTGAGCATACTACGAAAAATCATATTTGTGAGTATACTCGCTGCTTTGCTGGCGCCCGTGGGGGCGTGGGCGACCGGCGATCAGTTGATTGCGCAGCTCAAGCCGTCGGGGTATGTCAATGATTTTGCGCATGTCATGCCGCCGCAGCAGGCGCAGGCCCTGGAACGTCAGTTGGCGGAACTTGAACAAAAAACCGGTGCGGAAGTGGCGGTGGTGACCGTGGATACGCTGGATGGCGGCGAAATTGATGATTTTGCGAACCGTCTCTTCGCGGCCTGGGGGATCGGCAAGCGCGGCCAGGACAACGGGGTGTTGATCCTGGCGGCCATCAAGGACCGGAAGGGGCGGATTGAAGTCGGCTATGGCCTCGAGGGCGTCATTCCGGATGGTCTGGCGGGCCGAATTCTGCGCAATGAAATGTTTGCGGAGTTCAAAACGGGAAACTATGCGGGAGGGCTCATGCAGGGCGCTCAGACCGTGGCCCGGCTTATTGCTGATGAGCATGATATTACGCTCAATGGCGTGCCTGCCGCAGGGCGTTCGTACGAGAACGGGAAGGACAATAAGAAAACGGGATTTTTTGATATCCTGTTTATAATCGTTGTCATTATCATTGTAATCCGTAATCCGTGGTTGTTGCTCTTTCTTGGCCACGGAGGTGGCGGGGGTCGTAGTGGCGGCTTTGGTGGCGGTGGCTTTGGTGGTTTTGGCGGTGGAATGTCAGGTGGCGGTGGCGCCAGTGGAGGTTGGTAGATGATGAAACCCGAAGATTTAGTTAAACGATTAGAGACACAACTGGGCGAAAATCTGAAGTCCGTCATCCTTTACGGGTCGGCGGCCGGCGGAGATCATGCCGGTGCGCATTCGGATTACAATGTGCTGGTGGTGGCCGGGCAACTGGATGTAGCGGCGTTGCGTGCGGCCTCCGGCGCGGCCTGTGCCTGGGCGCGCGCGGGGAATCCGCCGCCGATGTTTTTCACGCAGGAGGGCTTGCGGCAGTCCGCGGATGTCTTCCCGATTGAATTGCTGGACATGAAGGAGGCCAACAAGGTCTTGTTCGGCGAAGATGTCCTGACGGATATTGATGTATCCACGGACAATCTGCGTTTGCAGCTTGAGCATGAATTGCGCGGCAAACTCATACATCTCCGTGAGCATTTCCTGTTAACGGGCGCCAGGCCGCGCAAGGTTTTTACGCTGATGATTGAGTCGTTGTCCTCATTCCTGGTGTTGAGCCGCGCGGCGTTGCGTTTGTTCCAGAAGGAGGTGCCGGTGCACAAGATCGGGGCGGTCGAGCCGTTGGGGCGTCACCTGGATGTCGACCTGGAGGTGTTCAGGAAAGTTGACGCCCTCAAGCGCAAAAAGCTGTCGAAACATGAAGTTGACGCGGAAGAATTATTTGCGGAGTATCTTGAAACCATCGGGAAACTGGTGGAAGCGGTTGACGCCTATCAGGGAGCCCTGTGAGGCGGAAGATTTTTTTAATAGTGATTAGTGATAATAAAGGAGATGCGAGATGAAAGGTTGTCTGGTTTTCGCGGGTGTAGTGGTTGGTATCGTGCTGATCTTCGTGATGTTTGTTGTTGGGATATACAACGGCATTGTCACCAAGGAGGAAAATTGCAACAAGGCCTGGGCCAATGTCGAGACGGTTTTGCAACGTCGTTTTGACCTGATCCCTAATCTGGTGAACACCGTCAAGGGGTACGCCTCGCACGAAAAGGGATTGCTGGAAGAAATTACCCGTCTGCGCAGTCAGTGGGGCGAAGCGAAGACCGTATCGCAGAAGGCTGGCGCCGCCAGTCTGCTGGAAGGCGCCCTGGGCAAGCTGATGGTCGTGGTGGAAAACTACCCGGACCTCAAGGCCAATCAGAATTTCCTGGCCTTGCAGGATGAATTGGCCGGCACGGAGAATCGTATTTCCGTGGAACGTCGCCGCTACAATGAAGCCGTGCAGTCGTACAACACCTATATTCGCAAAATGCCGGGCGTCATCATCGCCAATATCATGGGTTTTGAACGCAAAACTCCGTTCGAGGCCGTGGAAGGCGCGGAAACAGCCCCGACGGTGACTTTCGAATAGAAAAATAGCCAAAAATAGCGCGAAAAGGGCTCGTTGTTCAGCCTTTAGGCTGTGGCGTCCGCAGGGTTGCGCGCGCAAAGGAAAAGTCGGCAAAAAAAGCCGCTATATACCAAAAAACGCCCTGTTTTTCAAAAAAACAGCCATTTTTAACAAAAAAACAAAAATTTTATGTGTATTTTGCGCCTTTTGTGGCGATTCAGAGCGAATTTTGTCGAAAAATACCCATTTTTTGCCCCATTTCCCATCCGCGGACCCGGGGACCCGACCTCCGACCACGACGACCTCCGACGACCGACCTCCGACCTCCGACGGTCAACCCGACGACCGACCTCCGACCTCCGAAAACCGACCTCCGACCTAATCACCTACCACCTAACCCCCTAATCACCTAATTAGTTCGGGCATTCGCTTTCCATGCTTTAAAGATAAACCAGGCGGCCAGGATCGCGCAAAGCCCCCAGTACATTTCGGTCACTTCATCCGCCTGCAGGTTCCACATCGCCTTGGCGGTTTCACCATAGCGAGCGTACGCCCAGGCCTGCACGGTGTCCTGGCGCATGACGATTAATTCAGGGAACAGGAAGCAGGGGATCAGCCCCGGTGGGGGGAAGTAGCGCCAAATGAAATGGTTCGGGTTGCGAAAAATGAACCAGCATGCAAAGGGAACAATCATTCCGAAGAGTTTCATAAACCAGGATACGATATCCTTGGGGCGAATGAAGCTGAGATATTTGAATTGTTCGAATTCGATGTTGTGCAGGTTGAATTCGTTCTGTTCGTTGATAACTTCAACGTTCTTCGGGGTTTCAAACCCGAGTTGCCGTTGTCCCCAGCTAAGTTCTTCACCCGCGCAGACAAAAAAGAATAATCCGAGCATAAACACGTAGAATTTTGTGAATTTTGTCATGGTTTTCCGGAAACGGAAGATGGAGAAGCTGATGATGGATGCGCCCATGAAACCGAAAAAAGTGATCCATTCAACCAGTTTGTCCTCGCCCTGGACGATATGCTCGTGGAATCCGGGCGCCATGTCGTACACCACCCAGTAGAGTATGGCGCAGACTATAAAGCTGATATATATGATGCCGAGTTTGTAAACGTCTTTCATGCGTACCTTTGTATGATTGAAATTCTATCCTATCTCAAAAAACGAAGTTGTACCGGATATGGCCAACATTGCAACCGGAAAAATGAATCTATTCTTTTTCCACACAAGGGCTTGAGTATGCCCCATTTGACGGGTAGCATGCGCGTTTAATGGATTTTCAAGCCTATGGAGCAGATAGACGGATGACAGCTAAAATTTTGGATGGTAAGGCGATCGCGCAGGAAATGCGCGAGGAAATTAAGGCGCGTGTGGCGGAATTGACCCGGCAGGGGGTGATCCCAGGGTTGGGCGTACTGCTGGTCGGGGATGATCCTGCTTCGCGGTCGTATGTGACGGCCAAAGAGAAGGCCTGTGACAAGGCCGGCATGTACTCTTCGGAGGTACGCCTCCCGGTGGAGGCAACCCGTGAGCAGATCCTGAATGTGGTGCGGGTGTTCAATGAGGACGAAAAAATACATGGCATTCTTGTGCAGCTTCCCCTGCCGGAGAGTTCAATTGAGCAGGAGGTGATCGAGACCATCGTTCCGCACAAGGATGTCGATGGCTTTCATCCCGTGAATGTTGGCCGTATGTTGCTTGGCCTGCCAGCATATCTGCCCTGCACGCCCCATGGGATATTGCATATACTCAAACGTTCCGGAATCCCGACGGAAGGCGCCCATGTGGTCATTGTCGGGCGCAGCAATATTGTTGGACGCCCCCTGGCCAACATGCTGACCCTTAAAAACGATATGGGCAATGCCACCGTCACCATGTGCCACACGCGTACGCGCAACCTGGCGGACCTGACGGTGCAGGCGGATATTGTGATTGCGGCGGCGGGCCGACCCGACACCATAACGGCCAACATGATCAAGGAGGGCGCCGTGGTCATTGATGTCGGCGTCAATCGTGTCGAGGACGCGAGTCGCGAACGGGGGTATCGTCTGGTGGGGGATGTGGATTTTGACGCGATAAAGGAAAAAGCCTCGGCGGTCACCCCCGTGCCGGGCGGTGTCGGGCCCATGACCATTACCATGCTGCTGTATAATACCGTGGAAGCCGCGGCACGTACGCTGAAACAGTCTGCGTCATAACCTGGAGATAACGCGTGGATACACTAAGTAAATATACGTTGCAGGATTACCTGGTCACATTTGTGATGACCCTGGCCATTTTTACATTTGTGATGTGTGTCGGGGTGGTGATCAAGGCGATTGACCTGATATCCCGCGGTGTCTCTGCATGGATTATCCTGCAGGTTTTTTCCGCCAATATCCCCTATATCCTGGCTTTTTCGATTCCCATGAGCGCGTTGACCACCGTGCTGCTGGTTTTCAGCCGCCTGTCCCTGGATGGTGAAATCACCGCCATGAAGGCTTGTGGCATCACCATGTGGCAGATTGTTTCGCCGCCCGTCATGATGTCTATTGTACTGTCCGGTTGCTGCATATACCTCAACAGCTATGCCGCGCCCAACAGCCATTTTGCGCAGCGCAAACTGCTGATGGACGTTGGCGTGGAAGAACCGGTCAACCTTCTTGAAGAGGGGCGTTTTGTCAAGGAATTCCCCAATGTTATGATTTATGTGGGGAAAAAGGACAAGAACAAGGTGAAGGACGTCGTGGTCTATGAGATGGAGGAGGGGCAGGTTAAGCGTAACGTCCGGGCGAAAAGCGGACTGATCACCTCGGACCAGACCAACCGGATATTGAAGGTGGACTTGTATGATGTGCGTATTGACCAACCGGACCAGGAGCACCCGATGGACCTGACCCGTTCGCGTTATATCAACGCCAAACATTATCCGGTGTCACTGGATTTCGCGGAGATATGGAATAAAGAGCACATACGCAAGAAGGTGCCGGACATGACCATGACGGAGTTGATTCACACGATTCGTAATATCCGGGAGGTATTTCCAGATCTTGATGAGGAAGACCTTCTCCGTCAGAAAACTTCAATGGTTGTCGGGGCGAATGAGCGCCTGGCGCTGGCCCTTTCCTGTTTTGCATTTACCCTGCTGGGGATTCCGTTGGGGATGAAATCCAAGCGCAAGGAATCATCCGTGGGCGTCGGGGTGGCTTTGCTGCTGGTGTTTATTTTTTACCTGTTTATTATCATTGCGGACTCGCTGGTCATGCATCCGGAGTTGCACCCTGAACTGATTGCCTGGGTTCCGGTTGTCCTGGCACAGGTCGCCGGGTTCTATATGATCCATCGTCTGAATTGATTTCCAACGGTTTTCATTTTTTTTAGCCACAGATGGACGCGGATAAACGCGGATATAAACCGGGGACTGAACCGCCACGGCTATTATCGTTCTGTCGCTACGCGAGGTGGATGTTATCTCAGCTAACCACCTACCACCCAAACCGCTAATCATCCATCGCCCATCCTAATCGCACTCTCCCCATCGCCCATCCTCACGGAGCAGCCTCCGGCCTGATCAGCGAGAAAAAAGAGTGCGATTAAGACCCAACCACCTACCACCTACACCCTAACCACCTACACCCTAACCACCTAAAAAAACTAACATCCGCCCAGCAGCAGCCACAGCAGCAGTCCCAGCATAAGCAGCGCGCCCCAGATTTTCATGGCGCGCCGGGCGGGGGAAGGGTGGGGGAAGGCATAGCCGCATATCGGGCAGTGATTGTTATTGGCGGGGACTTCGCAGGCGCAGGACGGGCACTCCCGGATTCCAAATCTTTTCCTGTCATCAATGATCATGGCGTCGGGGCGGTGCCGGGTTTCTCGTCAGCAAACTTGAACAGGGTTTCGTTGGGTTTTACGAGGCCCAGTTCATGGGCGACATGTTCGACAAAACGTGGGTCATTCTGAAAGCGCTGCTGTTGCATCTTCAGGTGTTTTATAAGTTCTTCCTCAAGTTGCTTTTCCTGTTCGAGTTCGGCTTCCCGTCGTTGGTATTCCCTGTATTGATTGATGGGCCGCCAGAATATGCACAATCCTCCTATCACTAATACAATGCCCAAGACAATCCAGGCGGTTCGATAAATTGTGCGCCAATAATCCATAATCTGCCTGTACCCTATATCATTCCCGAATACAATTCAAGCCTGATAGGACGTTGTTGACCCTTAAGATAAGCGAAGCTCGCCGATCCTAATCGCACTCTCCCATCGCGTGTCCCGCCGGAGGCCGCTCCGCAGGGATTGGGGATGAAGGAGTGCGATTAAGATATGCGAAATGCGTTGTTTCGCGGATATCCATACAGGAGGACAACTCTCACCCGCAACTTTCCTCATTTGCAACCGAACGGCGTCCAATTGGACGCCGTTCTTTTTTCATTCATTTGTCGGATAGGATACGTTTAGAAGTCGCCGTAGCAACTACCGCTTCCGTAAATGGCCTCATCCCCGAGCAACTGTTCGATCCGGAGGAGCTGGTTGTATTTACAGATGCGGTCCGTGCGGCTGGCCGACCCGGTCTTGATCTGGCCGGTGTTGCACGCCACGGCGACATCGGCAATGGTGGTATCTTCGGTTTCGCCGGAGCGATGGCTGACCACGGCGGTGTAGCCGGCGCGCTTGGCCATTTCGATGGTGTCGAGCGTTTCGGTTACGGTGCCGATCTGGTTGAGTTTGATCAGGATCGAATTGGCGACCCCCATGTCGATGCCTTTCTTGAGGTACTTGGTGTTGGTCACGAACAGGTCGTCGCCCACCAACTGGATCTTGTCCTTCATGGCGTCGGTCATGATTTTCCATCCATCCCAGTCGCCTTCCGCCAGGCCGTCCTCGATGCTGATGATCGGATACTTGGCGACCCATTCGCTGTAGAACTCCACCATGTCCGCCGCGGTACGTTCGGACTGGTCGCTCTTCTTGAAGATGTATTTCTGTTTGTCGGCGTCAAAGAACTCGCTGGCGGCGGCATCGAGCGCGATAAAGATATCCTTACCCGGCTCATATCCGGCCTTTTGGATGGCCTCGATAATGACCTCCAGGGCCTGCACATTGCTTTTCAGGGCGGGCGCAAAGCCGCCTTCGTCGCCTACCGCGGAGCTGAGGCCCATGCCGTTGAGTACGGATTTCAGCGCGTGGAAGACCTCCGCGCCCATGCGCAGGCCTTCCGAGAAGCTGGGTGCGCCTTTGGGCATGATCATGAATTCCTGGATATCGACCGGCGCGTCCGAGTGGGCGCCCCCGTTCAGGATGTTCATCATGGGAACCGGCAGCACCTTGGCATTGGTCCCACCGATGTAGCGGAAGAGGGGCATACCCATGAAGAGCGATGCCGCTTTCGCCGCAGCCATTGAGACGCCCAGTATGGCATTGGCGCCCAGCTTGCTCTTGGTTTCCGTGCCGTCGAGTTCCAGCAGAAACTGATCAATGCCGACCTGGTCGACCACATCAAAGCCAACCAACTCCGGATAGATGACCTCGTTGACATTCTGAACCGCCTTCAGGACGCCTTTCCCGCCGAAGCGCGATTTGTCGCCGTCCCGTAATTCCAGGGCTTCATTTTCGCCCGTAGACGCGCCGGAGGGCACGGCCGCGCGCCCAACGACGCCGGACATCAGTTCCACTTCCACTTCCACGGTCGGATTGCCGCGGGAATCCAGTATCTCTCTTGCGATGATATCAACTATTTCAGACATGATTCCTTCTCCTTTTTATTGGTTGCTCATTTTTAAGAGTGTCAGAACGCGCAAGATAAGCGAAGCCTTGGTATCTTGCAAGTTTGAACATACACAATTATGCGGCGCAGTCCTCGGCTCGATCGGCCTGTGAAAGATCGCGACTCGGATCGCGTCGAGTTAACAAGCTACCCGAGCAGTCGAAGGGAAAAGCGGGTATTCAGATGTCCGATATTGTCCGCGCCGTGGCGGATTACTCCCTGTGGGCGCGGAACGACCATGTCCATGGAACGTCGCGCCCTGATCCACAGGCGCACATCGGGCAGGAGTTTGGCCGTGTTGTTGTTTTCCGTATCCGCGGGCGGAGTGCCGTCGTCTTGTGGCCTGATGACTGGCAGGGGGACGTCGGGCAATTCAAAGTGGTAATGCGCACCGGGGGCGATGTCCTGGCTGATGTCGCGGGCGTAGCCGTCGCCTTCCGCCTGGCAGAGACGAATATCCCGCTGACTCCGGTTGTGCAGGTCCACATGAAGATCTACCGTTGGTGGGTCTGTATTTTCAGTCGGTTCGGAGGTGACCTCGAAGTCCAGGTCATGGTTCACCGCCAACTGTTCAGGGGCATTCAGTTGAAATTCGGACTCCTCGTTGACGGGCACGTCGAGCAACGTGATAAAGGCGCTGGTGTAATCCTTGAGCACGCCGCAGTATTCAACAGGCTTGCCGTCCCGGACCAGTTCCAGCACCACCTTCTGGCCGATGTGACGTTCCAGAATCGGTTCGTAGGCGGCGGGCTTGCCGAGGAGTTCCCGGGCGGTGCCTTCAATGCGTTTGTCCTGCGTGGTCACAAATTCAGACTGGCTGGTTTTTCGTACCGAGCCAATCACCACCGAAATGGTCTGGCTGAAAGCGTCATGGAAGAGGTTAAAGGTGTTTCTAAGGACGCGCAGGAAACGGCGGTACATATTGGGATGATAGGTGCGTTGGAGTTCGGCCTCCCGCTTCGCCTGGTTTTCCGGCAGGAGTTCATCATGGAGGCGTTTGAAGGCTATGATGGCGCCGAATTGTTCCTGGTAGATGATAAAACTGGTTTCAAAATGGGAGCCGTCCGGGTCCGGGTGGGGTGTCGGGTAGACCAGCTCAACCCCATTGTAACAAACGGCCAGGCGGCCCCACACTTGTTTGCCGCCGGTGAATTCCGCCGTAACAAAGTCGTCGTCGAGGTCTTTCAGGCACTTGTCCCGCGTGCGATAGCGCACGACGGTCCCGACGAAGGCCGCCAGGAAGATCATCGCAATAGTAAATATAAGTATATTATCCATAATGCCGCATTGTGTCGTCTTGCGACGGGTTTGGCAATGGTGCAGTTGCGGGAATATTTTTAGGTGGTTAGGTGGTAGGTGATTAGGTGGTTAGGTGGTAGGTGGTAGGTGATTAGGTGGTTAGGTGATTAGGTGATTAGGTGGTTAGGTGGTAGGTGATTAGGTGGAGCGGTATTTTCGCTGATCTTAATCGCACTCTTTTTCTCGCCAATCGAGCCGGAGGCTGCTCCGCATGGGATGGGCGATGGGAAGAGTGCGATTAGGATGGGCGACGATTACATAGGGCATTACGCATTATCCCCTCGTGGGAAGAGGCGTCCAAGCCGCCGGGAGGGTCATTGTCCTCAATGACCAGCGTCTGCATGGCCCGGCGCAAGGCATTCACGTTTCGCGCAGAAAACGCCGGGAAAATAGCCGATTTTGGTGAAAAATGCCGAAATTGTCCAAAAATTGGCCATTTTCGCGCTTAAAACTGTAAAAATAGCCATTTTTTGGCCAAAAATGGCCACTATTTACACTTTTCTCTTCTTCTCTGCGTCTCAGCGCCTCCGCGTTCATATTTTTTACAACCGCTGCGCTCTAAATTTGGCTGGAATTCATAAATCAGCCACATAAAGCACATAAGACACATAAATTTTGTGTTTTTTGTGCCTTCTATGGCCATTTTAACGGCAATAATGCGAAAAGACGAATTGTTTGGAACGTATTGAGTCAAAATCCGATTCATCCGCCTACGTTCCTCCGGCGTGACAAGTCCGTGGCTCAAGATACTTGCTTTACGCGCGGGTTGTGGGTAGGTTTGCGCAGATGAACAGACAGGTTATATGTTGAACTGATGGATATACGAAGAAAAGTCGGAATATTGGGCGGCACGTTTAATCCCGTGCATATCGGCCATTTAATTGTGGCGCGCGATGCGATGGAGCGTTTTGAGCTGGATGAAGTGTTTTTGTTGCCTGGCGCTGTGCCGCCGCACAAGTGCGGCGAGCGGATCAGCGCGCCCGAGCACCGTGTGGCCATGCTGGAGATGGTGACCGAACTGGATGACTGCCTTTCGGTCTGCCAAATGGAAATCGACCGGGGCGGGGTGACATATACCATCGACACCGTTGCGCAGTTGCAGCGCGAGCACCCGGAAATGGACTTCAGTTTCATTATCGGCGCCGATAGTTTGTATGAATTACATACCTGGAAAGACATTTGCCGGTTGCTTGGCATGTGCCGGTTTATTACGTTGGGGCGTCCGGGATTCGATATAAGGGCCGTGGACCCTGCACAGCTCAACCTGCCGCCCCCCTGGCCGGAGCGTCTGTTGCAGTGCGTCATGCAGGGGCACCTGGTTGATATCTCTTCGACGGAAATCAGAAATCGGGTTGCCGAGGGATTAAGCATCCGCTATCTTGTGCCGGATGTTGTAGAAATGTATATTCAGGAACATGGATTGTACCGATGTTAGCAAGGAGAAGAACATATTAAGCCGATTGAGACAGCATTATTGGCCCGAAAGGCCCTTGAAGATAAAAAGGCGGAGCAGGTGGTTGTGTTGGATGTCCGAAAGGTGTCCACTGTAACTGACTATTTCGTCATTTGTACCGGCAATAACGGCCCGCACATCCGGGCGATGGGGGAGGAGGTCGGCTACCAGTTGAAGCAGCAGGGTATTTCCTGTTTTCACAAGGCGGGTACGGCGGAAAGCGAATGGGTCGTGGTGGATTACATTGACGTGGTGGTTCATATTTTTTCGGCCCAAACACGCGAGTACTATGCCCTGGAGGAACTCTGGAAGGATGCCCCCCTTGTCGAGGACGCCGCTACCACTTGAGTCCCGGGTCCTGCGTCAGTTCTTCGAGGCGGCGTTCAACAATCTGGTCGCGCCTTGAATCCCGCAGTTCCATCCGTTCCTTGAGCGCGCTGATCTTCGTTTCCAGCTTTTGAATCTGGTCGATGCGGTCCTGGTTACGCAAGTCAAAGAGCTGTTCAAGTTTTGCGCGCAATTCGCTGGTAATCTGCTCCCTCGCCTGTATGTCTTCGGTCGTGTGATAGGCCGCCGCCAGTTCTTTGGTATCGGCGTCCAATTCCGTCAATTCATTGTCCGCGTTCCTTTGTTCCCGGAGCTTTTTCCGATGCTTCTTCCGGCTGTTCCTGTCCTGTGGGTCGCGCTGATGGGGCGGTTGATAGAGTATTTCAACGAGCACCTTTTGATCCTGCGGGTCCAGGGTTGTGTAGGCCTCCAGCAATGACGGATAGGCGGCCAGCGCCTGCCGGACCCGCTGTTGCTGCACGCGGTTGCGCAGTATCGCATGGAATTGCCGGGGATTCTCCGCCAGCATCCGCTTCATCTTTTCGTATTCCTCGGGCTGGTCCTGTTGCAGTTGGTTGAGCCACTGCCTGACCGGCGAGCGGTCATGCGGCGGTCCGTTCCGACGCGAAGGGATGAAATCACCGTCCATTGGCAATTCCGGCCGGTCGAAGGGCATCCTGTCCGCGTCATCAAAAAACATGGGCCCTTCCGGAGGGGGGCCTTCGGGCGGTTGAGGGTCCTCCATCGTCCAGTTCGGGGGCGCGTCCCATGTTTCGGGGGGTGTTGCAGCCTCCTCTGCAAAAAGCGATTGGCTGGACAGAAGCAGCATACATCCCGACAGTAAAAATAAAAATAATCTCATGACGATTCCTCCATAGTTAACAATTCGCTGGCCAAATCTTCCGTGTCGGCCGTATCCAGGTCGGAATAGTAATAATCCTCCTGCAGGGCGATGGAAGCGATGATCAAATCCTCATCTATCGAGGCGATATTTTGGTCAAAATCGTCATCCCAGGCCAATAGGGTATCAGATGCCGCTGCCGGGCGTTCTGCCGTCAAACGGTGTGGGGATGCGACGTTCGGGGCATCCTTTGAAAACAGGAAAATACCCATGCCGATCAGCAGGACAGCCGCCGCGGCATAGGCCAAACGCCACGGAGGCCCCCTGCCGACGTTATCTTCTGCTCCCTTCCGCCCTTCGATGGCCTTGCGCCCCTCACTGCTGATCCGGAATTGGGTGAATTCGGAAATCCGCAGCGCGTTTTCATCCAGTTGTGAATAGTCCCGGATAGCCAGCATGTCCCTTTTGAACGCGCGGCATGGCGGACAGGACTCCAGATGGGCCTGCAGGCGGGCAGCCTGTTCGCGGTCAAGCTCATTGGAGCTTTCCAGCAGTATATATTGTTCATAATCGTTACATTTCATCGCTCAACTCCCGGACAGTTCCATGTATTCTGTCCTCAACTCTTCGCGCAACCGGGCCAGGGCGTACTGCATCCTGGCCAGCGCGGTATTGATGGACACGCCCTGTATCCGGGCAATATCCTTGAAAGAAATATCCGCCTGTGTACGCATAACGAACACCTCGCGCTGATTTTCCGGCAGCTCCGCAACCGCGCGGTCAATCCGCTCCCGGATCACCCGGCTGTTCATCTGCTCATCCGGTCCGGGGGCTTCAGAGGCCACCCGGTCTTCCATCGTCAACGCTTCCTCAATAGGATCCTGCAGGCTCATAGCCGGTTTCTTCTTTCTTGCGCGGTCGATTACCAGGTTGTGCGCAATCTTGAACAACCAGCTCAGGAAATTCGAAACCTTGTATGAATCCAGATTCCGAATCGCCCGAAGCCATACCTCCTGGAAAATCTCTTCCGCGTCATCCCTGCCTTCCGTCATTTTTAGAATGAACCCAAAGAGCGGACGCCGGTACTTTTCCACCAATTCCTCCAGGGCGTGAATATCACCCTCGCGGTATTGTTCTATCCTTTTCTCTTCGCCATCTGTCATACGCAGCACTCATTACCGGCGCTCACTCCTGTTGCTGACCCTATAACGGGTGAGCGCGGGTGATATTGTATGGGGAAAACAAAAAAAAGCCATATGCCATTTCACGAAAACATTCAGAAATGTGTTCCTTTTTGTGGGGTATTTGTGTAGTTTGGGAGTGTTGAAGATGATTTTTTGATAACGACGGGAATTTTTGATGAAGAGATGTATATATTTGATGATTTTAAGCTTGATCGGGTTCTCTGTATGCCGAGCAGCGACAATTGAATGGGGAAACTCAGAACATGATTTGTGTACGTATGCCTCCGGGGGGACCAATGTCCTGGCCGGGGCGTATGACAAGACTAATTATTTGGTCGGTTGTTTTGTGCAGTTGATCAATGCCGGCCCTGATCAAACCAATAATCCCGCGATGTGGTCTGGTGATGGCGTCACTGGGGACGATGTGGTCATAAAAAAAGGTTTTATGGGGCAAAAGGATGGCTATGATGGCATGATGTCGGGTGATGATTATGCTGACGGCACAAATGGCGTTACCTATTACGTGCGGGTCTGGACGGCGTCGGCCGACGATTATGAAAATGGGATCATCCCACTGAACCCAACGAATTATTATGGGGATTCTTATCTTTGGACATATACTACATATAATCCACCTCTTCCCAGGGAAAATTACTTCAGTTTTGGTAAAACGGGTGGGGTTACGGCGGCGTTGACGCCGATGTTTCCCCCGGCAGGGACCGGGGCGGTGCATGTGGCGATTTTGCCTGCCGAGGCGGTGGCGACCGGCGCGCAGTGGCGGATCGATACGGGGAGTTGGTATGACAATGGAACGGTTGTCGCGCTGGCTACGGGTGAGTATTCCGTGGTCTTCAAGGAGCTTGGCGGTTGGCAGCGTCCGGCTTCGCAAGCAATCACGGTCCTGAAGGACGCCACCAATGAAATCACGGGGACCTACACGGAAATCCCGATGACGAACATGGGGTATTTGCTTGGATTCATCGAGCCGCTTTCCGCAGTGAGCAACGGGGCGCAGTGGCGCATCGCAAATGGGGACTGGCAGGAGGATAATACGCTGCTTGAACTGGTTGCGGGGGTGTATACGGTCGAATTCAACGCGGTCACCGGTTATTTATCCCCCACCAATGTCACGACGGTGACGGTGGACGTGGGGAATACAAATGCTTTCATCGGGTACTATGAGGCCATGACTGAGGGTTGGCTCCATATTGATATCACGCCGTCGGAGGCGGTGGCCGCGGGCGCGCAATGGCGCATTCTGGATGGGGAGTGGCAGGATAGCGGCACGTCCCTTGCGCTGGATGCGGGGCTCTATACGATCGAGTATAGTGATGTGAACGGGTGGACCAAGCCGTCCTCCAATGAGTCGGCCACAATCAGCGCCGGAGTCACCACTACAGTGTCGGGCGTGTATGCGAAGATCATTAGCGATGGGGTGTTAATCGTGACGCTGGAGCCGCAAGCGGCTGTTGAAGCCGGGGCCCGGTGGCGTCTGGCGGGACAGGTCTGGCATGATAGCGGCGCCGAGGTGTCGCTGTTGGCGGGGGATTATTATCTCGAATTTATCGAGCTTACAGGGTGGATTGCCCCGACATCCCAGCCGGTCACTATTGCGGTTGGCGAGACCAACGAGATGACCTTCACGTACCAATGGCAAGGCAGCGCAGTCGGGAATTTGACGATGCATATTGATCCCGCGGCGGCGGTTGATGACGGCGCCCGTTGGCGTGTGAACGGCGGCACGTGGAAACAGGGTGGCGCGACACTTTCGGGGCTGACTCCCGGCCTGTACGAGGTCACGTTCATGGACCTGACGTACTGGACGGAGCCGTCTGTGCAGACCCTGATGGTCTACGACGCCCAGACCACGGTTTCCACGGGAACGTACGCGCAGACCTACGGGGCGGCGTCGGCGACGATCAGTCCTGCGTCTGCGATAACGGATGGTGCGAAGTGGCGATTGACCACCGGCGCGCAGACGGCATGGCAGGACAGTGGTGTGGTGCTCTCCAATGTGGCCACCGGGGTGTATACTGTTGAATTTCTCGCGATGGATGGGTGGGTGCGTCCGGACAGCAAGTCGATCACCGTGCTGCGGAGCCAGACGGCGTCCACCTATGGCTACTATACACGTGATACTGGAGATTTGAGTTGCCTGATCGAGCCGGAAGGGGCGGTCCTGGCCGGCGCGCAGTGGGGGCTGGTCAGCGGTTCTGTCACCAGTTGGTACAATAGCGGCGCTACGGCGCCGGGACTCGGGGTCGGCGAGCACACCGTTACATTCAGGGCGGTGGATGGATGGACTACGCCCGCGGACCAGATCGTTGTCATCGGCGACAACCAGACAGAAACGATTACCGGCGCGTATGGCGATCCCGCCATGTTGCTGTGGCTGAAAATGGATGAAACGAGTGGCGGAACCGCCTATGATTCCAGCGGATGGAACCACGATGGGGCGATTAAGTATGGTGTGGCCCTCGGGGAACCCGGCGTTATTGGGGGTTCGTATCATTTTGACGGCACAAGCGGTTACGTGTGGGTGCCGTCGTTTGATGTCTCTGGGTACACCAATTTCACGGTGACATTCTGGGTGAAACGCGACGCCTTCCGGGCGGGCGAAGCCGTTTTTTCCAAGGGCGGAGTCGCCCAGACCGGCAGCATCAATATCGCCACGGCCACCGATTTCCCGTTGTTCCCCGGGCAGGCGGTCAATGCAACGATGATGTATGATGCCGATAATTCCACCCTGCATTCCGGCCCGTTGAATTCCACCAGTTCATGGTATTTCTACGCCCTGGTGATTGGTGAGCACGAGCAGCAGTTGTATTTAGATGGCGTGGAAGTGGATTCGAGCGCCTACGACATCGGGACATTCAGTCCCACCTCCGAGTTGTACATCGGACGCAACAAGGCGGATAATGGCCTGTTTTTCGACGGCAGCCTGGACGAGCTGCGATTCTATGCGCGCGCGTTGAGCACCACGGAACTGGACGGCCTTCAAGCCTTGCCGGAGCATGGCCGGGTGGCCTGTGTGATTTCGCCTCCCGGCGCGGCGGCGGCCGGTGCGCAATGGATGCTGACCGGCACTGGCAGTCCGGACACGGGCTGGCAGAACAGCGGCACTGTGATTTCCGATGTGCCGACGGGAACGTACGATGTGGTCTTCAGGAACCTGTCGGGCTGGATTACGCCGGGCCTGCAGGCCGTGACCGTTTTTGCGGATACGCGGACGGATGTAACCGCGGTCTACACCCAGTTGTTCGGCGCGGTCACCTGCGCCATTACTCCCGATGAGGCGATAACGGCAGGCGCGCAGTGGCGGTTGAGCACGGGCGATGATACCACCTGGCATGACTCCGGCTACCTCATGACCAATGTGCCGGTCGCGACTTATACCCTTGAATTCAGCGACATTGACGGGTGGCTGACCCCCGCATCGATCGCGATTAGAGTAACGGAGAATGGCACGGTATCCGAACAGCGCGCCTATACGCCGGTTGAGCCGGAGCAGGGCGTCCTGACCTGCGTGATTACGCCGGAGACCGCGATTGCCGCCGGCGCCGAATGGCGCATACTTGGCGACACCTGGCAGTCCAGCGGCGTGCTGCTCACCGTCGACCCTGGGGAGTACACCGTCGAATTCAAGGAACTCCCCGGATGGGTTCATCCAGAAGCCCAGGTGAGCGATGTTGATGCCGGGGAAACCAACAGCCTGACGGCTGAATATGAACTGATCCCGCCGATTGAGGATGGCACGCTGTATGTGTACCTGTTGCCCGACAAGGCGGTCCTCGCCGGCGCGCAATGGCGCATCAGCGGCGGCGACTGGCAGCATAACGGCGCGTATGTACAACTGCCCGCGGGCGGGTATGTCGTCGAATTTGCGGATGTTGAGCATTGGGAAACCCCGGTCGACACCTACGTGCTGATGGAAAACGGGGTTACCCGGGGCATTCGTCGCGATTACAGTCATGGTATTGTGGCCTATGATTTTGATGGTGACCGGATTGCCGACCCGGCTGTATTTGATAAGACCAACAGTGTCTGGCAGATCATCCGGAGCGGTGACAACCAGATCGAAGAAATCATTTGGGGGTGGTACGAGACTATTCCCGTGCCCGCCGATTATGATGGCGATGAGCTGATGGACATTGCGGTATATTATCCCGCTGGTGGCGACTGGTATATTTACGGAAGTCATTGGGGCGAGTACATCCACCAAAACGTGGGCGGAAGCAATGCCGCACCCGTTCCGGGGTACTATGACTACGACATGAGTGATCCCGACTGGAGCGTCAACCTGGTCAAGCTGCGCCTCCTGCATGGTCGCCGCGCCTACCAGAAATACAACGGACCTTACTGGACGGCCTTCCCCAACGGCAAAGCGGACGCCTGCGCGTTTTTGTGGGAAGAGGCGCTCTGGCAGGTGGAGCTGAGCCGCAGTTCCGAAAAGAAAAGCAAGCAGCTTGCCGGGGTATACTACAGCGTGCCGGTGCCGGGCGACTATGATGGCGACCGTTTCACCGACCTCGCCACGTATGGCCCCGACCTGGGCACATGGACCATCCGCACCAGCAGCGACGGCCTATTGCAGCCCCACCAGTGCGGCGGCGGGGATACCGCGGTTCCCGCGCCGGGGGATTACGATGGGGATGGACGGACCGACATGGCTGTTTACGATGCCGCCACCCTGCAATGGGTCATCCTGTACAGCACCCAGGGGACCATCACGACCAATGACTGGGGCAAGACCAATGCGCTGCCGGTTGTCGCCGATTATGACGGGGACGGCCTCGATGACATGGCCCTGTACGACCGTGAGTCAGGAATGTGGTATATCCTGCAAAGCACGGATAACGAAGAACGCGAAGAGGCCCTGGGCGGCATCAACGCCCTCCCGGTCACCCTGCAATACCTGCTCAATGAATGGTACGACATTTCGCCGTTTCCCGGCGACGAATGACAACGTCTCCAAAAATAGTGCCCACAGATTGCACAGATTTTCACAGAAGTGAGATGGCGACATGGCTGTTGAAGAGAGGGCTTTTAGTGTTTTTTGCTGGGGGGAGGGGGTAATGGGGTTTTGCCGAGGCGTTTGAGAACTTGTTCCATGTCGTGCCAGACATCCCAGAAGAGTTTTTTGTCATTTTTCCGCAAAAGATAGGAGGGGTGGTAGGTGGGCATGGTGTCGATGCCTTCGTAGCGGAGCCATTTCCCATGGTGGCGGGTGATGCCTTTGAAGCCGAAAAGGCCTTCCAGGGCCACGTTGCCGAGGGTGACGATGACGCGCGGCTTCAAAATGGCCAGTTGCGCCTGTAAATAGGGCAGGCAGGTGGACATCTCCTGGCTGGTGGGCGGGCGATCTTTTTTCATTTCAAGATCGACGCTTGGACGGCATTTGACGATATTGCCGATCCAGATGTCGTCGCGGGTGTAGCCCATGCGCGTCAGTAAGCGAGTTAATATCTCGCCCGCGGGACCGATAAAGGCTTGGCCCTTCAAATCTTCCTGGGCGCCGGGGCCTTCCCCGATGAAGGCGATATCCGGGGAGGAACTCCCCTGGCCGACAACGGTATTTGTGCGCGTTTTGTGCAGCGGACATTTGGTGCATTGGTTGATGGCGGCGGCGATTTCGGCGAGTGTGGACGCCACAACCGGTTCGGCCTCTTTGGACCAGGCGGATTTGCGTGGACGGGAGATTGGTTTGGCAGGAGGCGGTGACGGCGCCTGGGGGGCGGCGGCTGCCGACGTCCCGGTGGCGGGGGCCGTGGAGGGCCTCGGGGCGCTCGCCGGTGCGGCGGGGGCGCGGGGCTGTGCGGGAGCTGTCGGCGCAACGCGCAATGCGCTGCGTTGTTCCAGTGAAAGCGCAAGGTACTTGACCCCGTCTTCACGAAGAAGGGTCAGGTAGGCCTGTGTTTCATCCAGTACCTCCGCAAATGTACTTCTCATATCCATGTGTTTGCTCGATCCTCTTTCTGCCCGCACCCTAGCAACTCGAAGGCGGCATGACAAAATAGAAAATGGTGGATTCCACGGCTTTTTTCTTGAGCGCGGTTATCCGAAAAGGTCCAATGGCATGCAAAACCCCAGATTCTCAATATGTTGTCCTTTGTCGCGAGCGTTGTCGCAAGCGTTGTCGATTAAATTTTCCCTCCCGGCGCCTTTTCGACAAAGCTCGCGATAAAGGGCGGCAAGGCTGCGGTTTCCGGGTTCCATGTATTGCCAAGGCTTTTCGAATAGGCTCTGGTTGTATTTCTGGCCCCTAAAAGGCGGCATTGGGCCGTATAAAAATGAAAATTCCGGGGTCAAAGGGTATTCTTCATGGTTGACACAGCCCCCAAACCTGATAGGTTTTCATGCCTTTTGTAGAGGAAACGCGCGTAGAGAATATTAACTAAGGATAACAGGCATGACAAAACGAACATATCAGCCGTCAAAGGTAAAAAGACAGCGGAAGCATGGTTTCCGCAAACGCATGGCGTCGGCATCAGGACGCTGCGTCCTGAGCAGGCGACGCTTCAAAGGTCGTAAAAAACTCGCTGTTTAAGGAAAGAGTGCGATGCATGGTTCACGAGGGTTCATCAGATTTTAACGCCGGTGAACCCCGTAACGGCCATGCGGCTCCCCCCAGTGCTGAACGGTTCCCGCGGGCCTTGCGGCTTACAAAGACGCGTTTTTTCCAGGAGGCGTATGCCGGGAATGAACGTTGGGTAGGCAGGTATATGGTTTTATGGTTGAGGAGAGGCGAGGACGCCGCTGTGCGTCTGGGCGTTGTTTCCAGCAAGAAGGTTGGAAACGCGGTACGACGCAATCGTGCGCGTCGCCGTTTGCGGGAGATTTTTCGTCGTCATCGCACCCAACTGGTGATGGGGGCCTATGACCTGGTGCTGGTCGCGCGCTACCGGGTGGTGGACGCGCCGTGGGACCAGGTGGTCGGCGAGTTCCTGTCGCTGGCCGGTCAGGCGGGGATTCTGGCCCGGACAGAAAAGGAAGGCGAGGCCTGATGCGTCGCCTGCTCATTGTATGTATCAAGGGGTACCAACGGGTGGTTGCGCCCTGGCTGGGCAACTGCTGCCGTTTCCACCCCAGTTGTTCACAGTACGCGATTGAGGCGATTGCCCGGTTTGGCGCACTTAAGGGATGTTGGCTGGCGGGGAAACGCCTGCTTAAATGTCATCCGCTGCATCCGGGCGGATATGATCCGTTGCCGGAAAAAAAAGATAAGCATGTCGCGTCCGTACCGGGCGCGACAGAAAGACATTACTCATGAAAAAACAGGATTTAGCCATTGTTGTCGTATTGTTTGCCCTGCTGATGGCGTGGGGGCCGTTGTATACGAAGGTGATCGCACCCATGCTGGGTATCGAAACACAGCCGGCGGTTGTGGTCGACGCAGAGCCGGACCCCGAATTGACGGAAGGCGAAACCGCATCGGTCGGAGACGCGCCGATGGTCAAAGAACCCGGTGACGCCGAATCGCTCCCCGAGGTGGCGGAAGCGGAACTTGTGCCGCTTGCGGCGCCGCGCGCGCCGGAAGAGCGCGTCACACTGGCCAACAGCGATGTGACCCTGACGGTATCCTCCTATGGCGCGTCGATTGTCTCGGCGGTGTTGAATGATTATAAGGAAAACAACGACACCGAGAGCGGTCCGGTGGTCCTTGATTTCAGTGAAGTACCGGCCCTGGTGTACGAGAACCTGCCGGGACTGGGCGGGCTGTCGGCGGATTTCGAGGTGGCGCAGACGGATGACGCGGTGGTCCTTACCCGTAAGGGGCCCGGCGGACTGGCCCTGACCCGCACCCTGACCTTCAGCGACGCCTACGTGGTCAACGTGGTTGATGAGTTTGTTAATGAAACAACCGAGCCGGTCGCGCTGAACAAGGTGACCCTGCAGACGGGAGTCATGCGCCGTTCCCCCGGTGACAGCATGCGCGGCGTGATTGATTTGGGCGTGGATTCGTTGTCCCCCGGCGGTGAAAAGGTAAAGCACTGGGGCAAGAAGCTGGCCGGAAAATTCAAGGACGAGGTCAAAGAGCGCAACCTGCCCAAGCTGCCGGTTGTGATCGAGATGTATCCCTACGAGGACAAGGATGTGCTCTGGGTGGCCGTGAAGAACAAGTATTTTGTCCAGGTGCTGACGCCCGAAGAAGGGGGGGACGCCTTCACGGCGGACGTGACCCGCGAGGTGTTGCCCGAGGAGCTGGCCGACCCGGCTTACCGTCCGAAGCTGGGCGCGCTGGAAGAGGTGTTTGCGACAATTGAACTGCCGTTGCACCAGATTCCCGCCGCGGGGACCTTCCGTCGCGAAACAAGCTATTACATCGGTCCGAAAAAGTACACGGAGCTGGCGCGGATCGGGCTGCACCGCGCGGACGTGATGGAGTTCGGCATGTGGGCGCCCATCAGCCGTTTTCTGCTGAAAATCATGAACATGATTTACACCTACATCTGGCCGCATAACTATGGGCTGGCCATCATCCTGTTGACCTTCATGATCCGCATTGTGTTCTGGCCGGTTACGCACAAGAGTACCGAGAGCATGAAGCGCATGTCGGAAGTGCAGCCGCTCATCAAGGAGCTCAAGGACAAATACAAGGACAATCCCCAGAAGCTGCAGCAGGAAACCATGGCGCTGTACAAGGAACAAAAGATCAATCCACTGGGCGGATGCCTGCCCATGCTGATCCAGATTCCGGTATTTATCGCCCTGTTTGTAGTGCTGCGTAGCGCCATTGAGCTGCGTTTTGCCTCGTTCCTCTGGATCAGGGATTTGAGCGAGCCCGAAAACCTGCTGGCAGGGGTTCTCCCCATCGCGTTGAATATCCTGCCGCTGGTGATGGCCGGGACGATGTTCTGGCAGCAGAAGTTGTCGCCCTCCGGAGGCGACCCGCAACAGCAGAAGATCATGGCCTTCATGCCGTTGATGATGCTGGTGTTTTTCTATAAAATGCCGTCCGGCCTTGTACTGTACTGGACCACGAACCAGTGTATGATGATTGTCCAGCAACTGTTGATGAAAAAGCGCCAGGCCGGCAAGTCGGCGCCCGGCAAAGCAGGAGCCACATCGGGTCACGGGAAAAAATAACCGCAAGGGTAAAGGAGCGGAGGATGAGTGTGCAAAATACGCCTGTAAAAATGCAGCAACGCGCCAGGGAAAAACTGGAACAGATACTCACGATGCTTGGCTTTGCCTGTTCAGTCGAGACCTTTTGCGATACGGAGGATGAGATACTCCTCTACATTGAATCGCCGGAAGCGGGAGGCCTGATCGGCCGCAACGGGTGTGTACTGGATGCCTTGCAGTACTTGTTGAACCGAATGCTGCACAAAGAGGATGAGCAGGCTTTGCATTGTACGATTGATGTGCAGCGCTACCGTGAGCGACGCAAGGACCAGTTGCTCAAGGAGGCGTTCGAGGCCCTGGACCGCGTGACCCGCCATGGCCGACCCTATCGCTTTGCGCCCCTGAAGGCCTCGGAGCGCAAGCTTGTCCACCGGGCGCTGGAAGAACACCGTGAGGTCGAAACCTATTCAGAACCGCCTGATGAGTACGGTCTGAAGCGGTTGGTAGTCTGTCCGGCAGGCGCATCGAAAGAAAACCGGGAGGGGGCTGATTCGCCAGAAGTTCAGAACTCCTTACCTCGTGGAAGTTAACGTGACACCAAGGTGTATCCACGTCGCGTAGCGACAGAACGATAATAGCCGTGGCGCTTTAGCCCACGGATGATAGATACCGCATCAGCCTATGGCGTCGCGTAGCGACTGCATG
>RZZM01000744.1 GCA_009929845.1 Spartobacteria bacterium
CGGACCGAATCGTTGAGATCTTCTCAAAGAACAAGCGTGTCGCCTCACATCCACGTAGTCATCTGACAGGAGAATACATCACTACCGACAGCCACATGCCTCCCCATCATCGGGAATACAAAAACTGGTCTCCTGAACGTTTTATGAGCTGGGCCCGCAAGATCGGACCGGCCGCCGAGCAGGGCATCCACGGACTTCTTCATTCGCGCCGGCACGTTTATCAATCCTACCGTTCGTGTCTGGGTATCCTGAGTCTTTCTAAAGCCTATTCCAGTGCCCGGTTGGAAGCGGCCTGCGCCAGAGCTCTTGAGATCAACGCTTTCAGTTACAAAAGCATTAAATCGATCTTGAAAAACAACCTGATTGAGCGCCCCGCTGTGGCTGAAAAGCCCGCGCCCGATATTCGTCACAAAAACATCCGCGGAGAAAATTACTTCCGCGCGAATCATCAACCCATCCCAATCAAGGAGGCTGTATCATGCTTACTCACCCAACTGAAAACAAACTTCGTCAACTCAAACTCGACGGCATGCTCGCCGCGCTGAAAGAACAGGACTTCACCGACGACCTCTCGTTTAACGAGCGGCTTGGCCTTCTCATCGACCGGGAGACACTTGAGAGAGACAACCGGCGCCTGGCGACCCGGCTTAAACAGGCTCGGCTTCAGGGCGCCTGTATGGCCGACATCGACTACCGCAAAAGCCGTGGTCTGGATAAAACTCTACTCACAGCTCTGCAATCCCCTCACTGGATCAAGGATCCCACCAATATCCTGATTACAGGACCTTGCGGGGCCGGAAAATCATTCCTGGCTCGTGCCCTGGGACACCAGGCCTGCCTGATGGGCTTTAGGGCCTTGTCTTTTCGGTTGCCAAGGCTCTTTGAAGAGCTCACCATCGCCCGGGCCGACGGCTCATTGATCAAATTCTTCCAGTCCATCAAGCGCGCCGACGTCCTCATCCTTGATGATTTCGGCTTAGACGCCTTCAACGATCAGCAGCGCAGACTCTTTCTGGAAATCATCGAAGACCGTCACGAGCTGCGCTGCACTATTATCACCAGCCAGCTCCCGGTTGATCAGTGGCATCAATTTATCGGACATGCCACTCTGGCTGACGCCATTCTTGACCGCCTGGTGCATAACGCTCATATCATCGAATTCAAGAC
>RZZM01000316.1 GCA_009929845.1 Spartobacteria bacterium
GGTGAAGACATCATAGGGCAGCAACCGCGGTTGCATATTCGGCGCCCCGGCCAGTTCCGGGCGGCGCATCACGCGGTCCATGACTTCCCGGTGTTTGAAGAAGAGGGTATACTCGTTGTCTTTATCGGCCAGCGCCAGATGGCGGACGAGTTCCTGTGTATAGGAACCAATGCCGCTGAGCTGTGGATAAATCCAGCGTGTGTCGATGCCGATTCTCATGCCCCCACCTGTCGATAGACATCCCAGGTTTGCTGCGCACAGGATGCCCAGGTGTATTTCCTGACGTGCTCAATCCCGTCGCGTCGCATGGCGCCACGCAGGGTCTCATCCGTCAGTAGTGTTTGTATGTGCGCGGCCCAGGCCTCAGCGCAAAAGTCGTTCATGATGCTCGCCGCAGGGTGAAGAACCTCGGGCAGTGAGCCGGCGGCGGACGAGATGACTGGGGTGCCACAGGCCATAGCTTCGAGGGGCGGGAACCCGAAGCCTTCATAGATCGAGGGAAAGACGAATAACTCGGCGCCCGCATAGAGTGCGGGCAAATCGCCTTCGGGGACATAGGAAAGATAGTGTATCTGACCCGCCTTCGGAGAAGTGCGTATCCTTTCCATGATGGGTTCATCCTTCCATCCACGCATGCCGGCAATGACCAGGGAAACGTCCTCCTGGAGGTGTTCAAAGACATCAATCAGAAAGGGTATGTTTTTGCGGGGCTCCAGCGTGCCTACAAACAGCAGGTAGGGTTGCTCCAGGCCATAGCGTTCCTTCATGGAGGTGATAGCGGGCGCTTCCGGACGCGCGATGCGCGAGGAAAGGCCCTCATGAATGCTGAAGACGCGCGCGCGGGGAACCTGCAACAGTTCGCACAATTCCCGCGCGGTGAATTCCGATACCGTGATGACGGCGTCGGCCCGTTCGACCGTATCCCTGATCCGGGCGGACAGGTAGCGCAGGTTACGCGGTTCGATGGTTTCCGGGTAGCGCAGGAACGCCAGGTCATGAATGGTGACCACGGACCTCCCGTGCGTCAGGGGCGGAAGGATGAAATTCGGGAAATGATACAGGTCCGCCGGTCCCGCCAGCCAGTTGAATGGAGGCCAGGCCAGGGTTTTCCATGCCTTCTGGGCCAGGCGGCCCGGCAGCCAGCGGTTGACCCGCAGGTGGGCGCGCGGGACGTTGACGGGCAGTCCCTTGCGCTGAAAATCAAAAAAGAAACATTGGATATCGTCGTCGCCCGCCAAGCGGGGCAGCTCCTCGACAAGCGAGGAGGTATAGCGGCCCACACCGGCCCGCTGCGCAACCGCGGATTGGATATCAACACATATTCTCATTAGTAACTCACTGAAATACGTTGTTACATATTCAAGCGGTTAATCAAATGCAAATTAGGCGGGAACACGGATTATTCAAAGGGAAGCGCCCGCCATGAAAACATGGCGGGCGCCCATATTCACGCGGTCCTTACAACCGCATGTTGATTGGTCGGGGCATTAGCCGGGATTGGTGTTGCTGTTGTATTCTCCCAGATTCGTGATGCCGTCGTTGTCGTTATCGCTTTCCGCGTCATAGGGGTCCATCGGGTCCAGCCCGTAGTAAAGCTCCCAGGCATCCGGCATGCCGTCATCATCGTCGTCGCCGTCGGTGGTGAACAGGTAGAATTTACCCACTTGGCCCTCGTGCGAGTCGAAGTGCACACTGCCGTCGCCCGAACCACAGCTTTGGAAGTGGTCTGTATAAATGCGCAGGGAGTTGGCGCCGCTGCTGACTTCATAATCGCCGTTCATGGGAAATTTCTGCCACACCTGTTCGCCGGGGTGTGGATTGGCCCAGTCCTGCCATCGGTATGTTTTGACCTCATTCATTCGTACATTCATATGCTCGAACTGCGATTCTTCCAGCCAGGCAAAGAACTTCATGCCGTCGGTGACGAAGCGTTTCGAGCTGTTGAAGGAAAGCAGGTTGCGGTGCCGATCGTTGACATACGCGCAGACGGTATCGGTGCCAGGGTGGCAGGTGGCGCTGGGGGTGGCCGCATTCACATAGAGCGTACTGCAGTCCCAGTAGTGATGATAGGTCATGCTGTCGCGGTAGTCATACGCGAGTTCAATCGAGCCGACCGCGCGAGTGACACGGGCCGTAACGGTCTGGGCGCTTGCACTGATCTGTTCGTGCAGCAGGCCCTGGCCCTTGATCGCGACCATGCTCCAGGAATCCTGGTAGGTATAATTGTCGATCTGCACACTGCCCAGCGATTTCATGAGATTCACCACATTGGACGCCCAGGCATAATGCAACACTTCGTCCTGGTCCCATCCGGGGAAGTAGGGAGGCTCCGCGTCTTCCCCCTGCCAGTAGGTCAATCCCGCGTCATCGCAGGCGGAGATCATGATCAATGACCCGCTTGGCAGCGCGTTGATATAATTGATGAGGTCGGCATGCGCGACACCGGTTTTGCGTGACGCATAGGTGTTGAAGCGTTTCCCCAGGGTAATGCGGGCGCCCCAATCCAGATCATAGGCCAGGACATTCAAGCCCTGCCCGGCGGCCCCATAGGCGGCATGCACAATCTCGCCGTCCCGCCGAAACACGGAATGACCGGCATAATAGGATTTCCAGCCCACGGATTCTACGGCAAACGTCGCCTGCAATGGCGGGGTTTGCACATGAATGGTGCGCGTCCCGGACCAGGCGGTCAACCCGCCGGTATCCATGGCGCGCGCCTGGATGGTGTAGGAGCCCGTTTTCAGGTCGCGCCAAATAGTGGAAAAGGGCGCGCTGTAGTCCGTGCCGACTAGTTCACCGTCCACATAGAAGTCCACCTGCTGCAGATTGCCGTCCTGGTCGGACGCGGTGGCCGTGAGCGAGGCGGTTGTGGGTGTTGTATAGGTTGTCCCGTTGCCCGGGCCGGTCAGGCTGACCGACGGGGCATACAGGTTGTGAACAATGCTGACGGTTCCCGGGCTGTATACCGTCAGCGCATCGTTGACGCCATCGTCAATGATCGCGTAAATGTAGTAGGTGTTCTCAGCCATGGCGGCGCAGTTCCAGGTGTATTGCGTATGGGTATCCTCGAACAACGAAGCGGTGATCAACGTGCCGTCCGCACCGGAATTGTTGGTGTCATAATAGAGCGCGATGGTCGCATTATCGTCCGGGTCCGCCGCCGTCCAGGAAATGACAAAACTATCGTTGGCGTTCACATTACCGGATGCGGGGGTGATGAAGGACAAGGTGGGCGCTTCATTGAAGTTCAGATCAAAGCTGAATACATTTTTTACCTGTCCAATGTTGGCCATGCGGTAGTCCGCATCGTCCGATGTCGTGGTTGTCCACGGATACGCCGACTGTTTGCCCAGTGCAATGAGACGGTCGTAAAAGGGCTTGGCCGTGTTTTTCACCTGCCCGACATTGACAGGCAGATAGTTGTTTTCGTTGGTGGCAAAGCCCTGGACCATGGACCGGATTTCCGCGTTGGCATTCGGCTCCATTTCCTGGAGCGCTTGCTGCGCGATAAATTTGACCTGGCCCTGATTCGCAGGGTGGTAATCGTCGGGTGTTTGGTTAGTGTCGACTACTCCACGCGTCAGCCACCAGGACGGGGTTTGCGCGTGAAGTGATTGTATACTGCTGCACAGGGCCAGGAGTATTAAGGCGATCAAGCATTTCAAGGGTCTATTTTTCATGGTATTTCTCGCAAACGGCTGTTGAGAACACGGTAGGGGACGCATGAGGAATTACGGTGCGCCCTGGGTGAACGGGCCCATCGAAAGGTCGCCACCCGGCAGGATGAGGGCGTTCTCAATAACGTTGCTGTTCATGTTGATGTCGCCCAGCATCGTCCCCCCTGTGCGCAGAAGATAGTCCGCCGCGCTCGCGGTAAAAACGGGGTCGGATTCATTGGCCTGCATGGCAAAGGCGGTCGAGAGAATCTGGGCGCGTGGGGTGAATTCGCTTGCGCCATTGAGCGCAATGCCCAGGTAGGTGGATGCGCCACCAGCGGTCAGGGCGTCATTCAGAACCGTATGGGCCACGCCAACCGTTTCCGGATTGTCGCCGATGACCGTGCTGTACAACCCGTCAACAACAATCACAGTGTCGACTTCGCGGTACAGCAAAGTGGCGCCGCCGGCAGGTCCATTGTACAGGCTCAGCGTGATGGATACATTGTTGCTTGTGACCAGGTTGCCGTTGTCAAGCAACCGTCCCTGATAATTCATTTGCTGGGGCACTTCAGCATGGCCGACATGCAAGGTGAAAACGCCAAGGACAAGAATGATGATTACTGGTACTGTATATTTCATGGTAGTTCTCCTTTTGGTGATTCGTGTTAACTTTTCCCGGAATGATTAGATTAATGTTTCAGGCGATAGTAACGCCGACCGGTTCCCGCCCAGTTCCATTCATAGACATTGGTGGTCTTGTACCATGGGGCGGCGCCGCTCAATAGATTGGTGACTACCAGTTCGTTGGTGAATACCCCGACGGCCAGGACGTCACTCCATACAATGGTATTGGTGGTGTTGCCGCCGCGGCCAATCCATTCGATGCGCATCTGGGGCTGCGCGTAGGTGATGGCGTTGATCCACGGGCGGTGCGCCGGATCCAATGGGTCGTACATGTGCTGGGCCTCCTGGGCGTCCGACATGCCGTCGCCATCCGTATCCGCCAGATTGTGGTCTGTCCGGGCGTGGCCCCCAAAGGCAGCGCCACTAATCTCATCCACGTCGGACAACCCATCGTTGTCGTTATCGGATGTACGTTCCACGGGTATACCTGCGCTGTTTACTGCCTCCGGTCGAATAGCGATACCGGACAGGAATCCTGAATGATGCTCAATGCCCCCCTGCGCCGAGACACATACCGGGACCGGCTGGATAGCCGAATAGACCATGGCATAATCACCCGCGGTGACTAGCGTTCCTGAACCGGAAAGGGTGGCGCACTCCTGTTGGGGCGCCGCCTTTACGACATGCAGGGGTAGCAGTATACAGACCCCACAGGCAACTAAAAAGGACGCTACAAATCGCCCGCTTGTTTTTTTTATCATCTCTCACCTCGCAAAATGCGCGACGCCGTGCCGACATCGCATTTCTCCATCGTAACAAGTAACAACGCAACTAGATGTATACTGGTATGCTGTCAATGTCAACAGGAGAAATGGAGAATTTTCATAAAAAGTGCAAAGGATACAAATCGTACAAAAACTATTGTAAATATTTTATATTCATTGTGTTTACGAGGAAAGGCTTGGACTCTATACTCTATGAGTGTTGATTGCACGGTATATAACTGAGTTGATATGTAAGGAATGAAATCATGGCTGATATTGTCGTTGTGTGTCCAATTTGCGGGCGTACCTGCAGTGTTTCGGAATACGTCGAAGCGGAGGCGATAACCTGTCCTGACTGCAGCAGTCGCATCCCGCTGCCTAATGCCGGGAAAAAAGGTTCGGGCCTTTCCCTGCGTCATGATACGGAGGCTTTTCTGGCAGACGCGGCGCCAAAGGTGGTGGCTCCTCCTCCAGAGTCGGAGTCCCCCAAAAAGAAGAAGCGCGAGAAGAAGAAGAAAAAGAAGGGCGAGGACGCACAAACAACGGCGGCGTGGGAAACCTCGGGGGTGGTGCCCAACCAGGAAAATGTCAGTGATGCCATGCGCGGCGTGCATGACACCAAGGAGCGCATCCGCACACCCCGCGCCATCCTGGGTATCCTTTCCTTCCTGCTTGTCGGCGGGGTGATGGTGGGGCTGTTGTACGGCACGCAGACCCACG
>RZZM01000745.1 GCA_009929845.1 Spartobacteria bacterium
TGAACCTGAACGGTATCCCGTCCAGCACCATCACGTCTTCAATGGTATCGCGGGTCGTTCCGGCCACCGGGGTGACCAGCGCTTTTTCTTCGCCCAGCAGCGCATTCAGCAACGTGGATTTCCCGGCATTAACAACTCCTGCAATGGCTACGGGCACGCCTTTTTTCATGACATTGCCCATCCGGAATGAATCGCACAATTTGCCTATCCGTTCCAGCAGCGAGTCCACCAGAGTATGCAATTCACCCTTATCGGCAAACACCACATCCTCCTCGGCAAAATCCAACTCCAGTTCCATCAGGGAGGCCAGTTCCAACAACCGTGACCGCAGCACGGACAGTTCCTTTGAAAAAACGCCGCGCATCTGGTCCATGGCCAGTTTGTGGGAGGTTCGGTTTTCCGAGGCGATCAGGTCGGCTACGGCCTCGGCCTGGGCCAGGTCCATCTTGCCGTTCATGAAGGCACGTTGCGAGAATTCCCCGGGGCCGGCCATCACCGCGCCGTTTTCCACCAGGGTGCGCAGCAGGGTGTCCCGGATGTACAGCGATCCGTGGCACGAGATTTCCACGCTGTCTTCGCCGGTGAAGGAGTGGGGGGCGCGGAAAACGCTCAGCAGCACCTGGTCAAGGAGTTCCCCTGCCGAGTCGGTCACCTGCCCGAAATAGGTGCGGTAGCCTTCGCTTTCCCTCAGGTCGGGGCAGGCGGCTGAATGGAAGACTTTCCCTGCGATCTCCAGTGCCTGCGGCCCGCTCATGCGGATCAGCGCCAGTGCCCCCACGGCGTGCGGGGTGGCCGGCGCGCAGATTGTGGAACCCGATGCACAGATGTTGTTGCCCGGCACACTATGGTTGCAGGATGGTGCATTAGCGCTACCCGAGGTGCCATTGATGCCGTTTACAGGTCCTTCTGTCTTCATGATGTATGCAAGATTTTTTCGGCCACAACAATATTTTCCACGTGGTGCGTGTGCGGGAACATGTCCACGGGCTGCACGTGCGTAATCCGGTACGCAGGTTGCAGCAGGGCCAGGTCACGCGCCTGGGTGGCCGGATTGCAGCTTACGTAGATGATCTTTTCCGGGGCCGTATCCAGGAGCACTTTCAGCACGTTCTCGTGCACCCCGGCGCGCGGCGGATCCAGCACCACCACACGCGGATGACCTTC
>RZZM01000317.1 GCA_009929845.1 Spartobacteria bacterium
CAAAGGTCGTTACCTTGGCAAACTGCCCCTCTGGGTAGGCGTCAGGCGCGGCGACAACGAAGAACTCGAAAAACGCATCGCCGAAAAAGAACGCGCACTCAAAAAAATCGCACGTCGCGTCGCGGATCGCAATACCGCCGCCATGTCCCAACGTCTCGAAGATATCGAGGCCAATATCAATACCCTCGAAGAGGCCGAATCAAACCTCGTGTCATTCGAGGCCGCCGAAAACTCCACCATCGCCGATGTAACCAACAACTTAGCGCATATGTCAGAGGATATGCGCGCCGCCAAAGCGCGCACAAACACCCGCAAAAAAGTGGACGTAATCGCCACACTGAACCGCAAACATAAGGGGACAAAAAATGCAGAAGGAAAAACACAGCAGTGACCACATCGAAGGATTAAAGAAGTGGCACGCATTGTGCGAACGGCACTTTAAAGCCTTAATCGCACGTTCAAAAGCACAGACTGCCATGCGGCAGGGGTCGGAGGTGACTCATGCCTAAAGCACAGAACATCCAACAACTCAACGCCGATGAACAAGCCATCGTCGCCGCCCTCCAGGAGAAACGCGACGAACTCGGCCTTACCGATGCCGCGTTCCATCGCCGCTACCTCCCTCGCGCATACTCCACCTGGCACCGTATCCAGCACGATGGCTACGCCGGTAACACCAGCAAAGCCATAAAGGAATATGAGCAGGCCCTGCGAACCCTCGAAAACATCCGCGCCTTCGCCCCGAAAATCGAAAGCGACGAACCCTTCTACATGATGCCCGTCTTCGAATCGGTTGTCGAAGCCGTCAACCGCGCACACGCCCGCACCGATGAAAACCGCCTGGTGGTATTCCTCGCGCCGACAGGCGGCGGCAAAGACGCTATGTGCAGGCACCTTGCAAAGACGCACAATGCAAAGATCGTTGAAGGCCGCGAGTCCTGGCGCAAGTCATACTATGCCGGCTGCGCGGATGTATGCAACGCCCTCCACGTCAAAGGCCCCTGGCGCTCAACGCGCGAGGTCGAGTTTGACATGCTCGCCAAAATAAACGGCCACAATCATACTATCGTCGCCAACGAGGGCAACAGCTTCGGACCACAGACGTTTAACATGTTCAAACTCATCCTCAACCAGACATCCGCCGTCGTAGTCGTATGCGCCATACCCGGCATCTTCGACCGTATGCGGCTCAAGTCATGGTACGAGTCCACCCAGTTCCTCCGCCGCGCCGTAGCCGTCATCTCAGCCCCGGAAATTGACCCCGAGAATGTTCGGCCCTTCATGGCCGAACTGAACTTCGGTGACGACCGCGACATTTGCGCCGAACTCATAACCATAGCCGCAAATACCTTCGGGCGTTTCAACATGGTAAAACGGATCATCGAAAACCTGCGCGACGAGCATAGCTACGCCAACGGGCGTAAAGTGTCCATCGACGCCGTCGAAACAGCCATCGCAGAAACGGAAGCGTTTCTGCGCCTCTACAGCTAAAGGAATAAAACATGAAACCACGTAAACCAAATCGCTCGAAAATCGCCGCGATATTTTTTGGTGCCGGACTTGTCTTGCTGAGCTTTGTATTTTACAAGTTGGCATCCTCCATTATGCACGATGTCATCAAATACCTGCACGACATATCCAGCGAACACGCCATACTCATATCAGCCATAATAATTGCACTTGCAATAACCAACCGAAAGGGGAACAAACAATGAAAAAACAATACTACATCGACCCTATGGGCGACAAAATACCCGCCCGCCACGTAAAAGCCTACGACAAACTCCGCGACCGCATCGCCAACCAGATCGCACGCGCCTGGGCCGACGAAGAAGCCCGCCTCTGCGCCCTCAAGGAACGCACCATTGAGCTTATCGAACGCCTCCAGACCGCCGCCGCAAAAGACGCAGGCGTCAAAGACCTTGGCGGCCCCCAGGGCAACGTACAGTTCCGCTCATTCGACGGCTCCATCACCGTATGCCTCGACAACGCCAAACGAACCGAATTCGATGAGCGCCTCCACCTCGCACAGGAACTCATCATGCAGGCCGTTCGCGAACTCGCCGACGGCGAACACAACGCCGACCTCATCGAGATCGCCACCAAAGCATTCCAGCCCCGCCGCTCCGGCAACCTCGACATGCAGCGCATCCGCGACCTCAAGACATACAAAGTCCGACACCCCAAATGGAAAAAAGCGATTGAGATCATATCCGAGTGCGAACGCACCATCGGCCACCGCCAATATGTGCGCGTCTCCACCCGCGACGACAAGACCAAAAAACCCCGCAACATCATGCTCGATATTGCAAAAGTATGAGGCGACACATGGAACACGAATGGATTTGCGACAACTGTTGGAAGAACATCCTATTTCGCCAGCCGGAGCTGCCGGGGGACAACCCTAAATGTGAAATGAACGAGGATCGTTTTTGTCCTGAATGTGGAGAGGAAATGTATTTCGATGAAGTATTAACGGGGGGCAGGTTAATAACGCCATCGGAAGGAGATTGAAATGGAAGATAGGTACAGACAAACAGGCCGTACAACCGGCTTAATATTGAAAGCTATTGGCGAAGCTTTGCTGGCAAGAGGCTCAGAGGTAGAATTTATTGACCACTATCCGCATACCTTAGACTCAGCATGCTACCACGTAGCGCACATCTTTGAAATCGCCACCACACTTAATATAAGATGTGATGTGAGTCGCGATGGTGTGAGGATTTTCGTGCGGGCTACTATGACGCCTAACTACATTATTCTTGAGGATTGATATGCATTTTTTTACGCTCTCATATTCATTTTTCACTTGTGGCATGTTAATCGTAGGAAGGAATCGAAAATGAAAAACAAACGTAAGCGCGGCGTTCTCTGTACGCTTCTACTGCTGGTTCGGATTGCAGTTGCTGTTATTATGGTTGCTTTGTGGTTATTAATTTGCATTTGCGCATGGGCAGCATGGGCAGATGGCGGATGGAGGGTTGGAATATTCTTCAGCATATATCCGATTGGGTTGATCTATCCGATGATTGTTGGGTTAGAGTTTCTTTTTTTTCATCCGCCAACAAAAGGAGACACCGATGAAACTTGAACAGGCAAAAAACATCGCCAAGCAGGTCAAGGCGCAACTTGATCCTTACTGCGCCCGAATCGAGATCGCCGGCAGCATCCGCCGCCGCAAGCCGGACGTGGGCGATATCGAAATCTGCATGATCCCGAAAAATGAGATACTCATTGACTTATTCGGTAATAATATACCGATTCGTGATAAGCATCTCGTTGCCGAGATTAAATCGCTTGGCACCATACTAAAGGGCTGCCCTTACAATGGCAAATATATCCAGATCGACCTTGGGCCAATTTTGCTGGATATCTTTACCGCAACGCCAGAAAACTGGGGCCTCATATACGCCATCCGCACCGGCAGCGCTAAGTTCTCGCACCGCGTACTTGGGCGCGGATGGGTCCGCAAAGGATACCATAGCATTAACGGTACGCTAACGCTCGACAGCAGGACTATACCCGTCCCCGAGGAGCGCGACCTATTCCGCCTGGCCGGCGTGCCGTGGGCATACCCGGATGCGCGGGAATGAGGTGCGCCATATGAGACACAGAAAACTACCTCTTCCAGGCCAGTTCCTGATCCCGCGCGGCAACCGCCTGTATGCCATGCAGGTTGTCAGCTATCAGGACGACGGGTCCGTCCTTTGCCACCGCTGGGACGTTGACGACAATAAACGCCCGACAAAACAAACTGCGTTCGGCAAAGAGTATTTCATTTCAAGACTGAACCCGCTTCCTCTCGGTGCCATCGGCGAGCTGTTTAAATGGGGCGGCGAAGGAAAATACGATGGAGCAGCCTTTGACATATATGGAGTAGGGCAGCTTGATTTATTTTCAGCAACCTCCAACGACAGCATGAGGGTTTCGGAATGAGTGAGCGAAGCGAGCGAATGGAGAATAAATCTCCATGCACTTGTTCGGCGTCTCGCCCGCCCAGGCGAGACCCCGACGAGTGCCCGACATGGGATATGCTGTTGCACCAGAGTCACGCCGAGATATACGGCGAGTGTGTTCTCTGTGGCGGCAAGGTGCGACCGAGCAAGACGCCGAACATGGAAATATGCATCAACCGAAAGTTGAAAAAATGAAATTGAAAGTAGAAATATATGAAAGAACGCTTCCTAATGGATATCAAATGAAAGAGTGTATGAAGCCTTGTCCGTATCCAAAGGAATGCAGTTGTTTTCTCCCCCCAATGGTTGGATCATTTGCCTGCCACACTTGCGCCCAATGCAAGAAATGGACCGATGGGTTTGTCTACTGCGCTGCTGGAGACAAAAAACGAAAAGCCAACGCGAAAAGTGAGGTTACGAAAGTAGGTGCATCATGAGTTTTTCCCCAGGACAACAAGCCAAATACCGACCCCTTGTAGACAGAGCCTGGTACATAGTTTGTGAGCATACAGGCATTCCCCCAAACGACAAAGCTGCCCGTAACAACTGGTATCGTCAGCAGCTCCACGAAGCCGCCGGAGTATTCACCACAAAACAATGCGACAAAGCAAAAGACTTCGACGCAGTCATGATGCATTTCGCCATAATTGCCGGGGATGAATATTGGATGGATCGGCTTTCAAATTCCGAAGAACGCCGCATCTTCCGGCGTCTCCGCATGTTCATGAAAGACCTCGAATGGCTCGAAAAAGAACCCGTAACCTGGGACTACATCAGAGGAATCTACAAGCAGGCAGGCATGCTCCCTGAGCGCATGCGCGACACCCCCGCCGAAACCCTGCGCAAAGTCCTTCAAATGCTCGACACATACATCCGCAAAATTTGCCGCGAGTACGGCATCCGCCCCCGCGAACTCCCCTCCCGCGCAAAACCAACCACGAAACCCATCGCCATCAACCCCGAAGCCAAACACCTCCGCATCGGCCACGATCTCGACATCGCCCACCACGCTGAATTACCCTTCTAAAAATGGAAATTCGAGACCATATAGAAACCTACCTTTTGGAAAAAAAAGGCTGGGTAAAATCCGCCGAACTAGTAGCCCGTTTCGACGTAAAAGACCGAGCCCTCCGGGCAGTAGGGGACAGCCCCGGCCTGTGCAGCACATTCGCGATCAGCGGCGACCAGGGCTTCAAACACATCGCTAACGCCACCACCCGCGAATGGCTCAGATTTAAACACCGCATGATAAAACATGCCATCGCCGAATTTACCCGCCTGCGCAAACTTTCCGATCGTCGCGCCAACGTCACAAAACACCAAAAATCAACCTTCCAGTATGAGCAAGACACCGGCCAGGGCATCCTTTTATGATCAAAATTGATTCTCAACTACTTGCAAATCCGCCAACTCTCCCCCAAAACGTTCTTAATTGCACCCTCCTTGCAATTCCAGTGCACAACGCCACTTAACCCTTGATTTCACCGCCTATTCCCATATATTCCACCCTATTCACGCATCTTTGCGGTTCTCAACAAGGCTGCAAGGGTTCATGGAAAAACCACCAAAAAAGTTTCCAATCATTGGAAAAATCGCTCAAAAAGTTTCCAATGGTTGGAAAAATCGGCCGAAAAGTTTCCAATGGTTGGAAAAATGGCTGAAATTTTTTCCAATGATTGGAAAAAAATTTTGCGTTATTTTGCGCCGCGTCGCGACAGGGCAAGCAGGATCATGAGCGTAGGGGGCACAATGACATCCGTCCAGAACCAGACCCCGGCGTTACCCGG
>RZZM01000318.1 GCA_009929845.1 Spartobacteria bacterium
CGCTTCGGATTCGGATGAATCTAATAAAATCTCCGTGATTACTGACGAATCAATGAAAAATATCATGCTGCGGCCAACGGTCGAGGTAAGGAGTTCTGACCCTGGTGTCACTTTTGGCCAGGGTTGGATTCCAATTGACGACCCGCATAGGCGCAGGCTAAAATGCCTTCATGAAGACAACTTATTTGAATGAGCAGGGAAGCGCCTCGATAACGGGCGGCGGATTGTTATCCATCCACTCGTTTCGTCTGTTCACTGTCTCCGTATTGTTTATTCTGTTTGCATGTTTACATGCGCCGTTGGCATGTGCTGACTTCTGGGTCGAGACCTTCGATACCTATCCGGTCGGGAATATCACCAACTGTCCCGGGTGGGAGGCCTTGTATGGCGGGTCGTCGTTTTCCGCCTGCCGCGTATCGACGATGAATCCCTATCGGGGACGAAACGCCCTGCTTGTCGGGCCGACCAGCATAATCGCGTCGGAAAAGCTGGCCTGTTACCAGGGGACGGGGCATTCCTATAATGTTCTTTTGCCAATCGTTCGTTTCTCGGCCTGGGTATATCGCGATAATGCGGCCCAATACCTGACGCTCAGCCTTGGCACAAACAATACCGGACGCGTTAATGTTCGCACCACACTGGCCGGCAACATTCAGGTCAACCACATTGATACCGGGGTTCCCTGGGTGGTGGGCCGGTATGCCCGGCTTGTGCTGTGGTACAACATGGTCACCGATATGTTTGCCCTCGACTACGACAACGTCCGCGTTTGGGAATGGGACACGCTGGGCGCCAACATGGGCTATTTTGACGAGGTCCGTATCCGCCGCGTGGCGTTTGGTCCGTCGGATAGCGGCGACATCCATATAGACGATCTGGCGGTCGAGGCGTACTCGGGCTATACGTGGGCCTGGTGGCGGTTTGACGAAGGGAAAGGGGATATGACGGAGGAATTTACCGGCTGGTTTGCGCCTGGCGCGTTTGTAACGCCCCCTGCGGACGCCTGGCATGCGCCCCTTTTTCCGAACCTGCTGGTAGGGGTAACCCAACAGGCCTACCAGGCCGTCAACCAGGGATCCCGCGCCGGCGCCCGCGTCCACAAGACCCAGGTCCGGCACGAACAAATACTGAGCGCGAACTGGACGGTTGAAATGATCTTCTATTTCGCCTGGGAAGCAACCAATACGTTCTATCTGGTGACGCTGAACGGCGGGACAGATGGCGGATATGCATTAAGCTCGATCCTTGATCTCTGGTGGCAGAGTGGCACACCTGGCCATCTCAGAGCTCGTTTGCAGAACCGGCATGTCCTAGGGGTCGCGCCCGATGAAATGATCATTCTTGAAGGCGTGCCCGACAACCGATGGCATCATCTTGCCGTCATCAAGGATGGCACACAGATTCACACCTATCTTGATTATTCTCATGTTTTCAGCAGTCCCCTCGGGCCAAACAGTTCGGGCAACTACTATTTCAATGACGGCACAGCGTCCTCCCTCGGCATGCTTGGAACCAATCCAGCCACCGGATACTGGATCCAGGACAGGGTCTTGGTCGATGAGGTCCGCGTGACGGGCCTGGCGCTGACCACCAATCTGTTTCTGCGGACCACCCGACCGGGCATCAATGCCTTCAATGAGTTTGCCTCACCTACACAGGTCTATCTGCGTGCGGTCGGAATGCCGGGCAAGACGTATCACATTGAGCGCTCTTCTGATTTCCAGAGCTGGAGCCACCATGCCGATTGGAACAGCGCACAGCTTCAGGAGAATGTGGCGATTGACATGCCCGTCAGCCCGCCGTCGCCCGCCTTTTTCCGTATCCGTGAGCCATCCTCACCCTGATCCCGGAATCATGAGCGATTCATATACCAACAGCACAGGGAGACATGCATTATGATAAAAATGATTATGCGTATTTCTTTTATGTGGGTATTTTTTTCCCTGGCCCCGCCTTCTTTTTCACAGGCCACGGCCTTCTTCTCCATCCAAGACGGGTCCTGGCATGATATGTCCACCTGGACAAATCTCCTGGCCCAGATGCGCGTGCCTGGAACGGGGGATCATGTTCATGTGCGTCACGACGTTGCCGTAACGCAGAGTGTGGACGCCGCCAGCTTCCAAATGCAGGGCGGAGGCCTGGAAATCAGCACGGGTATGGACGTGCGTCAGCGTGGCGGCACGGGCACCTGGCATCATGCCCACATCGGCGGCAGCGGAACCTTCCGCAACGAAGGACAACTTACAATAACCGGCGCGCCGACCACGGTCCTCGGCGGGCCGTTCCTGAATCTTGGCTTACTAACCATGGTGGAAACACCTTCGCTCCAGGTTAACGGGCCGTTCTATAACATGGCACAGGCCACCACCGTTGTCGGGCGGTCTCTATCACATTACACGGCCATCCAGGGGAGCGGTTCGTGGCACAATGCAGGAACCCTGTTCACGGACGCGGGGACAACCTGTATGTGCTCGATAGCGCAGTTTAACAGTGAGGGGGGCGTGCTCTGGCTTGGCGCCGACAGTCAGTTTCAGGTGAACAGCAGTCGCGGGACGAACGTCAATGGGTTTTTTATACTTGAAACCAACTCGGTTTTCCTGCCGGTAAGCGGCGGTACCAATCGCTATTCGGGCAATTTTTCATCCGCGGGCTCCGGCTCGTTCTTGATGCGGGAAGGCACATTGCAGCTCGGTTTTTTCGGGGAATCAGGCGCTTCGTTTAATATACAGGGCGGCGGGTTCAACTGGTTGGGTGGCGTCATGCAGGTAAACCCGTCCTATACCCTGCAAAACCAGGGGAATA
Source organism: Spartobacteria bacterium (assembly GCA_009929845.1). Classification (GTDB taxonomy): domain Bacteria; phylum Verrucomicrobiota; class Kiritimatiellia; order RZYC01; family RZYC01; genus RZZM01. Next base: position 2,803 of record RZZM01000318.1, read on the forward strand.
TGACGATCGGGGGACTGGGCGGTACCACTCAGTTGCTGCAGGGGGCCCTGGTGAACAGTGGTTTTATATCTATCCATGGCGCCACCGGAAGCGGCTTCAATGTGGCGGGTGGATATATCACCAATGAACCTTCCGGCGCCATCTCCTTTGCCGGCGCCAACCCCGCCCTTATCGGGTCGACATTCTACAATGCGGGACAAGTCAACTTTGCGGCGGACGGAACGACGTCGATCCAAATGGCATACATTAATTGCGGAGGCACATCGACCTTTGAGCGCGGCTGGGCCAACTTGTATGGCGAGATGTACGCGGGCCTCTTTCTCCTGAATGGCGGCTACTGGGGCGGAGGGCAGTCATTCTATCTGTCCGGCGGCAGCGTTGCGGGGGCTGGACAAATCGCCAACAACATGACGCAAAGCAGCGGCGTCCTGTCACCGGGACAATCCGCGGGCCAACTCGAAATCACCGGGCATTTTTCACAGACCACGACCAATGCCACGCTGCTGATGGAAGTGGGGGGAACCGAAGCGGGCGGCGCGTATGATCAGGTGGTCGTCGGCGGGACCGGCGCGGTAAGCGGCGTATTGACGATTGAGCTGCTTGAGGGCTACCAGCCGCCGCCGGCCACGCGCTTCGACCTTGTGCTTGCTTCCGAAGTAACCGGGCTATTCGCCTCGACCAACCTGCCCGCGCTGGCCGACGACCATTTCTGGCTGGTGCGCTATTTCACCAATGCGGTTCAACTGCGCGTGGCCACACCAACGGATACCGATGGCGACGGCCTGCTCGACGCATGGGAACTGGGCTATTTTGAAACACTCGAAATCAGTGACGGCGGCGCCTGTAATTCCGATGACGATGCATTTACCGACTGGCAGGAATATATCGCCGACACGAACCCGACCAACTCGACGTCTTACCTGCGTGTCTTTGCCATGGATCCCGGCCCGCCGGTCGCCGTGCATTTCACGCCGGGTTCGACCGGTCGTGTGTATTCATTTCAATGCACCGACAATCTCACGGAAGGAAGCTGGACCAATGTTCCGGGAGCGCTTCCCCGTCCGGGCGATGGCGGGGATGACCTCATGACCGATACCAACCAGGTCCCCCTCCGCTCACATCGAATTAAGGTGGAACTGCCGTGAAGGAAATGAAAGGAAAACTGATCACATGGCGTAGTCGGGCACTGCAGTTTCCGGTTTGGTGCATGCGCCGTTTTCCGGTGGGCCTGCTTTTTTCGGTGGCGGCCGCGGGCTGCGCGATTTTGCTTAATCATATGCACGGTGGTCTGTCGGATCAGTTTGAGGACACGCTGAGCCGTGTACTGTACCTTTGGCCATTTGCGCTGTTCGGGAATGTGGCGTGGGTGTTGCGATGCGAGGTACGTAAGAAAAACCACCTGCCGGGTCTGGGTGCGCTTTGCCTGTTGCTTGTCGTCGGCTGGTTTATGCTGTCGTATGGCCTGGATGATAGTCTTTCCGGCTTTTGGTTTGTCTATTGGCCCGCGCTGCTTGGCTGGCTGTTTTTACTGTTCACGTCGGCAACGCGACGTGCAGGCGACCCTTCGTTGTGCCGATTGGGGTGGAGTGTGCTTCTTTCGGCATTCATGGCCACCCTGTCAGCAGCAGTAATGGCGGGGGGCTTAAATCTGGCACTTTTCAGCATCGATAACCTGTTTGGTATTTCGGTGAATAGCAAAGTGTATTTTGATGTCATGCTGGTCGGCTTTTTTCTGGTGGGGCCATTGGCAGCCTTCATCTGGCTGCCGGGACGGGACGAATCATTTGTGGCGCTTCCGAAATGGATTGTGGGCGCTGTGCGCATTATTCTGATTCCATTGTGCGTACTCTATGCCCTGATTCTATTTATTTACATTGGCAAAATTGCGTTGATGGCACAATGGCCGGATGGATGGGTGGCTATGCCCACATTGATTTTTGCGGCCATCGGAATGGTTGTTTATCTGGTGCTGCGCGACGTATATACCCTGGAGGAGCGTGGTGGCTGGCCGGTCTGGTTCTGCCGCTCATTCCCGATGGTTCTTTTGCCGCTGACCATCGTGCTGCTGCTGGCCATGCGGGTGCGGGTGCTGGAATACGGTTTTACGGGCTGGCGTACGGCGGGCCTGTATCTGGGGGGCTGGCTTTTCTTGTTCGCGGTTGTCTATACGGCGCGTCCACGCCTTTCCGCATGGTGGATCGGGATGTCGCTGGCGGTGCTGCTGGGCATGGGGGCTGGCGGACCGGTTTCGCTGAACACGGTGGCCAGGCGCAGTCAGCAGGCGCGGGTGAATCAGATCCTGGATGAGCTGGATGTATGGCAGCGCCCGGCGGAGGCGGGACGGCTGGAGGTGTCGGGCGCTCAAGGCAAAAACCTGGTTTCCTCCCTTCAGTACCTGACGCGGACCTATGGCATGGACGGCCTCCCGACAAAGGTGGCGGAACGCTGGCAGACTTGGCGCAAGCAGGAAGGCAAAGAGCCCATCGGCGAGCGCGAATGGCGCAGGTTCAGGGCAGACGATGTGATTGACGCGCTTGGCCTGCGGGTGGTGGACACGGACTCCAATCGCTATATAACGATTCAATGCAAAGATGGGTTGGATATTGGTGGGTGGCATTACGCCACTGCCGGGGGCGGGTACCAGCGCGTAAATGAATACTTCCGCCTGGACAACGACTTCCAGCTTCTGGCGGACGGTCAGCCGATTGCCACACAGCAGGCGGCGCGACTGGCGCAGGCGCTGAACGTATTGATTGCACAGACAGACAACAACGACATTGATGTGCCCCCCGAACAATTTTCCTTCCAGTTCAGTGATGCCGATCAAGAATACATGCTGCTCATCGCTGACCCGGTGATACGATGGAAAGGCCGTGAAGAGGAGATCAGCTACCAGACCAAAGGCGCGCGCTTTATGCTGTTCAGCAAGGAATAG
>RZZM01000746.1 GCA_009929845.1 Spartobacteria bacterium
GATCGAGCTGGCAGTAGAGGCCAGCTCTTTCAATTCCTTCACATCAAGGTTGTGACCGTTGCTTATCAACACCTCTTGAAGCGACCCGGCAATCTGCAGCTGCCTTTGCAATAGCTGCTTAACGTCGGACAGGTCCGGTGTCGAGGAGGAAAACACAGTGGCTTGCTTAGGTATCACGGCAGCTGGGTTCATCGGAAAAACCTATCGATGAGGGTTGGCTTGGCGCTCGGCTCAGGCCGGGCGTATGATCAAAGCCCTTTTTACCACATAACGGGACGGCGAGCATGGCGATGGCAAGGCAAAACCAAGAAGAATCCTCTGCGCCAGCATTCGTTGTCGAGGAGACAGACCCCACCCGCATCGTCACGATCGCCAGAGACGGACATCTCAGAGACAACAAACCCGTTAATTTTCAAACTTCTATTCACGACTTTTACGAGACTCTATCCTCCCCAGACCCCCGCGTACACACGAAGGACGGTCCGGGTTGGCTCGCCGGCATGACCACCGGAGGACGCAAGGCGACGGCCTTCCCATCCCACGAGTTCGCGGTCATCGATGCGGACTCGTCCATCCTTCCAGACGGCCGGGTCGTCGATGGTGCTCCGCCTCCCCGCGAGACCGAGGAAGCCCTGATCTCGCTGGGCCTGACCCACTGCTTATACACCACCTACTCGCACGGTTCGTCCAAGGGGCACAGATACCGTATCGTGTTCCCCGCGCACACGTCTTCAAAAGCCCAGCTCAGAGGCGTGATCCTTTATCTTGTAGGAGCCCTGCAAAACGCAGGAGTCCCTATAGCGCTCACTCGGGAATCCTATACTGTCCCATCAAGGTGGCATTTTCCACGCACTGAAACATCAGACGCTCCATTCTATTCCGCCGTCTCTTTTGCCTACAACCTCACCCATTCTGCTGCGCGCTATTTGGCGATGCACTTTCAGCAGGTGGATGAGAACGAGCAAGAGATTCCGACAGCCCCGGCCCTTCCAGCCAATGAGAGAGAACCTATCCCAGGCAAACTCTCGCTGATGGATACGTTCTGTTCGTATTTTTCAATCTCCGAGATCCTCCTTGCGCACGGGTATACCTTTGCCGGCCATCACGTTCTGCTCTCGGAGACCGGCCGGGAATCACCGGCGATGCGCTTCAAAAAG
>RZZM01000319.1 GCA_009929845.1 Spartobacteria bacterium
TCCAGAGGTTGTTTTGGCGAATGGAAGTGTCTTTTCTATTTTCCAGGCGCACGATCTCTTTGACGCTGGATTACAGCAGGAAATATCACTGCCATGATTTAAAAATCGATGATAAAGTCCACCCGCGGCCAACGGTCGAGGTAAGGAGTTCTGATGTTAACGTGACACCCGTGTGTTGCTCTCCGGGGTTCGCCGATCCCGCCGGAGGCGTTGCTCCGCATAGATGGGCGAGGGGAAGAGTGCGATTAGGATGGGCGACCCAATATGTTAAATCACGTGGTGATGGTCGATCAAGGGGCATGTCATGCGGTCACTACGCGACGCCATATGATGCGATTTATGTCAACCGTGGGCTAAAGCGCCACGGCTATTATCGTTCTGTCACTACGCGACGTGGATTTAATGTCAGCGACTGGCCCGCGTACAACAACCCACCCACAGAGAAATCCAGCGAATGGGGGAGCCCAACGAATGTTTTGTTTTGCCGTCCTCCCCTCTGACTTCCGACCTCTTGGGTTGTTGGCGCAGCCCATATGCATTTTATTGATAAACAGTTGTTTCCTCTTTAGAAGAAAATGTGTATGGTGGCTGGAATGTTGAACATAACGATATACAGGTGGCGGTCGGTGCGCAGTGCAGGCCCGCTTTCGCGACAAGGAGTACAGAAGGATATGAGTTTTATTCGGTGGTATACTCGAACCGCATTGTTTCTGGCCATTATACTCTGTGGGATGTCGGCCTGTACAACCCCCAAGGCGCCGACGACCCCCTATGCGCAATGGGTTCCGCCCGATGAAGAAAAGGACCGGGCCAAAAATGACGCGGTCTGGCATTCCCTTCGGAATCAGGAAGTGGATGAAACCCGCCCATTGGTCCTCCCCGAACTGATCGATATGGCCATGCGAAACAACCCGGACCTGCGGCAGGCATGGGAAACGGCCAGGGCGGCGCAGGCTAATGTGGGCGTGGCACAGGCGCCCTACATGCCGACGGTTACGGTGTCGGGCAACGGCGCCTGGCAAAAATCAAATGCCAACTCGGAAAATGATGTGGAGTATACAAGCTATGGGCCCAAGGCCGCGTTCACCTGGCTGTTGCTCGATATGGGCGGTCGAAGCGCCGGGGTGGAGAAGGCCGTACAGCAATTGTTGTCCGCCAATTATTCGTTCAATCAGACCCTGCTTGATTTGTTGCAGTCCATTCGGAATTCCTACTACGGTTTATACAGCGCCCAGTTGAATGTGGACGCGGCGCAATCGAATGTGGTGGACAGTCTGAAGACCTATGACGCCGCCAAGGTGAAGACGGAGTCTGGACTGGGCATTGAACTGGATGTGCTGCAGGCGGAGACTTCCTGGCACTCGGCCCAGTATACCCTGGCGTCGGCCCGGCAGGCGGTGCAGCAGCAGCGGGCGTCCCTCGCGCTGGCCCTGGGGGTGCCCGCCGATACCGCTTTTGAGATTGCGCCGCCCACGGGCGCGCTCCCTGCCAAGATGGATGAGGAGAATATTCGCGATGTCATCGACCAGGCGCTGGCCGAGCGACCGGATATCGCCGCGTTGCGCGCGTCGGTGGCCGCCAGCCGGGCTTCCGTGCGTGTGGCCCGTTCCGCGATGCTGCCCTCGCTGGCCGCGGGCGCCTCCACCGAAAAAGAGTGGCTCGACGCCTCCGGGGACACGACGCTGGTGCGTGACGACCAGGAAACCACTATGGCCTACCTGGCCCTGACCTGGGATATCTTCTCCGGCTTTGCCAATCTGCGCGCCCATGAGGCGGCGGAAGCCCAGTACAAGGCCGAAGAGGCCCAGTTGGCCCTGGCCGAACTCCAGGCCAGCGGCGACATCTGGACCAAGTATTATGCGTACACCACGGCGATTTCCCAGTTGACCTTTACCGAGGCCGGTTATACCTCCGCCCAGGCCTCCTTTGACCTCGCCTTCGCCAGCTATAACGCGGGTATCAGCAGTTTTCTTGATTTGTTAAGCGCGCAGACCCAACTGTCCGATGCCCGCATCCAGGTGATTACCGCGCGCGCCGATGTGTATGAGTCGTTTGTGAATCTGGCGCATGCCACCGCGGCCCTGCGTTCGTATGGCACGGAGGAATATGACGAACCGGCGCTACAGGAGCAGTAAGAGCCCAAAACACGTTTTACGACATAAGACAACATAAGAAAAGGAAGAGTTCAGATGACAACGCAAAGCAGGAACCTTTCAATGTATTTCATGGCAATCTCCCGCATCCTGTTGCTTGGAGCGGCGTGTGGACTGGTGGTGTGCGGCGGGTGCAAAAAGAAGACGGCGCCGACCGCGCGTCCGCCGACGCCCGTTTCGGTGGCCACGGCGCAGCAAGCGGATGTGCCCGTGTATCTGCCCTCGTTCGGACGCCTTCAGGCCCTGAACGATGTGAACGTCCAGCCCCAGGTCTCCGGAAAAATCCTGGATGCGCCGTTTGTGGAGGGGGCGACCGTGCAGAAAGGCGATGTCCTTTTCCATATTGAACCCGACATTTACAAGGCGGAAGTGGACCAGGCAAAGGCCTCGCTGGACGCGGCCAAGGTGGCGTTGCGCCAGAAGAAGGACACCCTGAAACGAAATGCGTCGCTGGTGGAGCAGAAGCTGATATCGCAGGATAATTTTGAGCAGTTGAAAACGGATGTGGATGCGTCCGAGGCGAGTGTCGAGCAGTTGAGCGCGGCGCTGGAACAGGCCAAAATCAACCTCGCCTATTGTGATGTGGTCGCCCCGGTGACGGGCGTGACCGGCAAGCGCCTGGTGGACCCGGGCAATATCGTTTCGCCCGGCGCGGGGCAGACCCTGGTCAATGTGCGGAGCGTGGACCCGTTGTATGCTGATTTCACCTTGAGCGAGGCCTACCTGCCGGAAGTGAAAGCCGCCATGAAGAAGGGCGAGGTGGCCGTGTTGTTGGTCCTCGAAGAAAACGCGGGCCATGCGGGTGTGTTTCACGGCCAGGTCAAGATGTATGACAACGCGGTCGATTCCAAAAGCGGCACCATCGGGCTGCGGGCCCTGGTGTCCAATCCCGACGGGGCGCTTTGGCCTGGGCAATTCGTGTTTGTCTATCCCATGCTTGACAAGATTAAGGATGCTATTGTCGTTCCGCAGTCCGCTGTCGCGCTGGGAAAAAATGGTCCGTACAGTTATGTCATCAAGGATAATAAGGCCGATATACGCCTGGTTGAAAAAGGTGTGGATGTCGGTGACGCGGTGGTGATTACCAAGGGCCTCGAGGCGGGCGATGTGGTCGTTACCCTCGGCCAGCTTGCCCTGTGGCCTTCCGCGCCGGTGGCGATTACCAAGACGCCGAGCGCGGAGCAGGCGGCGGCGGTTGAAAAGAAGCTGAAGGATCCCAACATCATTTCGACCATACGGACCATGACCGCCGCGGGAGTCACGGAAGAGGAGATCGCCCTGTTTACCGGCGTGCCCGCCGACCAGGCGCAGCAGGCGCTGGGCAAACAACCGAGTCAATCAACCGCGGATGCAAAGCCCGCCGCAAAGTAGGCGTGGGGCAGGGATGACATTATGAGCAGTATTTCCGATACCTTTATTCGTAAACCGATCATGACCACCCTCTTGATGGTGGTGGTCATTACCATGGGCATTGCGGCCTACATCAAGCTGCCGGTCAGCAGTCTGCCGAATGTGGATTCGCCGGTGATGACCGTTTCGGCCTATTATCCGGGCGCCAGCCCGCAGACCATGGCCTCCGCCGTGGCCAGTCCTCTCGAAAACGAGTTGATGAGCATCAATGGGCTGGTCAGTATCATCTCCGACAACAAACCGGGCAGCACCAGTATCACCTTGAATTTCGAGCTGGGCAAAAACGTGGATTTGATGGCCCCGGACGTGCAGCGGGCCATTTCCGCCGCGCAGTCAGACCTCCCCTCCGATATGCCCAGTCCGCCCACCTACAGCAAGGATAATCCTTCCGATGAACCGGTCATGTACATCATGATCACCTCGGATACCCTCACCGCGGGCGATGTGTACGATTACGCCTACCGGTATATCGGTAAACGCCTCAGCATGATTGAAGGGGTCTCCAAGGTGGACAAGTATGGCTCCAAGCGCGCTATCCGTATCAAGGTCCGTCCTGAAAAGCTGGCCTCGCTGGGGCTGAGCATGCGGGATATCCAGACCGCGCTTACAACCGGAACGAGCGCCCTCCCCGGCGGCAGCCTCGATAGCAGCGCCCATACCTTCTCCATTCAACCGCAGGGCCAGCTCGAAGACGCCGCCGCCTACGCAAAACTGGTGATCGCCTACAAAGATGACGCGCCGGTTTATCTGGAAGATGTGGCCACCTGTGTGGACAGCATCGAGAACGACAAAGTATCCGTCCGGTACGTCTTGACCAAAGAGAACAAAGTCTGGACCGGCGGCACCTGTCTGCCGGTGTCGCGCGCGCCCTCGGCGAATACCGTGGCGGTAGTCCGGGAAATCAAAAAGGCGTTGGCCGAGTTGCGTGAAGAAGTGCCTATGTCGATCAATATCGATGTGATGTTTGACAATTCCATTTCGATTATTGAATCGATCAATGATGTGGAGACCACCATTCTGATCGCCATTGCTTTGGTGATCTTGATCATCTTCCTGTTCCTCGGGCGTGTCCGTGAAACCATGATCCCCTCGATGGTCATCCCCATTGCCCTGCTGGGCACATTCATAGTCATGCTGGCGTTGGATTTCAGTTTGAACAATCTGACCCTGATGGCGATGGTGCTTTCCGTGGGGTTCCTGGTGGATGACGCGATTGTCGTGCTCGAAAACACCGTTCGCCATGTCGAGTCGGGCCTGAAACCCATCCCCGCGGCCATCAAGAGCATGAGCGAGCTGGTCTTTACCGTGGTTTCCACGAGCGTGGCCCTGATCATCGTCTTTATTCCGCTTGTCTTTATGTCGGGTGTGGTCGGCGAAAACTTCAAGGAATTTGCCCTGGCGGTCATCATCGCCATCATCTGTTCCACCCTGCTGGCCCTGTCCCTGACCCCGATGATGTGTTCGCGCATCCTTAAAGCGTCCGGGGGCAACGAGACCTTTATCCAGAAATTGATCACCAAAGTGATCACCGCAATGACCAACAAATACGGGGTCCTGCTTCGTTTTGTGCTGCATCATAAATGGCTCGCTATTGTGCTTTGGGTGGTCTGCATCGGAGGAACGGTGGTGATCTTCAACAAGTTGCCCAAGGACTTCATACCGCCCGGCGATACCGGCGCGGCTACCGGCGCGCTCATCATGCCCATGGGCATGTCCGCCGCCGAAATGGATGCCTTCCAGCTCAAGGTCGAAAAGATTACGATGTGCAACACCAACGTCAAGAACGTGCTCACCGTGGCTAATCCAAGCACCGGCGCGGATAAGAGCATGGCCTACCTGGTGATCTGCCTGCGCGACAAAAACCGCGCGCCCATCGAAGCGGTGCTCGCTGAACTCGAGGCCCAATATGCCCAATTGCCTGATGGTATGGTCTTTTTGCAGCAGATTCCCCTGATGAACCTGAGCGCGGGCGGCGAGTCGACCGCTATGGGGAGCCAATATTCCTACCTGATGCGCGGCAATGACCGCGATGCGTTGTACGAGGCCGCCGATAAGCTCAAACAGAAGATGCAGACCCTGCCCGGATTTGTCGGCATTCAAACCAGCGTAAAGCTGAATATGCCGCAGTTGGATGTCATCATCGACCGCGA
>RZZM01000320.1 GCA_009929845.1 Spartobacteria bacterium
GCAATTCAAGCTGTCCGGCTTCAATCTTCGAGAAATCCAGCAGGTCATTGATCAGGTTGACCAGGTCATGACTGCGCTCCTTGATAATGGAAAGCCATTTCACATGCGTCGGGTCGTTGATTTCCGCGAGCAGCAGGTCCGAAAAGCCCATGATGGGGTTGAGCGGGGTGCGTATCTCGTGGCTCATGTTGGCCAGGAACTGACTCTTGGCCTTGTTGGCCACCGTGGCCTGGCGCGCCATAATGCGGGCCTTTTCAATGGCGCCCTCGAGGGCCAGCTCATACTGCCGGCGGTCCGTGATGTCAATGAGCACCCCCTCGAAGAAAACCGGAACGCCCTCTTTGTCGCGCTCGACGGAGGTTCGGTCATCCACCCAGATGACATGGCCCTCGGGGGTGAGGAGACGATATTCCTGTTTGTATTCAGCCACCTCCGGGGACGCGCTGTAATCGGCCACCTCCCGGCAGACACGCGCCAGGTCATCGGGATGAATCATATCAAGAAAGCGTACCGTGCCGTCCATCAGCTCCCCGGCGGTATACCCGAAGCGTTGTACATTCTGGCTGACGTACACCACGGGCCAACCCGCTTCCGCCTTCCACCGGAACAATACGACCGGGCTGTTCTCGACCACACGATTGGCCCGCCGGAGGGAATCCTCGAGGACACGCTGTTGTCCTTCCTGTTCCAGCGCGCGCAGGGCCAATCCCAGGTCATGCACCAGTTCCTCGATCAGTCCCAGCGCGTCCGGATCACCAATCAGGGCGACAGGAACCGCCACCCCCAGCACCCCGAAGAGGCGCGCCCCGTAGCGGATCGCGGAGACCATGCTGCCGGTTTCCTTACCGAGGGAACCGCGCAGCCCGCAATCCCTGCACTCCAAGCGTTCACGACAGTGGACTACCGCGACCCCGTCATCATTCAGGCATTCTTCAAAACAGACCGGCAGCTTTCCCATCGCCTGCCAGTTTGCAAAACAAAGGCTAATTTCGGAGGAGGGGGGCTCGATAAACACTTCGTCGATAGCGCCGTCCCCATTCAGGCGGGCAATCCATGCGTAGTCGTAGCCGTGCGCCTGCGTCAATATCCCGCAGGTCTTGCGCAGCAGTTGTTCGGGGTCTTTTCCCACCGCGATCAGACGGCTCACCTTCCCGATGGCCTGCAGCGCCGCGTTGAGGTGTTCGATGCGCCGACGGCTGTTCTCCTGATCGGATACATCGCTGACCGTGAGCAGGACCTGCGCGGACTGCGCTTCGTTGTAGAGGTCGGACGCCGCGGCGGTTTCAATCCGGGCAAAGAACGCCTCTTTTCTACCGCCCTTCAAGCGCAGGATGAAATGTTTACCCTCCGGTTCTTTGAAGAAGGCGCGGAAGCGGGAGAGAAAGAGGGGCCGGTCTTCATCCAGGAGCAGATCGGCAAACGGGGTATTCTGCAACTGGTCGGAACGCAGTTGGACCATGCCGCAGAAGGTGGTGTTGAGTTGGCGTATTGTTCCGGTACGGTCCAGGCGCAAATAGCCTACCGGGGCGTTATTGAAGAGGTAGGCGTATTGATTGCGGGCGTAAATGATATCCTGCTGGGCGCGCTGGAGTTCTTCGTTCTGCAATTCCAGTTCCACCTGGTGGATACGCAGGTCTTCGACGAGTTTGCGGACCTCGCCATCCATGCCGTCCGTGCCGTCGACCTGCCGCGCGTCCAGTATTTTTTCCGCGCGCCGCCTCAGGGTATTGTTATCAAATCCATGCGTATTCACTGGTCCCCCCTTGATTTTTCAGTTGCCTGCCTGGCATGCATTAATTCGGTGATGTCTTCAAAGGTGGCGTATACTTCCACGGGTTTCTTTTTCCCTTTTTTGAAGATGGGTGTTGCGTTTACTGATATGACGCGATGATGTCCGTCGACAGGGTTATAGACCTGCATGATGAAGCCGTTGACCGGTTTACCCGTGCGCAACGCCACCATGGAGGGGTGTTCGTCGCCCTGCAGTTCTTTTCCGTCCTGGTCGACCGCGCGCCATCCGGGATCGGCGGAGGTTCGTCCCTGCATCTGGTCAAGGGAGAGCCCGAGTATCCTTTCCGCGGCCGGGTTGGCGCGCGTGATTTGCCCGTCGGGCGCCTGGTAGACCACCCCCTGCGCCATGGTTTCAAAGAGCTGCTGGTAGAGCCGTTCACTTTCCTTCAGGTCCTGCTGCAGTTTTTTCCTGCCGGTAATGTCCTCGAAACTGACGGCCAGGCGGTCGCCGGGCAGGGAAAAGGCCCGGACCCGGAAGCTGCCCCGCATATGCTCATCGTCGTAGTCAATCTCCGGGTTCTCATACTGCGGGATTTCCCGCCGGGCGGTTTGCAGCAAAGCGGGACACAGTTCGGGATCATGCACGCCCGGCCAGATTTCCGAGAAGGCCTGTCCCCGTTTCCGCGCCACCGACACACCAGTGATCCGTTCCGCCTCCGGGTTGCCGTCTTCGAGAAGCAACCGTTCGCCCTCCAGCCGGTAAATGAAAATCCCCACGGGCATGTAATGCAGCAAATCCTCGGCGATACGACTGCTTTCTTTGGCCTGCGCCTCCATGGCCCGCACGTTGGTAATGTCCACAAACGTCATGACAATCCCCGCGAAGGCATTGGGCCCGATTTGGTAGGGCACCACACGGGTCAGAAAACCGTGCCCATCCTCGCGCGCGCACACGCACTCGATCGGCTCCTGTGTCCGCTGCACCCGTGCCGCGGCCTGCTCCGGATCAAAATCGGCCAGCCGTCCCACGAGGTGTGAAATCGGTCGTCCGACATCCGTTTCCATGATACGGAACACGGCCTTGACCTCCGGGGAGAACCGGCGGATTTCCAGGTTTTCATCAAGCAACAACTGGCCGATGCGCGAACTGGAGAGCAGGTTGTCCACATCGTTGGTCAGCTCGGTCAACTCCATGATCCTGTTCTGGTCTTCGGCGTTGATGGTGTGGAGTTCTTCATTAGTGGATTGCAATTCCTCGTTGGTGGACTGCAGTTCCTCGTTGCTGGCCATGAGTTCCTCGTTGGTGGCCTGCAGTTCCTCGTTTGAGGTTTCCAGTTCTTCAATGGTCGCCTGCAGGTTCTCCCGCGAAAACTGGAGTTCCTGTTCGAGGTTGGCGATGTAGTCCTGTGACTCCTTGGTCAGGTCCAGTTGGGCTGACACCTCCGGTGGCTTGACCTCTTCAAGTTCTTCCAGGAACACCGCCACGAGGGCCTCCTGTCCGCGCCGGGGCGGGGGCATGGGGACCACCCGCAGCGTCACGCACTTGACGTCGGTACGCGTTTCGACCCGCACATTCGAGAACACCAGTTCCTCGTGTCGGCGGAACACCTTCTGGATGCCGGTGATCAGCGGGATGGACAGTTCCTTACTCGCCATGCGCGAGAGGGTGAAGACCGCCGGACCGGAGGGCATGCGGAAGTAATCCGCGGCATCACCGATCGTGTGCAGGATTTCAAGGGATTCATTGACCACAATGGCCAGCGGCACATACCGGCCCGCCAGGACATCCAGAAACCGATTGGTGAGTTGTTCTTCCTTGATGGCCTGCCGAATCGAAACACTGGGCCCCGCTACCTGTCCCGGATAGTTCAGTTTTTCTTCGGGCGGCGTGATCGGGTCGATGGGCTTGCCGCGGGCCACCTTGCCTTTGGACCGGTAGATTTTATACGTCTGATTAAGCACATCAAAGTAACCGGCTTTGTCGCCGAGTGTTTCGCTCTTTCCGAGCACCAGGAGCCCGCCCGGATTGAGTGAGAAATTGAACAGCTCGATGATCTTCTTTTGCAGGATGGGCTGCAGATAGATCAGCAGGTTGCGGCAGCTTACCAGGTCAATATTGGTAAAGGGCGGATCACGCAACAGGTTCTGCTGGGCGAAGATGACCATTTCCCGCAGGGTGCGTGTCACCCGGTACTGTTCGCCCTGGTGATAGAAGTACTTGCTCAGGTAGTGCGGGGAGAGGTCCGCCATGATACTGTCCGGATAGAGGCCGGCGCCCGCCCGGACAATCGCGTCACGGTCGATATCCGTGGCAAATATCTTGATATCGCGGTTCATGCCCTCCTGCTCCATGCATTCGCGTATCATCATGGCATAGGTGTAGGCCTCTTCCCCGGTTGAGCAACCGGGCACCCAGATGCGCATCTCGCGGTTGCTGACCCGCGAGAGCAAGGGCGGAAGCCACTTTTCGGCGAGCATGTTGAACAAGTCGTCATCCCGGAAAAAATTGGTTACGCCGATAAGGAACTCCCGGTACAGGGCCAGTTGCTCATCGGGATTCTGCTGCAGGAAGTCCACATAGCCGGGAAGCTCGTTGATCTGGTTGACCCCCATGCGCCGTTCAATACGACGGATGATGGTGTTGGGCTTGTAGTAGGTAAAATCCACCTTCGTCCGTTCGCGCAGCAAGGCGAAAATACGGGTCAGGCTGTCCTCGTCGGTCAACAGGGGTTTGACGGTCGAGTCGGCCGTCACGCACGGGTGGCTGGCAAAAGAAAGCAGTTGCTCGGGCATCTTGGCGGGAGGCATGATGAAGTCGGCCAGCCCGGTCCCGGCGGCGGCGCGCGGCATGCCGTCAAACCGGGAACTCTGCTCGTCCTGGATCATCACCATGCCGCCGTACTCTTTGATGGCCCGCACGCCGCGCGTGCCGTCGCTGCCGGTGCCCGAAAGGATAATGCCCACCGCGCGGGGGCCCTGGTCCTCGGCCAGCGATTTGAGGAAAATATCGATCGGCAGGTTGATTCCGCGGTCCAGGTCCTTCTCGTTGAGCAACAGCTTTCCGTGAAAGATGGTCAAATTTTTCTTGGGGGGAATCAGGTAGACGGTATTCGCCTGCACTTCCAGTTGGTGCTCGGTCCGCACGACCTTCATGCGGGTCTTTTTGGAGAGCAACTCGACCATCATACTCTTGTAATCCGGCGAAAGATGCTGCACCACAATAAAGGCCAGTCCGCTATCGTTGGGCATATTCGAGAAAAAGGCCTCAATCGCTTCCAGCCCGCCCGCCGAGGCCCCAATCCCCACATACAAATTTGGTTTCATACTGCGCGTATTCTTTTCCTGTCCACTCATTGCGCTTTCCGCTCCGTCTTTACCCCTGGCCACAGAGGGACCAGTTATATCCTGCCGTACTGTTATATATTACCGAACTCGGGGTGTTTAGTCAACGGACAATAAAAACCAAGGCGGGCCGCGCCCACAACCCGAGTGATGTGCCATTTCTCACTGAAAATCATCCTTTCCCCGGCATTTTTGTCCCGGAAGGGTGCGCGTGGCTCGCCGTGCGCGGCAGGCTGAAGCCTGAACAACGAGCCTCTTCCCGCGTTGGGATTATGCGTGATGCCCTATGTCATCGTCGCCCATCCTAATCGCACTCTTCCCCTCGCCCATCCTTTGCGGAGCGGCCTTCCGGAAGACCTCTTCATAGGCGCGGGTGGTCACCTGCCAACTGAAAAGGGCGCGTGCGCGCCGCGCGCCATTGGCGGCAAGTTGGTTGCGCAGGCCTTCGTCATCCAGCAACCGCCCGACTGCCGCGCCCAGCGCCGCGAAATCACCGGGCGCAACCAGCAACCCGGTTTCCCCGTCGGCCACCGCCTCGGGAATCCCTCCCACGGTGGTGGCCACGCCCGGCGCGCCCGCCAGGGCGGCTTCCGAAAATACAATGCCGAAGCCTTCCACATCGCCGGGGATTTCCAGACA
>RZZM01000321.1 GCA_009929845.1 Spartobacteria bacterium
CATGTATCAAAAAAGGCATATAAGTGACAGATTGCGACGACTGGTTAACACCTTTCCGGTGGTTGTGGTTTCCGGCGCTCGACAGGTGGGTAAAACCACTTTACTCAAACATGAGTATTCAGCTTGGGACTATGTTGTTTTTGATCCCTATCAGGATGCGCAAGCGGCATCAATGCCTTTAGAAAATCATACCCGAAATTTTCAGATTGCCGACGGATTAGTTGTTGCGCCAGTTGATTCGCCAAGATGGATTACCGAAGATGTGCTATGCGTGCCCTGGAATTGGTCTGTCGCATGACCCCCGCCCCTGCAATGATTTGAGATAATGCGTCAAAGCATTAAAAAGGCGGATTATCTGCCCTTAACGTTATTTCAGAATTGCGAGTTTCACCTTGTGCAATTGGATGGTGTATGTTGTGATTGAACTAAAGGCAACATAACAGACAGGTAGCTATATGGCGGTTGCAGCGCCCACAAAATTAGGAAGATTGCTTGAAGCAACAGGACTTTTCTCGCCACAGCAGGTGGAGGAGCTTCTGCGCTATCACCAGCAGTCGGGCCAGTCCATCACGGATGTGGTGGTCGAGCTGGGCTTTGCCAAGGAACCCGAATTCCTGGAGGCGCTGGCCGGGGCGATGTCGATTCCATATGTGCGCATCGGGGAAGAGCCTGTCGAGTCCTCGGTGCTGGAAAAACTGCCCCCCAAGGCGATTTTCCAGTACAATGTCATTCCCATGTTGCTGGAAAACGATGTGTTGCGCGTGGCGACACATGACCCGTTTAACCCCGGCCTCAAGGATGCGCTGCGGCTGGCGTCGGGCTTTCGCATCAAGCTGGCCCTGAGCACCGCGGCGGAGCTGGGCAAGGCCGCCAAGAAGCTCTACGGGGTGGGCGCCGACACCCTCGACCGCATGATGCAGGACGGCCGCATCGAGGTGGCCGAGGAAGACGACCTGCTCTCGCACGATATCAGCGAACTCGACCAGGAGGCCTCCGTGGTCAAGTTTGTCAACCAGATCATCTGGGAGGCCTACCAGGACCGCGCCACGGATATCCACATGGAACCGATGGAACTGGACCTGCGCATCCGCTACCGTGTGGATGGCGTGCTCCACGAGGCCCCGGTGCCGCCCCAGTTGAAACGCTTTCAGTCCGCCATCATCTCGCGCATCAAGGTGATGTCCAATATGGATATCGCCGAAAAACGCCTCCCGCAGGACGGACGTATCAGCCTGCGTATCCGTGGCGAGGAAATCGACGTGCGTGTCAACACCATGCCGACCGTGTATGGCGAGAGTGTCAGCCTGCGTCTGCTGGCCCGCAGCAGCGGCATGCTGGGCATGGACAAGCTCGGTCTGGCCGAACGCGACCAGGTGGTCCTCAACAAGATGATCCGCAAGCCCCACGGCATCCTGCTGGTGACCGGTCCGACCGGTTCGGGAAAATCCACCTCGCTCTACGCCTGGCTGCACACCATCAATTCCGTGGATAAGCGCATCATCACTACCGAGGACCCGATCGAATATGAAATGGCCGGCGTCAATCAGGTGCAGATTCGCGCCGATATCGGCCTGACCTTCGCCGAGGGCCTGCGCAATATCCTGCGCCAGGACCCGGATGTAATCATGGTCGGCGAAATTCGCGACAAGGAAACGGCGGAAATTGCCATCCGCGCCGCCCTGACCGGCCACCTGGTCTTCAGCACCCTGCACACCAACGATTCCGCCGGCGCGGTGACCCGACTCCTCGATATGGGCATCGAGCCTTTCCTGGTCGCCTCATCGGTCGAGTGCCTCGTCGCCCAACGCCTGGTGCGGCAACTCTGCAAAAACTGTAAAACGCCCTGGCCCATCGACAAAGCCATCCTCGAAGAGGCCGGTTTCGACCTCGAACGCCTGAGCGAAGGGACCATCTACGAGGCGGCCGCCTGTGATGAATGCCGACAGACGGGATTCAACGGACGAACCGGCATCTACGAAATCCTGGTCATTTCCGATCACATCCGCCCGCTGATCATCTCGCGCGCGTCGTCCAATGAAATCAAGGCCGAGGCCCTGCGCCAAGGCATGTTCACGCTGCGCGACGACGGCTGGACAAAAGTACTCGGAGGGGTCACCACCATTGAAGAGGTCATCCGCGTATCGGAAGAAGACGAAGCCTTCTGGGACGAATAATAACGAGGGGTTGAACGAGATATGCCGAATTTCAGATATACCGCACGCAGCAAGGACGGACAGAAAGTGGCCGGCAACATCGAGGCCAACGATAAGCGCAACGCCCTGATGCAGCTTGAACGTAATGGACTGGTGCCTGTATCCGTTACCGAAGGCAAGGCCGTCAAAGCGAAGGCCGCCGCAAAGGGCGGCAAGGACGCAAAGGGCAAGACCAAGAAGAAAAAACTGCCCATGAAGCTCACGCACCATTCGATCCGCAAGGCGCGCATGAAGCTGCGGGACGTGCTGCTCTTCACCGGCGAGCTGGGCGACCTGCTCTCGTCGGGCATGACGCTCGGGAATGCGCTCAACACCCTCTCGCGCCGCAAAACGGACAAGGCGCAGGACGAGATTGTCGAGGACCTGCGCGACGAGATTATCCAGGGCGCCAGTCTTTCCGAGGCCCTGGGACGCTGGCCGGAGACCTTCAGCGCGCTCTTCATCAGCATGGTGCGCGCCGGCGAAGCCAGCGGCGCCCTGCCCCACGCCCTCGAACGTCTGCGCATCCACTACGAACGCGTCTCCGAGGCCCGCGAAAAAGTGGCGATGGCCCTTATTTATCCGGCCATCATCCTGCTCATGGGCGGCGGCACCATGATCTTCGCCATGGTCTTTGTCGTGCCGCGCTTTACCGCCATCTTCGCCGAACTCGGCTCCAAACTGCCCCTGCCCACGCGCATCATGATCAAGATGAGCGATATCCTGGGGAATTACGGATTGTATATGCTGGCCGCACTTATCGTAGGCGGCTACTTCTTCAAACGCGCCCTGAAGACCCCCAAGGGTCGCCGCTGGTGGGATGCCCTGCAACTGAAACTGCCCATCGTTCATTCCATTGTCTCGGCCAACGCCTTCGCCCATTTCGCGCGCACACTGGGCGCGCTGCTGACCAACGGAGTCGCCGTGCTGCAGGCGCTCAGCATCGTCGAGGAAACCGCCGGCAACCAGGTCATCGCCGAGGAAATCCACATGGCCCGCGAACGTGTCACCGACGGCTCGACCATTTCCGGCCCCCTCGCCGCCGGACGTATTTTCCCGCCCCTGCTCACCGACATGCTGGCCGTCGGCGAACAGACCGGCGATATGGCCGGGGCCCTGGAACACATCGCCAACCGGTACGACAAGGAACTCGACCGGAATATCAAAATCCTTACCACCTTAATGGAGCCGATCCTGATGGTTGGCATGGCCGTCATGGTCGGCTTCGTCGCCATCAGTATGTTGCTGGCGGTCTTTGACCTGACCAGCGGATTAAATGTGTAGCAAACAAACAGCGCGCGTTGCGCAGGCAACAGGAGGACAAACAGATGAAAAAGCATGAACAATGGGAACAGCGGCGCAACAGCCGGGCCGGTTTCACCCTGATTGAAATTCTGCTGGTGGTGGTCATCATCGGCATCCTGGCGGCCGTGGCCGTGCCCCGCTTCGCGGGCCGGACCGGACAGGCCAAGGAAGGCGCCGCGCAGGCGAGCATCAAGGCCATCGGCATCGCCCTCGATATGTACGAACTCGATATCGGTAATTATCCGCCCAACCTCAACGCGCTGGTCAGCAAGTCCGGCTCGGACGACAGTTGGCGCGGGCCCTACCTCAAGGACGGCGCGGTGCCCAAGGACCCCTGGGGCAACGAGTATGTGTACAGTGTCACCTCCGACGGCTATGAATTGAAATCCACCGGCGGCACCACCGGCAAGGAAATCAGCAACCGCCCGGCGGGCAATTAGGCGGACTGCGGACGTCAGGTATGCGATGCGGCGGCAAACAGCGAGGGTTCACCTTGATTGAAGTGCTCCTGGTAGTGGTAATCATGCTCATCTCAATGGGCGTGGCCGTGCCGTACTTTATGTCCTCGTTCCGCGGCGCCAAACTGCGCGCGACGGTGCGGACCATCATCATGGCCAGTCGCTATGCGCGCGCCACCGCTGTACTCCAGCAAATGGATACGGCCATCCTCTTCGACCGGGCGCTGGGCACCATCGAAATCGTCGGCATTAAATCCACTACCGAAAAAGATAAGTTCCTGGACGAGTCCGGCCCCATCAGTCCCGGCGCCGAAGAGGACAGCGCCGATAACTATTCGGTGAATACCCTGCTCAAAAAAACGATTGAGAGCGATGTGGAGATTGTCGAGCTTACCAGCGATGGCAACCTCGAGGAAGTCGACGGTATTTACGGTGTCAATTATTACGCCAACGGCATGTGCGATCAGTACACCATCGTCCTGCGCGATCAACATAACACCACCGTGACCATTGATATCGACCCCCTCTCCGCCAAGGCTAAACTGGACTATTCGCAATGAACGTGGCGAAAGAATCAGGCCGTAAACAGGGCCTCACCCTCATCGAGGTCATGCTCGCCCTCGTCATCCTCGGGATCAGCCTCGTCGGCCTCACCGCCACCACCTCCCGCTGCCTCGCCATCGCCCGCAAAGCCCGCAACTACGAAAACGCCCGCCGCCTGCTTGGCCAGATCGAACTTACCGATCCGCTCTTTGACGAAGAGATTGAGCCCGGCGATGATTCCGGTTCCTTTGACCCGCCCTATGAGGACTACAAATGGTCCCGCACCATCGAGCAGGTAGCCGAGGAAGGGGAAGACGAAGAGGGCCTCTACAAAATCACCATGCGCGTCATCTGGTCCGACCGGGGCCGGGACACCAAGGAAGAGGTGGTCACTTACCTCTACGCCCCCGAAGCCACAGAGGGAGGCTCCTTTGAACGCTGACCGAAAAAGAAAAGGTTTCACCCTGCTCGAACTACTCGTCGCCATGGTCCTGATGGTCACCGCCATGACCATCATCATCGGCACGTTTTCCACCATCACCCGCGCCTGGGAACAGGGCAGCAAGGCGATCGACGGCCTGCACCACGGGGACTTCGTCATGGAACAACTCGTCTCCGCCCTGCGCTCCGCCGCCTTCTTCAAAAGCGCCCCCGAGAAGTACGGCTTCTGGCTCGAAAGCCGGGAATCGGGCTCGTCCCCCAACGATAAAATCAGTTGGGTCACCGCCGGCACCGCCTTCATTCCCCGCGATTCCTACCTGACCAGGGGACTTCACCGCATCGAGACCACCATCGAAGACAACAAGGACGGGGATGAATCCTTCGCCGTGCGCGCCTTTCCCCATCTCGCCGACCCGGAAGATGCCGGCGACGTCGACGCCTGGCATATCTCCTCCATCGTCAAAGGCCTCGACTGCAAGGTCTACAACACCGAAGACGAAGTCTGGGAAGACGAATGGGAGGATACCAACGCCCTCCCCAGCATCATTCAGGTCACCCTCTACATGGACCCGCTCGAAGAATACGGCGACCCCGTTGAAATCACCCGCATGGTGCGCATCCCCGTCGCCCCCGCCGTCACCGCCGCCGTCAACCAGGCCCAGGGCGGACAGGGCGCCGACAAAGCCGCCGAAGAAGAAAACACCGAATCGAGCACGCAAAACAACAACCAAAACCAAAACAAGGCCAACATCACCAAAAAATAAC
>RZZM01000322.1 GCA_009929845.1 Spartobacteria bacterium
TACCTGAATGCCCTTACCGGCAAAGGGGTGCATGTGGTTACCGTGAATGACTACCTGGCGCGTCGTGACGCCATGTGGATGGGGGCGGTCTACCAATACCTGGGGTTGACGGTGGGGTGTATCCAGAACCAGATGCACCCGTCGGAGCGCCGTTTGGAGTATGGCAAGGATATTACGTACGGAACCAACAGTGAGTTCGGGTTTGACTACCTGCGCGATATGGGGATGGCCATGCGACCGGAGGACCAGGTCCAGCGCGGGTACCACTACGCGATCATTGACGAAATTGACAGTATCCTGATTGATGAGGCGCGCACCCCGTTGATTATTTCCGGCGCGGCCCCCCAATCGACCCACAAATATGGCGAGTTGAAGCCGGTGGTCAGCCGCCTGGTCAAACGACAGCGTGATTTATGCACCCGCCTGATGAATGAGGCCAAGGAGTTGCTGGAAGCCGGTAATCGGGAGGAGGCGCAGTTGCTCCTCTATCAGGTGCACGAGGGGATGCCCAAAAACAAGCAATTCCTTCATATGATGGAAGATCCCGCGGTGCGCAAGCAGTTCGAGAAGATTGACGGGCAGATGCTCACCGACATGCGCAAGGACCAGGCACGCGCGCTGCGCGAGGAACTGTTTTTTACTATTGATGAAAAGGGACATGATGCCAGTCTGACCGAAAAGGGGTGCGAGGCCCTGAGTCCGGACGATGCCGAGGCCTATGTGTTGCCGGACCTGGTCAGCGCGCTGTCGGAGCTAGACGGCGACAGCGCCATCAGTGAGGAGGACAAATTTGCGCGCCGCCAGGAGTTGCAGGACCAGTTTACCGAGAAGAGCGAGCGGATTCACAATGTCGACCAGCTTATCCGCGCCTACTGTGTGTACGAAAAAGATGTGGACTATGTGGTGCAGGAAAATCAGGTCATGATTGTTGATGAGAATACCGGCCGGTTGATGCCGGGACGGCGCTGGAGCGACGGGCTTCATCAGGCGGTCGAAGCCAAGGAAGGCGTTACGATTGAGCGGGAGACCCAGACCCTGGCCACCATCACGATCCAGAACTATTTCCGCATGTATGACAAACTCTCGGGCATGACCGGCACCGCGGAGACTGAAGCCGATGAATTTCATCAAATCTATGGGCTGGATGTGGTCGTGATCCCGACCAACCGGCCGGTGCGGCGCGTGGATTCCAATGACATGATTTTCAAGACGCAGCGAGAGAAATTTAAAGCCGTCATCGACGAGATTGCCGAATGCCATGCCCAGGGCCAGCCCGTGCTGGTGGGCACCATCTCCGTGGAAACTTCGGAGTTGATGAGTCGCATGCTCCGGGGACGCAAAATACCGCACAACGTGTTGAATGCGAAAAACCATCAGACCGAGGCCGAGATCGTCACGCGCGCCGGCCAACCGGGGGCGGTTACCATTGCCACCAATATGGCGGGCCGTGGCACGGATATTAAACTGGGCGAAGGCGTAGTCTATATCGGGCGTGATATCATTACTTCGCAGACCCGGTTGGAAGACAAGGTGGACGGCAAGACGTTGCGGCAGTTGCTCCTTGAAAAGCCCTGTGGATTGCATGTAATCGGAACGGAGCGCCACGAGTCGCGCCGTATCGACCGGCAGTTGCGTGGTCGCTGCGCGCGCCAGGGAGACCCGGGCTCCTCCTGTTTTTATGTGTCGCTGGAGGATGACCTCATGCGCTTGTTCGGTTCAGACCGGATGTCCGGGATCATGGAGAAGCTGGGCATGGAGGAAGGGGAGGTGTTGCAGCATCCCTGGCTGAACAAGTCGATCGAAACGGCGCAGCGCCGCGTGGAACAGCAGAACTTTTCGATACGCAAGCGCACGTTGGAATATGACGATGTCATGAACCAGCAACGCGAGGTGATCTACGGGTTCCGCAGTGAAATTGTCTCCTCCGAAGAGGTCCGGGAACGCCTGCTGGATATTATTGAAGATGTCATCGAGAGCAATGCGAAGTCGATGGTTTCCGGTGACGGGGAAGAAGCGTGCGCGCCCTTTGTTGACTGGGTAAACAGCACCTTCCCGATCGGCTTGAAGGTGGAAGATGTCAGTGGGCTCACGGAGGACATGGACAAGCTGACGCAATTTGTCTTCAGCCGGGTGAACGAGGCCTATGCCCTCAAGGTGAAATCCGAGGACCCGGCGGCCCTTCCGAACATGGAGCGCTTCGTGGTGTTGAGTTCCATTGACACCCATTGGCAGGAGTACCTGCGGAACCTGGATGCCCTGCGGCAGGGGGTGGGGCTGCGCGCGTATGGTCAACGGGACCCCCTGATTGAATACAAGCATGAGGCCTATGACATGTTTGCGGACTTGATGGATACCGTGAAATCCGAGATAGCCAGCCGTGTCTTTCGTTTTTCCACCTCGGAGAATTCATTACGCACCTTCCTCTCGTCACTGCCCCGGCAAACCTATGTGCACAATGAAGTGGCCGTACTGGGGCGTGGGGGCGGCGGGGCGGCGCCCGGACCACGCAGCGCGCCTCCGGGCGCGGACGCCGCGATGGAGGAAGCGCTGCACGGCAAGTCCAGTCCGCAGCGGCGTGATGATCCCAAAGTCGGGCGCAACGATCCCTGTCCCTGCGGCAGCGGTAAGAAATACAAGAAATGCTGCGGTGCGGCATAAGCCGGCCTGTGAACAACGATCCCGGGGGCGGATGCCTGTGAAGTCCATATCGAAATCAGACCTTGGCAGGATGGGGATATGGGCGGGACCTGTATTGACCGGTTTGGGGCTGGCGGCGGCGTTTCCTCCGTTTGAAATCAAAGACCTGGCCTGGCTGTGCATGGCGCCCCTGATGATTTCCGCGGCCAAGACCGGCATCGGCAAGGCCGCGCGCCTGGGGTTTGTGAGTGGTCTGGTCTTCTGGCTGTTTTCGATTCATTGGATAACCCATGTGACCTATATGGGGTGGATGACCCTGGCCGCCTATTGCGCCTTGTATTTCATCCCCTTGCCGGTGGTCGTTTCGTGGTGGGTCGGCCGGTATGGGACAACACGTCCATTGTTGAATATTGGCTTGATGCTGTTGTGTGTCCTGACATGGGTGGGGTTTGAATACCTCCGATCTGTTTTGCTGACGGGATTTCCCTGGAACCCGGTCGGGGTGAGTCAACATGCCAACATCACCATCATACAGGTAGCGCGGCTGGGCGGGGTGTATGCGGTGTCTGCCGTAGTGCTGTGGGTGAATGCGGCCTTTGCCGTGACTGCGCTGCGATACATCGAGAAGCGGGGCCGGTTGGGGCGTCACTGGCATCCAGAGCTTATGGCGGGGGTCCTGGTCTGGGCCTGTGTACATTCCTATGGATGGCGCACGGTGCGTGACTATAATCCGGAAACCACCCCCTTTCGGGTAGCGCTAGTGCAACCCAACATCCCCCAGGTTAATAAATGGACCCTGGAATATGTTGAAACCATTTATTCCAGACTTCGCAGCATTACCGCCGCCGCCTCGCATGTGCCGGAGGTCGATTTAATCGTGTGGCCGGAAACCGCTGTGCCCGACGATGTGCGCAGCAGTGTGCCCAGCTACAACCTTGTCATGGATTTGTGTGAAAACGGGGTTCCGATCCTGGTCGGGTCGATGGACACAGAAAGGACGGATGAGGGCGTCAGCCGGTATTATAACAGCTCCTTTCTTTTTGACCGTGAAGGGCGCATCGTGGATGCGTACGACAAGCAACATTTGGTCCTGTTTGGTGAATACGTGCCATACCACCATCGCTTTCCCTTCATTTCCTCCTTCAGTCCCATTGAGGCGAGTTTCTCGCCGGGCACTACGGCCACGGTTTTTCGGGTAGAGGAGGGCGGGGTCCCCTTTGCGGTGCTGATTTGTTTTGAGGATACCCTGCCGGGGCTGTCGCGCAAGGCGGTGCGCAACGGCGCGCGCGTATTGATCAACCAGACCAATGATGCCTGGTTTGATGTCTCCAGCGGGTCGCGCCAGCACATGCTGCACTGTATTTTCCGCTGCGTGGAAAACGGGGTGCCGGCCGTGCGCGCGACCAACACAGGGCTTACCTGTTTCATTGATCCATTGGGAAGGGTTCCAGAAAATAATCGTTATCCGATCCTGACCGATGGCTTTATCGTCCGCGCCGTAGAAGCGCCAAGGGAGCCATTCATGCAGACTCTTTATACCAGGACGGGTGACATCTTTGCCGTTGGATCCCTTATTCCAGCAATAGGCCTTTTCCTGTTTATCGCCGTTAATAGAAAATAATAAGCGATATTAGCACATTATTTTTCATTTTTCTACTTGCCCTCCCCGCCTGGTGCGCGTATTTAAAAGCATACTAGTTGGCAACAAGTACGCAAGTGCAGGAGATGTAATGAAAATGCTGAAGTCTATTATAGGCGCCGTGGTATTGGGGTGTTTGGGAACGTTACCGGTTTATGCGTTTACAGTCACGGTAGCGCGGGTGGGGACAGCTACCTATGGGTTGGTTTTTTCCGGCCAAACCGATTCCTATTTCCAGGTGTGTTCGGCTGATCATCCGGGTGGTCCGTGGTCGGTCATCGACATGGGGTGGATTGAGCAGACCTCGCAGGTGTGGACCAATCTGGATTTTCTTTCTTTGCCGGGTTCGCGGCAATTCTATCGTTTGCGGCAGGTGGCGCTGACCAATGCGCTGGATGTGGATAGCGACGGGATGGATGATGTATACGAAATGGGCTGGAATTTCTTGAATCCCTTGGACGGGGGTGACGCGCAGCAGGACTATGACGGCGACGCCCTCTACAACTATGGGGAATACCTGTACAACTCGAGTCCTGAGAATCCGGATTCTGATAGTGACTGGGCCATGGATGGCTATGAGGTGTATATGGGCAAGCATCCAGCCAATGCGGAGAGTACACCTGTATTGGAATTCCGCATTAACAATAATGCCCTGTACACGTCCGATACCAATGTATCGCTGGTCTTTGGCGGTCTGATCGGTGACTACGTGGAACTGGCCGGCGCACGGTCCATGGAGGGCAGCACGACCAATCCGTTCGGGCAGTCGGTGGCCTATCATTTTGAATCGGCGGAGAATGCGTGGCGGACGATCTATGCGCACTTATTGCGCGCCAATGACAGCGCCCGCAGTCCCCTCATTACGTCGAGCATCATTTTGGACACGGAACCGCCGGCGCTTACTATAGGCAGTCCGACCAACGGATTCATGACCGATCGTCGCTGGGTGCGTCTCGAAGGGAATGTAACGGATACGGCCGGTACCCCTTCAGTGTATGTGAACGGCACAATAGCCGACCAGGTGACCCGCGGTTTTTTTGCGCACGAGAAAGTATATCTTACGAATGGAGTCAACGCCATTCGCGTTGTGGCGACGGACCAGGTCGGCAACAGCGTGACGCAGCATATCTCGGTTGTTCAGGATATCTCCGGCGACAGCGTGGCGCCTTCTGTCGTCCTGGATTTGCCGGAGGATTTCCTGGTGGCCGGCGGTGTCACCAATTACCTCGGCGAAACGACCGTGGGCGAAATTGACGCCTTGCGGGTGGCGGGGAGTGTGGATGATGAGACCGCCACGGTAGCGTTTTATGCCGTTCATGCGTTGGGCACGAATGGGCCCTTTGACGGGACACTCTTTGGAACACAGGTGGTCGGACGGGTCTTTCTTGGATATGGCACAAACGCCTTGTTGGCCGTGGCCAC
>RZZM01000747.1 GCA_009929845.1 Spartobacteria bacterium
GACCAGCTCTTTATAAGCTACAATAGCTGTACATAGATGTCAAAACGAGTTCAAAAATGAATTCTGTGCCCTTTGTGGCCATTCATGAGCGAATGGAACGGTTTTTTTGAGCCACGGATGGGCGCGGATTTTCGCGGATAAGAAAAAGATAAAAAAACATCCGCGTTTATCCGCGTTCATCCGTGGCTAAAAAACAACAGCGGAAGAGACGCGCCCATCCGTGGCTTAAAACAGCAGCGGAAGAGCGGCGTTCACCCGTGGCCGCGTTGCCGGTAGGCGCGTTTGAGGGCGTCGATTTCCTGTGTTTTACGTTCCGGCGACCATCCAGCCTCGCTGCCCATGATGTCCGCGCAGGTCTGCGCGGCGGCGTCCCCTGGATAGCCGTAGGAGCCCAGCACGGTGCGGCGCAGGACCACATCGTCAAGATGCCGCGCATGCTCGTTGCGCACAGCGTGCACAACTTCCGCGCCGAGTACCGGACGTTCGGCGGTCACCCGTTCGGCCAGGGACGCGTTTTCAGCCGCGATGGCCAGCACCTCACGGTAATGCGGGCCGTATTCAATCGCCAGGCGCCCGGCGGTATGCTCATCCACCTCCAGATGCAGCGCCCGCGCTGCCGCCATAATCTCCGCGGCCTGCGTCATATCTTCATTGCCGTAGATCGGGGCATCGGGCGCGCCTTTCAAGGTCCAGCCGACGCGGGCGGCAACACGGCGAATCACTTTCGCGGCTACATCAATGGCGGTGGTGTACTTCACGCCGCGAACCGCATACAGGCCGTTCATCATCTTCAATGCGCCGTAATCCACCACCACGGTGTCGCGCGACGGGTCCGCGCAATCGGTTCGACCGCCGCGGTACGGCGCGGGCAACACCCCCACATGGGTGTAGGCCACGTCCTCCAGGGTCAATGCCGCGGGCGGATAGAGCGCATTGACATCCCGGATGAAGGCGGCGATTTCCTCCGATGACAGTCCGGCTGTTTCAGGCCGTTGATCAAAGCGTTTATACACCGTGCCGATCAGGGTATGCCCATGCCAGGGCGCGAAGAAGAAGTTACGTTTGGCGCGACGGACCACCGATTCGGAATCGTAGTCATCCGCACGCCCTTCGAGGCCCACGCCAAATTCACCAAACAGGTTTCGACGG